>JBKJHN010000197.1:0-10599 GCA_046599015.1 Ramlibacter sp.
GCCCTGGTGCACGTCGCTCTCGTCGATCCACAGCACTGCGTCGCCGGTGCAGAAGAAGCCTTCCTCGTCGAAAGCCTCCGCAGTGGCTTGCGGCGCGCGCCAGTAGCCAGGCGTGATGTTCGGACCGCGATAGCGCACCTCGGTCTTGCCCTGGCAGGGCACGAGTTTGAGTTCAAGGCCGGGCGTGGGCACACCGAGGTAGCCCGACTTCACATCCGGGTTGGTGATGAAGATGGCAAAGGGCGAGGACTCGGTCATCCCCAGGCCGGTGCCCATCACGATGCGCTCGCCGACTTCCTGTTCCTGCACCTCATGCAAGGTGTCCCATACCGGCTGCGCCAAGGCGGCGCCGGCGTAGAAGAACATCTTGACCCGCGACAGCAGATTGCGGCGCAGTGCTTCGTCGGTCTTCATCGCGTTGGCGATCGCCTCGAATCCGGTCGGTACATTGAAATAGACGGTTGGTGCGATCTCGCGCAGGTTGCGCAGGGTCTCGCCGATGAGCGCGGGCACGGGCTTGCCATCGTCGATGTAGAGCGTGCCGCCGTTGTAGATGTTCAGGCCGAAGTCGTGGTTGCCGCCGAAGGTGTGGTTCCATGGCAGCCAGTCCACCAGCACGGGCGCCTCCTGGGCCAGCACCGGCATGGAGTGGCGCATCTGCTGCTGGTTGGCGCACCACATGCCGTGGGTGTTGATCACCGCCTTGGGCAGCTTGGTCGAGCCCGAGGTGAACAGGAACTTCACGATGGTGTCGGGTCCGGTGGCCTGCATGGCTGACTCGACCGATGACGTCGCCTGGGTTGCCAGCAAGGACGCGAATGGGGTTGTCTCTCGTCCGTCGAGTGTTCCATCGGCGAGCACGACCTCGACATCCTGCGCCACGGCGGCGGCTATTGCTTTCCCGTAGCGAGCCCCGTCTGCCGCAAACACCAGGCCGGGCGTCAGCGTTTGCAGCACATGGCGCAGCTTTTCGAAGTCCTGGCTGATGGTGGAGTAGGCCGGCGAGACCGAGCAGTAGGGCACCCCGGCGTAGATGCAACCCAAGGCCAGCAACGCATGCTCCAGCCCGTTCTCGCTCAGTATCGCCACCGGCCGGTCGACGCTCAGGCCCCGGTCGATCAAGCCCTGACCGATACGGCGGGCGGCGTCCAGCGCTTCCCGGTACGAAATGTGCCGCCAGTCACCGGTGCTGCCGTCGACGTTTCTGTTGCGCCGGGCCATGAAAGTGCGATCGGGCGCGGCTTCGGCCCAGTGCACCAGCCGATCGGTCATGCGCTGCGCGTGGTCGTCCAGCGGTTGTTCCGCCTTCATGTAGCGCACGCCGTCTGCGCCGTCGCGCAACGTCACGCGGGTAACGCCGAACTTGAGTGAACGGTATTTCGCAGTAGTGGCATTCATGGCTTCAGGCCCTCTTGACCTTGTTGGCACGGCCTTCCAGGAAGTCCTTCACGCGGGTCTTGGCTTCGGGGGCGCTCTGGGCAATGGCGGCCATCAGGGCCTCGGTGAGGAAACCCTGGTCGGCGGGCTGCTCGGCAATGCGGGGCAGGGCGTGCACCAGCGCATAGTTGGTCAACGGCGCGTTCTGCGCCACACGATGAGCCAGTTCCAGCGCTTTGTTGAACGCTTGACCTTTGGCAACAAGATACTGGGCAAAGCCAACGCGTTCGCCTTCCTGCGCGTTATAGACACGGCCAGTGAACATCATGTCGGCCATGCGCGCGGCCCCGATCAGGCGGGGAATGCGCACTGCGCCGCCGCCGCCGACGAAGATGCCGCGCGAGCCCTCGGGCAGCGCATAGAACGTGGTTTCATCGGCCACACGGATGTGGCAGGCGCTTGCCAGCTCGAGCCCTCCGCCGACCACCGCGCCATGCAGCGACGCTATCACGGGAGCCGACGCGTACTGAACGCAATCCAGCGCCGCGTGCCACATGCGCGAGTGATGCAAGCCGGCGCCGGCATCCCGCTCCTTGAGCTCGGACAGATCCAGGCCGGCGCAGAAATGATCGCCGTCACCGTCGAGCACGATGCCGCGTACGCTGTCAGGCAGGGTTTCGAAAATCTGGCGAACGCTCAGAATCAGGTTGTCATTCAGCGCGTTGCGCTTCGCCGGGCGGCTCAGCCGCACGATGGCGACACCGTCACTGACTTCAAGTCGAATGTCTTTGTGGGTCATGGGGGTTTGCCAAGTGCGTGGATTATTGTTATAAAAAATAACCAGTTCAAGAGACCCATACCTAGGACTTTCCCTAGGATATGGACCGAGCCGGAGAGCAACTGACTTCCGCATGAGTGTGGACGACGATCGCGACGAGGTTCGCGTGATCCATGCAATCTGTAGGACCATGTGATCCCTGCGCGTTTACGCCTTTGACGCGCCCGGTAGATGGCTCTATATTGCTCTCGGTCAGGCTGGCGCCCCGCTGGTTCCGCACAAGGAGAAGACATGAGCAAATCGGTTTTCGGTGTCTGGTGTCGCGCTCTCATGGCCTCGCTGGCCCTGGCGGCGTTCTCCATGCCGGCTGCATCGCAGCAGGTCATCACGCTGCATGGCGCGGTGCAGTTCAACGACGATCACGCTTTCAACAAGTCGCTGTTGAAGTTCGAGGAACTGGTCAAGAAATACTATGGCAAGCCGATCAATTTCGTGTTGCACCGCAACAGCACGTTGGGCCTGGAGAAGGACTATTTTGCGTACATGAACCAGGGCATTTCGGTCGATTACGGCATCGTGTCGCCAGCCCATATGTCCACGTTCTCCAAGGCGGCGCCGTTCATCGATGCGCCTTTCCTGTTCCGCGACCTGGCGCACTGGAACAAGGTGCTCGACGCAGATGTGCTCAAGCCCATCGCCGACGAGGTTGCGCAGAAGGCAGAAGTCATGCTGATCGGTTACGCCGGTGGCGGCACGCGCAATATCTTTGCCAACAAGCCCGTGAGGAACCTGGCTGAGATGAAGGGCCTGAAGGTGCGGGTGCAAGGCGCGCCCATCTGGAGCCGCACGTTTACGGCCGTGGGCATGTCCCCCACCGTCATCGCCTACAACGAGGTCTACAACGCCATCCAGAACGGCGTCATCGCCGCGGGCGAGAACGAAGCTGCCGGCGTGGAGCAGATGAAGTTCTTCGAGGTCGGTCCCAACCTGAACCTGACCGAACACGCCATCACCATCCGTCCGTTATGCTTTTCGGGCAAGACCTTCGCCAAGCTGCCGCCTGACTTGCAGGCGGCAATCATCCGGGCCGGCAAGGAAGCGGGTACCTACGGCCGGCAGATCGAGTCAAGCGAAGACAGCGCCAAGATCGAGGCTTTGGAAAAGGCCGGCAAGCTTAAGCGCATCCCGTTCACTGAGCGCGCCAAGATGCAAAGCCTGGTCGACCCCGTGATGGCCGCTTACGCCAAGGAAATCGGCGCCGAGGCGATCCACGCCAAGATTCTCGCGATCAAGTAGCTGTTCTTGAAACCAGCGCGCCTTTCCGGGAGTTTCCGGAAAGGCGTTTTGTTGCCGGCAACCGCCGACACCCGACCCTAAGGACCGGCAACCCGATGAAAAGGTTGATTGTTTTCTACCACCAGCTGCTGACCTGGCTGCTGGTGGCTACCGTGGCCATTCTCATCGTGCCGGTCACGATGCAGGTGCTCTCGCGATACACCGGCCTGATTCCCTCCTACATCTGGACCGAGGAGCTGTCGCGCTTCCTGTTCATCTGGATGGTGATGCTCGGCGCCATGATCGCGGTGCGGGAGGGAACTCACTTTGATGTCGATGTTTGGCCCGAGCTGTCGCCGCGCGGGGCGGCACGGCTGCGCATCGTCTCCAATCTCTTTGTGCTCGTCTTCGCATTGGTGTTCGTGTACTGGGGCATGCAATTCGTAAGGTTCGGCTGGAACCAGGAGTCGGAGCTGGCCGAACTACCCATGCCATTCATCTTTCTGGCCTGGCCGGTCGCAGGGCTGACCTGGCTGCTTTTTCTCGGTGAGGCCTTTGTCCGGGACCTGCGCCTGTTGTTCTCGCCGGAGATCTCATGACCCAGGCGGCACTCACACCGTCGATGGCGGCTTTGCTGTTGTTCGGCACCTTCGCCTTCCTGCTGGTGGCGCGGGTGCCGGTCGCGTTCGCGCTGGGCCTGGCATGCCTACCCTCGCTACTTTTCGAGCCGCGCCTGTCGCCCATGGTTCTCTTCAACGAGACGTTCAAGGCCTACAACTCCTTCATCCTGCTGGCGGTGCCGTTTTTCCTGTTGACCGCCAACCTGATGGGCATCGGCGGCATCACCAACAGGTTGGTGAAGCTGTCGCGCACGATGGTGGGCAGCATGCCGGGTGCGCTGGCGCAGATCAACGTGGTGCTCTCGGTGTTCTTCGCCGGCATATCCGGCTCCTCCACGGCGGACGCCGCGAGCCAGAGCAAGATCTTCATCGATGCGCAGACCAAGGAGGGTTACGACCTGTCCTTTTCAATCGCGATCACCGCGGTGTCGGCGGTCCTCGCGGTCATCATTCCGCCATCGATCCTGATGGTGGTGTGGGGCGGCGTCATCTCCACATCGATCGGCGCGCTCTACCTGGCCGGCATCATCCCGGGCCTGCTGATCGCGGGCGCCCAGATGGTGACCGTGCATGTGTACGCGGTGCGGCGCAAGTATCCCGTTTACCCGCGGGCGACTTTCAAGGAGTTCTTCCTGTCCATGTTCGAGTCGATCCCCGCGTTGATGACGCCTTTCATCATCGTCGGTGGCATCCTGCTCGGCTGGTTCACTCCCACCGAGTCGGCCGCCATCGCGGTGATCTATGCCGCGGTCCTCTCAATGATGGTCTATCGCGAAATGGACCTGAAGCACTTGTACACGGCGCTGCTGGAAACCGGCCGGCTGTCGGCCATCGCATTGTTCTGCGTGGGTACGGCGTCCGCGTTCGGCTGGCTGCTGGCCTACTATCAGATCCCGCAGGCGTTGCTGGCAAACGTGACGTCGTGGGGCCTGGGAATTATCGGTGTCGGGCTCTTTATCGCTTTCTGCTTCCTGGTGGTGGGTTGCTTCCTCGACGCCATTCCGGCGATCATCATTGTCGGCACCACCCTCGAGCCGCTCGCCCGTTCGGTCAGCATGCACCCGATTCAGTTCGCCATCGTCGGCATCGTGGCCCTGGCGTTCGGATTGGTCACGCCGCCATATGGCCTGTGCCTGATGATTGCCTGCTCGGTTGCCAAGGTGCGCTTGCGATACGCCCTGAAGGACACCATGATCATGCTCGTGCCGATGCTGCTCGTGCTGTTGGCACTGATCATCTGGCCGGACATCGCGCTTTTCCTGCCGAGGCTCATTGCGCCAGAACTCGTTAAGTAGGCGGTCATGGAACACCAGGATCGAACTGGATGGCGGCGGCTTCCTGGCAGGCGGCCTGTAGCAAGCGGCTCATGTTGAAGGTCGAGCCGCTGTCCGACGTTGCCGGTGCCATTGTGCAGGGCGCGGACCTTTCGCAGCCGCTGGCGGATGCGGACTTCAGCCGAATGGAAGAAGCACTGCACGAGCATTGCTTCATCGTGATGCCTCGGCAAACGTTGTCCGTTTCGCAGTTCGTCGGCTTTTCGCGCCGGTGGGGGCGCCCGGAGCCGCACGTGATCGACACCTACCATCACCCGGTGGATCCCAACATCCTGATCCTCTCCAATGTTTCGCGAGACGGCAAACCGATCGGATTGCTCGACGCCGGCACCTATTTCCATACCGACTACTCGTATCTCGAGGTGCCGGCGCGCTGCACGATCCTGTTTGCCATCCAGGTGCCGCGCGGTCGCTCGGGCACCACCTTTGCCAACCAGACCCGCGCTTACGCCGATCTGCCTGCCCAGACCAAGCAGCGCATCGACGGATTGGTCGTGCGCCATCACTACGGCAATCGGGACAACCTGGACGAATCATCGCGCACGGTCGCTTCGGTGCTGAACGACGACCAGAAGACCAAGGTTCATTGGGTTCATCACCCGCTGGTGCGTCCTCACCCGCGCACGGGCGTGAAATCACTTTATGCCGTGTCGGGCAGCTCTTTCGGGATCGAGGGAATGCCAGACGCGCAGGCGCTGCGCCTGTTGGACGAGCTGAAAGCCCACGCGACACAGGAAAAATATCGCCAGGTGCACAACTACAGCGTTGCCGACGTGATCGTCTGGGACAACGCGCAACTGCTGCACGCCGCTCCCTTGACCGACCTGAGCGACCCGCGCACGCTATGGCGCGTCACCATCAAGGAACAGGCGTGAGAGCCACACGGGCTTGACGCCGACCGCCGGCTGCTACGGCATGTACTGTCCGCCGTTCACGTCGATGATCTGGCCGGTCACGTAGCCGGAGAGCGTTTCCGAGGCGAAATACAGGAAGGCGCCGACACATTCATCGGCGGAACCGATGCGTGCCATCGGGATGGTGGCCTTGAACGATTCAAGCATCTGCGGCGTCGAATAGCGGTCGTGGAACGGCGTCGTGATCACGCCCGGGGCCACCGCGTTGACCCGGATCCGATCGCCGACCAGCTCCTTCGCCAGTCCGCGTGTGGCGGTGCTGACGAAACCTTTCGAGCCGGCGTAGAGGAAAGCACCCGGGCCACCGCCGTGCCGGGCCGCCACGGAGGTCACATTGATGATGCTGCCGCCGGCGCCCTGCTGGCGCATGCCCGGTACGACCTCGCGGCAATAGGCCAGCATCGAGCGTGCGTTGATGTGCAGCACCTCGTCGAACAGCTCGTCCGTGAATTCCGCCACCGGCACTCGCTTCACAAGCCCGCCGGCGTTGTTGACCAACACGTCGATGCGGCCGAAAGCCAACAACACCTGCCTGACCGACTCCCGGATCGCCGCGCTGTCGCGCACGTCGGCCTGGACCAGGAGCGCCTCGCCGCCAGCGCGCCGGACATCATTGGCGACTTCGCCGGCTGGCCCCTCGGACTGGTTGTAGTGCACGGCGACTTTCATGCCTTGGGCGCCGAACGCGCGCGCTACCGCGGCGCCAATGCCGGTGCTGGCGCCGGTGACCAGTGCCACCCGGCCGCGCAGGTCCGGAACGGCGAGGCAAGAGAGGTCGGAAGCATTTGCTGTTTGCATGGGGTTTTCCTGTGGTTGATCGTTTAGCGAGGTGTGCGACGGTCGAGCTGGAGCCATTGGACCCGCGCCGCGCCCCGGCTCGGCCAACACGATATGCTATCTGGCATGACGGAGCTGAAAGGCACCATCCTCACTCCGAACGGATTCCTCACGGGAACCCTTTCTTTGGATGACGGGGGCCGCGTAGCCCACATCTCGGGCACGGCGATCGAATCCGCGCGGGTGCGTGAATTCATGCAGCCTCTCATACTGCCTGGATTCATCGACCTGCATGTGCATGGCGGCGGCGGCCGCGACATCATGGAAGGCGGCGATGCGTTGGTTCACGTGGCGCGGCAGCACGCCACCCGCGGGACGACAGCGCTGCTCGCCACCACGATGACAGCACCGGTCGCCGACCTGGAGACTGCCTTCACCGGTGTGCGCGAGCTGTGCGAGCGGCGCATTCCCCGCATCGCCCGGGTGTTGGGTGTGCACCTGGAAGGCCCGTACATCAACAGCGGAAAGCTCGGTGCGCAGCCGGACTTCGCGCGGCCTGTGGCGGCGCAGGAGATTGCCAGGCTGAATGCAATTGCCCCGATCCGCCTCATCACACTGGCACCGGAAGTCGACGGCCACCTTGGCGTGATCGCGTCGTTGATCGCGTCCGGGTACCGCGTGCAGCTGGGCCACACACTTGGCAGCTACGAGCAGGGCGTGGCGGCGCTGGCGCAAGGCGCGCGGGGCTTCACCCACCTTTTCAATGCCATGACCGGACTGCACCACCGGGAACCCGGCATGGCAGGCGCGGCGTTGGCCCACGCGCAGTACGCCGAGATCATTCCGGACCTGCTTCACGTGCACCCAGGCGCTTTGCGAGTTGCCTTGCGCGCCATCCCGTACCTGTACTGCGTGACCGACTCCACTTCGGCGGCGGGCATGCCCGACGGCGATTACAGCCTGGGCCGCCACAAGGTCACCAAGTGCCTGGGCGGCGTGCGCCTGCCTGACGGTACCTTGGCGGGCTCGGCGCTCACGATGGACCAGGCATTGCGAAACCTGGTGGACACATTGGGCCTGGACCTCGCCGACGCATCGCGCCGGGTTTCCACATTTGCCGCCGACTACCTGGGCCTGGCCGACCGTGGTCGACTGACTGCCGGGGCCTGGGGCGACGCGGTGGTACTCGATCGGGACCTCAAGGTCATGGACGTATTCGTGGAAGGAGCGTCGATTGACGCACATGCTGGATGACGTTCATGAGACAAAAGTGATGTCGGCACAAAGTCGCATGTCCACGCGCGCTTTCCCCTAGAAACTTTCTCCCGCTTGTTTTTATCTACCGTTCACCTACAGTGAAGCCAGATTTTTGCTTACAGCAGATGAACTTTTACAAACGCCTACGTACGTTAAAGTGGTGTAGCGAACGCAGTGACGCTGCACTCAACCCCAAGGAGTTTTCATGGATGTAGTCCGTAATTTTCTGGCGCGGTATGAGCAGACGCGTGAGGAAGAAATGTCGCTGGAGGAGTATCTCGATCTGTGCAAGCGCGACAAGATGGCGTATGCCACCGCCGCAGAACGCATGCTCGCCGCGATTGGTGAGCCTGAGGTGATCGACACGCGTCATGACCAGCGCCTCTCGCGCATTTTCGGCAACAAGATGGTGCGCATCTACCCGGCGTTCAAGGACTTCTACGGCCTTGAAGAGCCGATCGAACAGGTCGTGTCGTGCTTCCGCCACGCGGCGCAGGGCCTGGAAGAAAAGAAACAGATTCTTTACCTGCTCGGGCCGGTGGGCGGCGGCAAGTCGTCGATCGCCGAACGCCTGAAGCTGCTGATGGAGCAGGTGCCGTTCTACGCGATCAAGGGTTCTCCGGTGAACGAATCGCCGCTCGGCCTCTTTAATAACGCCGAAGACGCGCCGTTGCTGCAACAGCAATATGACATCGCTCCGCGCTACCTGCAGCGGGTCATGTCGCCTTGGGCCGTCAAGCGGCTGGAAGAATTCGGCGGCGACATCCGCAAGTTCAAGGTCGTCAAGCGCTTTCCCTCGATCTTGAAGCAAACCGGAATCGCCAAGACCGAACCGGGCGACGAGAACAACCAGGACATCTCCTCGCTGGTCGGCAAGATCGACATTCGCAAGCTGGAAACCTTTGCCCAGGACGACCCGGACGCCTACAGCTACTCGGGCGGCCTGTGTCTGGCCAACCAGGGGCTGCTGGAATTCGTCGAGATGTTCAAGGCGCCGATCAAGGTGCTGCATCCGCTGCTCACGGCCACCCAGGAAGGCAACTTCAAGGGCACCGAGGGTTTTGGTGCGATCCCGTTCGACGGCATCGTGATGGCGCACTCGAACGAGAGCGAGTGGAAGGCGTTCAAGAACAACAAGAACAACGAAGCGTTCCTGGACCGCATCTACATCGTCAAGGTGCCTTACTGTCTGCGTGTGACCGAAGAGGTCAAGATCTACGAGAAGCTGATTCGCAACTCGTCGCTCAAGGACGCGATCTGCGCGCCGGGCACGCTCAAGATGATGTCCCAGTTCAGTGTACTGACGCGGCTGAAGGAGCCCGAAAATTCAAGCGTCTTCAGCAAGATGCAGATCTACGACGGCGAAAACCTGAAGGACACCGACCCCAAGGCCAAGAGCTACCAGGAATACCGGGATTACGCCGGGGTCGACGAGGGCATGACCGGCGTGTCGACGCGTTTCGCCTTCAAGATCATCTCCAAGGTCTTCAACTTCGATTCGACCGAAATCGCCGCCAACCCCGTGCACCTGATGTACGTGCTGGAGCAGCAGATCGAACGCGAGCAGTTCCCGCCGGAGATCGAACAGAAGTACCTTGCCTATATCAAGGAGCATCTGTCAGCCCGCTACGCGGAATTCATCGGCAAGGAAATCCAGACGGCTTACCTGGAGTCTTACTCCGAATACGGCCAGAACATCTTTGACAGGTATGTCACTTACGCCGATTTCTGGATCCAGGATCAGGAGTTCCGCGACACCGACACCGGCGAGATCTTCGACCGCGCCGCGCTGAACGCAGAACTGGAAAAGATCGAGAAGCCGGCGGGCTTGTCCAATCCCAAGGACTTCCGCAACGAGATCGTCAACTTCGTGCTGCGCGCACGGGCCAGCAACGCGGGCAAGAACCCGGTCTGGACCAGCTACGAGAAGCTGCGCACGGTGATCGAGAAGAAGATGTTCTCCAACACCGAGGATCTACTGCCGGTCATCTCTTTCAACGCCAAGGCCAGCGCCGACGAGCAGAAAAAGCACGAAGACTTCGTCAACCGCATGGTCGAAAAGGGCTACACGCACCGGCAGGTCCGCCTGCTGTGCGAGTGGTACCTGCGGGTTCGAAAGAGTTCCTGACCGGCTTGGGAGAAGTCGCCACAGTGACGTCATCCAATCGCCCGGAGCTGTCCATGCTCCACCAGATCATCGACCGGCGCCTGTCGGGCAAGAACAAGTCCATCGGCAATCGCGAGCGCTTCCTGCGGCGCTATCGCGA
>JBKJHN010000051.1:0-14787 GCA_046599015.1 Ramlibacter sp.
TAGCGCGCTCCGGACCGGGTGGATGGTGGCGGCGCCCTGACTGGCCCCGCGGTGGTTGATGTGAGCGAAGGGTTCATGACAGCGTAATGCCTCCCTTGTCGGTTTCGAAATCGATCACCAGCACCTGCGCCGGCTTCAGGGTGACCGTCTCGGCGCGCTGATAAGTGAAGCCGGTTGCAGCCGCACTGTCCTTCATGCGCACGGCGATGCGGTGCGCACCGGCCGGCACATCGAGCCGGTAATACACCGTGGAGGGCCCGTCGCGAGACAGGCCGGATGGAACCGCGGTATGCCGATATACCGGCTGGCCGTCGACGTCGACCTCGATGGTGACAGGCGAGCGTTCGCGCCCGCATTTGAGCGGTGTGCGCATGTTGGGCGCCAATGCCGCCAGCTCCCCGGGCGTGTACGCACGGCACTCGGCCACCCGCTGACCGTGATGGATGAAGCTCACCTTGAGAACCGCCTGGCCTGGGGCCACCGCGCTGTAACTGGGCCAGCGCGAGAACACGCCGACGAAAAGCGTGAAGGCGCCATAGAGCAGCAATTGGCCGAGCCAGGGTCCGACGCGGCTCATGGCGTGGCCTCCACGCAATCGGCGCTGCGGGTCGCCGCGCGCCGAAGTTCGGCCAGGGCGGCCCGCACCGCAGCCTCGTCGCCGGCGTCGGCCCAGACGGTGTTCCATTGGTGCGCCGGGACGGTGCCACGAAGGTGCGGCTCACGCTGGCCTTGCAATCGCTGCGCGGTCCAGGACTGACCCTGGCGGAACTCGCAGCCGCCTTCCCGGCAGCCGGTCACCAATACGCCGTCGGCGCCGGCGCGCAAGGCGTATTCGACAAACGCTGGCGGCAGCATGCCGACGCAGGCCAGGCTGAACGGGAGCACCTCGGGCGAGGCCAGCCGCTTGATCCGCGCCCCACGGTCGCAGCCGAAAACCACAAAGCGGCGCTCGCCTGGCAGTTCGGCGAGTGCCTGCTGCAGCCGGCGGCGCAGGGCGTCGAGCGGCGCTTGCGGCATGTCGATGCCGGTCAGCAGTTGCTGCGTGCTGCGAAAGGGCGTCGACGAGGGGCAGGCCCCGACGCAAATGCCGCAACTCGCGCACTGGTCAGCCGCCACCTGCGCCAGCTGCACCCCAGGCCGGCCGTTGGGATGCGGGATCATTGAGACAGCGCCGTACGGGCAATCGTCGGCGCAGCGGCGGCAGCCGTTGCAGTGCGCCGGATCGACTTTGGCGACCGGCTGGCGCACGCCCTTTCGCACGAAAGGCAGCGCGAACAGCGCAGCGATCGCGGCGACAAGCACGGCCCACACAAAAGCGGCCGATGTCGCATCAGTCAGTGGATGGATAAAAAGCAGGAACCAGTCGAGCTTCAGCGGCCCGGGCATCAACGCCAGATCGGCTGGCCCCTGGCTGCGGACGGGCAGCGCCAGCGACAATGCCAGCAAGGCCAAGGTGCTGCCCAGTGCCAAGGCGCGCGGCGGAAAAACCGGGGCCCGCGCGATCCGCTGGATGTGGAACCAGAGCCCGAACACCAGCAGCAGCGGCACGCCCAG
Organism: Ramlibacter sp.; assembly: GCA_046599015.1. Classification (GTDB taxonomy): domain Bacteria; phylum Pseudomonadota; class Gammaproteobacteria; order Burkholderiales; family Burkholderiaceae_C; genus Ramlibacter. The sequence continues at coordinate 1,555 of JBKJHN010000051.1, forward strand.
ATGCACGAAGACGAACAGCGAGAACAGCCGGTCGCTGACGCCGCCGTCCAGGAAGTTGCGCGCCAGCGGCGAGGCGAGGAACGGCAGTGCATCCAGCCATTCGGCGGTGGCCACTGCGGAGAACTGGCCGAGGCGGTCCCAATTCAGCCAGAAGCCGCCGATGCCGCAGACAAAGGCCAGCGGCAGCAGCGGCACGCCGGTAAGCCAGGAGAAGCAGCGAAATCCGTTGAAGCGCCCGAGCAGCCATTCGCGTGCGAGATGCGCCACCGTCACGACGACGAATGCATCGGCGGCGTAGCGGTGCAAGCCGCGCACGGCGCTGCCAATGCTCCAGCGCTCGCGCGAAAACTCGTCGATCGAACGGTATGCGCCGCCGGCTGAGGTATCGAGCACGGCGTACAGCACGATGCCGGTGAGGGCCAGCAGCCAAAACAACAGGAAGGCGATAGCGCCCAGGTGCTTGAGCGGGTTGAGCGCGCCGCCGAAAGCGCGGTCGAAGCCATGTTCGACGGCCTGGTACATCGACCGGGCGTCAAAGCGTCCAGGCAGGCTCAGGATCATGGCTGGCCGTGCACTCGCCGCGCCCTGCGGCGCGAGCGCCATTCATTCAACATATAAAAGGCGAACGCCAGAATGAACGTCAGGCCCCCGGCGGCCTCCCATACCAGCGCATAGTCGACCCGGTAAGTGCCGGTCTTGGGGTCGTACACCGTGCACAGCAGCCGCACCTGGTCGATCAGGTCGGCCAGCGGCGAACTCGGTGAGAGCGGCGCGCCGACCAGCATCTGTTTCATCGGTTCGCCCAGCGCATCGGCGGCCACCCGGTCGCCGTAGACCTGGCGCACGATCCGGCCCTCGGCGTCCACCAAGGACACCTGCAGCACGTGCTCGAAGCCGGCGGGCGTGGCCCGGTAGAGAAAACCGAAGTCGCGCGTGAGCGCGTCCACCATGCGCGGCGGCGGGCTCAGAAAATCCCAGTTCGGCTGGTCGATCCGGTGCTGCGCGGCAAAAGCTTTGAGCGCCTGCGGCGAGTCGGCCGGCTGGTTGAAACCGATGCTGACCACGTTGAACTGGTTGACGCCGAAGCGCCCCTGCAGCGAGCGCACCGTCTCGTCCAACGCGCGCGTGGTAGTCGGGCAGACCTCAAAGCAGCCGGTGTAGATGAAGCTGACCAGCAACGGTTTGCCGCGGTATGACGCGAGGGGCACTGGGCGGCTTTCGCGATCCAACAGGATGTGGTCGCCGATGACCTGGCCGATCACCGCCTGGCTGGCCGCCAGTGCCGCCTTTTGGTCGAGCCCTGGCGGACCGGCCGAATCCTGTGCGCGCAGCGCCGGTGAGAGCAGCAGGCTGCCGGCCAGCGCGAGCCCGACGCCCATCTTCGGCAGGGTGAGCCTGGGCGACATGACGCGCATTGCCAGTTGCATCTGGGAAAGCCGCCTCAGCGCAATAGCCCGTCCGCAGTGGCCGCCACCAACAGGGCGCTGAGTTGGATCAGGGAGGCGAAGAAGGACCCCATCGCGCTGGCCCGGTCATTCGGCTGCTTCGCGAGCTGCCACGATTTGCGCAGGAAGTGCAGGCCCCCACCCACGGCGCCCACGGCGTAGATCGGTCCGGCGCCGAAGGCCAGCGGCAGCAGCGATGCCACCACCAGCGCCAGGGTGCTGGCGAACACGATCCAGGCGGCGCGCTCGGTGCCGACCACCACCGGCAGCATCGGAACGCCCGCTGCGGCATAGTCGGCGCGATTGGCGATCGCCAGACTCCAGAAATGCGGCGGAGTCCACAGGAACAGCACCAGCGCCAGCAGCAGCGGCAAGGGGCCGGGCGTCGGATCGGCCGCGGCCGCGCCGGCCAGCACCGCAAAGCTGCCGGCCAGGCCGCCGACCACGATGTTGAGCGCGCTGCGGCGCTTGAGCCAGACGGTATAGACCACCGCGTAGAAGAACGCGCCGAGGAACACGTACATCGCCGCGATTGCGTTAAGAGAGAACCAGGCGGCCGCCACCGAACCGGCCAGCATGACGCCGATCAGCAGCAGCCAGGCCGGGTGGTGCGGCAGCGCGCCGGTGACAAAGGCCCGGCCCCGCGTGCGCTTCATCAGGCGGTCGGAGTCGTGTTCGGCGTACTGGTTGTATGCCCCGGCGCTGGCCGATGCGACCAGCACCGACAGCGCCAGCACCAGCACCTGGCCGAGCGTCAATGCAGCGCCCGGCGTCACCGCCAGGCCGACCAGCGCCGTCACCATGATCAGCACGCCGATGCGCAGCTTGAACAGGGAGATCACGTCGCGCGCCACTCGCGTGGCGCTGCGACCGGTGTGCTCCAAAGAGGTCGTGTTCATGACCGTCCCTGTGCTCAGGCCAAGCCCCAGAGCTGACCCAGGTACTTCCAGTTGATGAAGTAGTACAGGATGAACGCCACCAGGAACAGCATCGCCAGCATGAAGGTGCCGGGCGCGGCGAAGCCGGCCGAACCGTAGGTCTGCACAACTCCACTGGGCGCCGTGCGGGGAATCGGCGTGAACGTCGGGCTCACCACCCCGCTGTCCAGCTTCTTGCCCCACAGCAGCGAGCCCACCGTGATGTAGATGTACAGGCCGCCGCCGGCGATTGCGGCAATGCCGGCGATGCCGACCAGGCCCATCATCAGGTACGCTGCGCCCGGCCACTCGTAACCCAGGGCCGCGCCGGTCAAGGCCATGTCCCAGTGCCGGCGCGAGACGCCCAGCGTGCCCGCACCCATCATCACCAAGCAGAAGAAGTACATCGACAGCCCGAACAGATAGGGCTGCAGCTTGGCCAATCCGGGCACGATCATCTCGCGCTTGAACAGCACCGGGATCAGGAAGTAGGTGAGCGCCATGAACGACAGAGTCGTGCCCACCACCACCGTCGCGTGGAAGTGCCCCGGCACGTAGATGGTGTTGTGGATCAGCATGTTGAGCTGCTCGGTGCCCATCATCACGCCGGAGATCCCGCCCAGGAAGCCGAACCCGATCAGCGAGATGAACATGCCCGAAAACACCGGGTTGCCCCAGGGCGCCTTGCGCAGCCATTCGAACAGCCCACGGTTGTAGCCCTTGGCCCGTTGCGCCACTTCGATCGCACCGGGAATGGTCAGGCCGTGGATCATCGAGGCCAGCACCGCGAAGTACATGAAGTAGCTGGTGTTGACGATTTTCCAGCCGGTGGACATGCCGGGGTCGGCCAGCAGGTGGTGGGCGCTGGCGAGCTGCAGGAACAGGATGTACAGCAGGAACGCGCCGCGGCTGACCCGTTCGGACATCGGCTTGGCGCCAAAGCAGATGGCGGCCACGGCATACCAGATCGAGATGTGCACGGCGACGTTGACCTGCTGCGACGAGTGGCCGAAGGCCCACCAGATGGTGCGGTACATCAGCGGATCGACCGACTTGATCCAGCCCATCGACAGCATGAAAGTCGGGATCAGGATGATCGCGCCGGAGGCGATGGTGAACACCGCGATGATCGCAGCCGTGATCGCGCCGAAGGTCACCAGCGGCACCGAGCCCTGGTAAGTCTTGTCGCGCTTGGCGATGACCAGCGTGCCGAAGAACACGAAGGTCGCGATCAGCGCGCCCACGGCGAACAGAATCAGGCCCAGATAGAACGTGGGCGCCGCCATCATCGGCACATACGACGTCATCATGACGCTGGAGCCGCCCTGGAACACCGCGACGTTGTTCATCACCGCGCCGACCAACATCATTCCAGCCGCAAGCCAGGCCAGCCAAGGTGTGGCTATCCGGCATCGCAGCAGCGTCGAAGAGCAGAAGTACAGCACCGCCACCTCGAAGAAGATCATCCAGAAGATCAGCATGTCGATGCCGTGGGCGGTGAGCACCATGTAGAAGGTGTCGGCCGCCAGCCAGTGCACCGCCGGCCAGCGCGTGAGCACCACGCCGATGGCGAGCAGGCCGCCCACCAGCAGGGCGACCACGGCGATGACCGCATTGACGATCATCAGCCGTTCGGCCTGAGCTTCGAATTGCAGCCCGGAACGCGGGCAGGTGCGGTAGGTGGTGCCGGTATACAGCGGCGTGGCTGAGAGCGGAAGTGTCGCGGACATGTCGGCCCCCTTATTTCACGTAGATGCGTCCAATCATCGAGTGATGATTGATGCCGCAGTATTCGTTGCAGATGATCGAGTAGGTGCCCGACTGGTTGGGCGTCACCTTGATCACGTGTTCGTAGCCCGGCACCACCTGGATGTTGATGTTGGCGGGCTGCAGGGAGAAGCCGTGGTTGTAGTCCATGGCGGTCAGGTGCAGCTTGTAGGTCTTGTCTTTTTCCAGTTCGAGAATTGGCCACCAGGACCACAGGCGCGCCACCAAATAGACATCGCTGTCGGCGGGCGGGGCGACCACCGGAATCTTCTGGTCGGTCTCGGTGCGCACGGTGTACTTGTCGACGACCGCCTGGGCCTTGGCCGAGAACTGCTCGGGCGTGGTCTTGTAGGTTTCGGTGGAGAGGTTCTGCTTGCCGTAGGCATGCCAGTAGATCATCATGAAGAACATCACCATGCACCAGACGAAGGCGATGGCGATCCAGGTGCCTTCGACGCGGTCGAGGGGATGTTTCCACCACAGCCGTTCGGCCGGCGGGAGAATGGCGCTCATGGTGTGATCCTTTATTTGGCCAGGGGGATGGTCAGGATGTCGATGACACCCCACAAGGTGTAGACCAGCATCGGGATCAGCACTCCGATGAACAGCAGCAGGAAGGGGTTGTCCAGCAATTGCTGGATCAGCGGCACCTTCTCGGTGTCGTCGTCAAAGTCGCTCATGTTGTCTCCTCGAGGGTGGGTGATGGCGGATGTTGGCCGTACCATTGACCAGCGGCCTTGACCTATCTCAAGGGCAGGCGTGAAAGGTGTCTTTCAAATGGTGGTTCATGATTTCTGAAAGTCTCCCCATGCAAGCGCAACCCTTGGGTCGTCGAATCGCCTCCTTGAGGAGGATGGCCTGGGCCTGCGCCGCCCTGGTGCTGGCGATCACGACTTTGAGCGCCTTCCTGCGCCTGTCGGCTGCCGGCCTGGGCTGCGAACCCTGGCCACATTGCTACGGCGAGGCCTGGCGCTTGGCCGCCGAAGGGTTGCCCTTGGTACCTGCCGCCGGCGTGGCGGCCGCCCGAACCGCCCATCGGCTGTTGGCGGTCGCGTCATTGCTGCTGATCATCGCCATGATGATGTCGGCGTACGCGAAGCAACCGGTACTGCGGCGCGAAGGCAGGATGGTGTTGGGGTTGCTGGCCCTGGCCTTGTTTCTGGCGATCCTCGGCCGCTTCACTGCGGGTACGCGAGTGCCGGCAGTCACGCTCGGCAACCTGCTGGGCGGCTTCGCCTTGTTCGCCTTGAGCTGCCGCCTGGCAACCACGCTGGGACGAGAACCCGCGGCTGCGTCGGGGATTGGCGCTCTCGTGCACTGGGCCCGCTTCGGCGCCGCCCTGCTGGTGCTGCAGATCTTGCTTGGCGGATTGTTGAGCGCAGGGCATGCGGGGCTGAGCTGTCCGTATTTGCCGGGCTGTGAAACAGCTGCCGGTTCCTGGCAACTGCTGAACCCGTGGCACGTGGCGCCCATCGATCAGAACGACCCCACGCACCCCGCCGGATCGCTGCTGCATGCCGTGCATCGCGCGGGAATGTGGGTAGTGGCCGCTGTGTTGCTGCCGCTGGGCTTTGCGTGCTGGCGCAGCGGCCGGCGCGCCGGGGCTTGGCTGCTCGCGCTGTTGGCGTTGCAGGCGGCTCTGGGTGCCGGCTTGATCCTGGGCGGCTTGCCGCTGACGCTTGCGCTTGCCCACAATATCGGGGCGGCGTTGTTGCTGGCGGTGCTCCTGGCGCTTGCCAGCCCGCAGGTGAGTCGCGGCTAGGTGAAGGTGATTGGATCGCCTGCCGGATCCAGCGCGAGATAGGCGCTGAAGCTGCCGATCTTCACGTTGGCGACCATGGCATTGAGCGCGCCATCCACCTGCTGCGCGGTGGGTGGCTTGCCAGCGTGGCCGCCGAGCCCGGCGATGAACACCACCTGCCACCCAGGGCTGGCCTGACGCGATTCAGCTACCAGCTCCTCGAAGCTCGTCAGTTCCTGCGGTGACTTGTCCACGCACGCCAGCGGCGCGAGGGCGCCGCCTTGCGAGGCCTCGAATTGCGCGCGCTGGGCGGGGGTCGCATCGGCCGGCAATTCCGCCGCCGCAAAAACGAAAAGCAACTGCTGGGGTTCTGGTTGCGCCGCCGCGGCCTGCAACAGCTGATTGAAATGTGATGATGGATTCATTGGCTCAGATTCGAGTTTGAGTCGGCGCGGTTGATCTGGATCAAGCCCGGAGCCGGACCAGATCCGTAGCATAGGTGTCTTGGAAATACACCTTATCAACCTGCCACTTTGTTGGAAACATTATGACTGCAACTGCTTCTTCATCCCGCCTCGATGTGCGTGAACTCGCGCCGCGCGATCGCCATCCCCTGATCTTTTCCACCTTCGGCGCGCTGCCGGTTGGGCAGGCCATGGAACTGGTCAACGATCACGACCCCAAGCCTCTGTACTACCAGTTCCAGGCCGAACTGCCGGGCGCCTTCAGCTGGGACTATCTGGAAGACGGCCCTGACACCTGGCGTGTCGCGATCACCCGGCTCAAGAGCGGCGAGGCCAAGGGAACCTGCTGCGGTTCGTGCGGCGGGGAGTAACCCAGATGAACGATCTGCCAGTCTTTACCCAGCAGCTGCATCCCTTCGACGCGCGCGGCGTCGCCAAGCGTTTCCGGCATGCGGCGATTTTCGGCGCACTCAAGAGCCTGCATCCCGGCGAGACCATGCGCTTCGTCAACGACCACGATCCGCTGCCGCTGCTCGAGCAACTGCGGCAGACCTTCGGCGATACGCTAGGGATCGAGTACGTTCGGCGCGAGCCGGGCGAAATCATCATTGACTTCAAGGTGCTGGGTTAGCGGCACCCATTTCGAACGCTTCCATGAAATTGACCGGCTTCACCGACTACAGCTTGCGCGTGCTGATCTACCTGGCCACCCAGCCGAAGCAGCGCGCCACCATCGCGGAGATCGCGCGCTCGTTCCATGTGTCGGAAAATCACTTGGTCAAGGTGGTGCACTTCCTCGGCAAAAGCGGTTGGCTGGCAAACGTGCGTGGCAAAGGGGGCGGACTGGAGCTGGCCATGCCACCCGAGCTCGTCTCCATAGGCGAGGTCGTTCGCCAGACCGAAGGCGCGTCGTTGGTGGCCGAATGTTTTGCCGAGCCCGGTAGCAAGTGCTCGATCACCGGGATCTGCCGGTTGCAAGGCGTGCTCGGCGAAGCCGTTGCGGCGTTCTATGGCGTCCTGGACCGGTACAGCCTGGCTGACCTGGTCCACAACCGGCAGGCGCTGGCCAAGATTCTGTTCCTTCCAGCCGAAGCACGCAAGGCGAAGAGGCTCGCATGACTGAGCCAGCCAGTGCGGCACCACCGCAGCCCGATGCAACCGTTTGCCCCTTTCCCTATGAAGGCCCGGAGGACCTGCGCCAACCGATTCTCGACGCGCTTTGCCGGGTGGTCGATCCCGAGGTCGCGATGCACATTGTCGACGTTGGCCTGGTCTACGGTGTCACGGTCTCGGAGGGCATGCTTCACGTCCAGGTGACCATGACCTCAGCCGCCTGCCCGGTAGCCGATGTGATCTTGCAGGACGTCGAAAGGGAGCTGGAGGCGGCCGTCCCTGGCGACTTGCTGGTGCATGTCGAACTGGTCTGGTATCCGCCGTGGACGTCCGACCGGATGAGCCTCGGCGCGAAGCGCTTCATGGGTTGGTGATGGCGCCCGCGGCCACGCCGGCTCACCGGGCAGCAACGCCACGCTGGAGCTGGTTGCGAATAGCCGCCATGCCCGTGCTGCCGGTGCTGGTCGTCATCTGCCTGGTGACAGGCATCTGCGGCGGCCTGTTGCGCGCCGGGGTGCAGTTGCACGACCCAGCGGATGCGGTGTGGCTGGGGCGCGCGGCTCTGGCGCATGCGGCGTTGATGATTTGCGGCTTCCTCGGCACCGTGATTTCCATCGAGCGGGCTGTCGCCGTCAAGCTGCCCTGGGCCTTCGTCGCGCCTGTGACGGCCGGCCTCGGCGGCGTTTGTTTGCTGCTCGGCCAGCAGACCCCCGGCGCATGGCTCGAAGTGACTGCCGCCGTGGCCTTCACAGTCGTCAATCTGGTGGTGGTCACTCGGCAACGCGCCGCACACACGGTGCTGTTGTTGCTGGCGGCAGCCTGCTGGCTTGCGGGCAATGTCCTGTTCGCGCTTGGTACTGCGAGCGGGTCCGTGTTGCCGTGGTGGTTCGCGTTTCTCGTGCTCACGATCGCCGCTGAACGGCTCGAGATGACCCGGTTGATGCGCCGGCGCCCTGCCGCACAGCTGGCTTTGTATGTGGTATTCGCTGCGCTGGTTGCTGGCGCCGTCTGGTCCGGCGTGTCGCCGCGTTTCGGCGGGGTGGTCTACGGCGCCGCGTTGTTGTCGCTGGCGATATGGCTGGGTTTGTTCGACATCGCGCGGCGCACGCTCTTCGCGCCCGGGCTCAGCCGGTACATGGCGGTGTGCTTGCTGGCCGGCTATGCCTGGCTGGCGGTTGGCGGCGTGGCCTGGGCCGCTACGGCGATGGGGTGGCCCGCCCGCGACATGGCGCTGCATGCGCTCGGCCTGGGTTTCATTTTCAGCATGATCATGGGACACGCGCCGGTGATTCTTCCCGCCGTCGCCCGCGTCAAGCTGCGATTCGGCTGGTGGTTTTATGTGCCGCTGGGCGCCTTGCACCTCTCGCTCATCGCGCGGCTCGGGCTCGGGCTGTTCGACCTTCAAGTCCGCGCCACGGGTGCGGTGTTGAACGCCGCGTCCATCGCCCTGTTCGTCGCCACGGTGGTCGGTTCGGCTGTCGCGTGGCGCCTGCAGCTTCGAAGCACTGGTGCAGCATCAGCCCGCTGAACCCCTGACCAAACATTGACCAGACTCTATTGACAAACAGGGGCCGCCTGTGGACCATCGATTCCACGAGCGTTCGTCGCTGAGCATCCGCCAGCCGAAGAAAAGTTCTCCCAACCAGGCACAGGAAACCCCATGGACGACGCTAAACAGGCGCAACTGGCCAGCACAGACTTCAGCGTCGACAGCCTGGAAGAGTGGCTCATTCGAGTCGAGGCCATGGGGGAACTCAAGCGCATCACCGCGCCGGTCGACCCTGTGCTCGAGATGTCGACGATCACCTACCTCAGCGGCAAGACCGTCGGTGGGCCCACCCTGCTGTTCGAGAACATCGTCGGTCATCCGGGCCAGCGTTTGCTGTTCAATGCGCTGGGCAGCAGCCTGAACCGTGCCGCGTTGACCATTCGCGAGCAGCCGGGCAAGGCCCCGATCGAACTCACGCGCATTCTTTCCGACAAGATGAAGCGCCGGATCGAGCCGAAGGTGATCGATGCCGCCGCAGCGCCGGTGAACGCCAACATCGAGCGGGATGAGCAGATCGACCTGACGCGTTTCCCCGCTCCGCAGATGTGGCCGCTCGACGGGGGCAAGTACATCGGGACCGCCGATGCCGTGATCACCGTGGACCCCAGCAGCGGGCGCATCAACCTGGGATGCTACCGGCAGATGGTCCAGGGGCCGCGCCAGGTGGGCTTCTATGCTTCACCCGGCAAGGACGCGGTGCTGGATCGCGAGCAGTGGTGGGCCAAAGGGCAGCCGGCTCCGGTCGCCGCGGTGTACGGCCTGGAGCCGCTGCTGTTTCTGAGCGCTGCCACCTCGTTCCCGAAGAACGTCTCGGAGTACGAGTTTGCGGGCGGCATCAACGGCGCCCCGATCGAGGTGTTCAAGAGCGAGATCACGGGCCTGATGCTGCCGGCCAATGCCGAACTGATCGTGGAGGGATTTTCGTACCCCGACAAAAACGCGGCCGAAGGCCCGTTCGGAGAGTTCACCGGTTACTACGGCCGGCCCGGCGGGCTCACGCCCTATATCGAGATTTCGGCGCTGCGCTACCGCAACAATCCGATCATCACCAGCGCCCTGATGGCGGACGGGCCGTCCAACGAGTGCGGTCTGATGTGGAGCATGGCAAAGGCGGCCAAGGTCTGGACCGATCTCGACACGATGGGCGTGCCGGGTATCAAGGGAGTCTGGTCACCGCCCGAGGCGGCAGGCTGGGGCATGACGGTGGTGTCGATCGAACAGCGTTATGCCGGTCACGCCTCGCAGGTCGGCAGCCTCGCGGCCCAGTGCATGGGCGGGGCCTATTTCACGAAGTACATCGTCGTCGTCGATGACGACGTCGACCCATCGAACATGCAGGAAGTGCTCTGGGCGATGGTGACGCGTTCGCGGCCGTCCGAATCGATCGAGATCCTGCGCGAGACCTGGAGCACCTTCCTGGACCCGAGCCAGAACCCCCCGGAGAACCGTCCCTGGGGCTCCAAGTGCATCATCAATGCCTGCAAGGAATACAAGTACTACCAGAGCTTTTCGCCGCGCACGCTGCTCAAGAAAGAGATGTACGAGCAAGTCTGCGCACGCTGGACAGAACTGGGCTTCGAAGGATCGCCGCCGGAGGTACGGAACTTCGAGTCGTTTGGTCGCCGGCCGATCAGCTAGCCGCTGCCCGGCGCGCTACCTTTCATCCCGTCGGCTGTTCGCGACATGAAAATCAGGATTGTCGGTGCCGGCCCCGCGGGGCTGTACTTTGCGGCACTGATGAAGCGGCACGATTCATCGCACGACATCACGGTTTTCGATCGCGGCGCCCGCAACGCCACCTGGGGATTCGGCGTCGTGTTTTCCGATCGCGCGCTGGATTTTTTGCGCGCTGACGACGAGGAGCTGTACCAGATCCTGTTGCCCCACCTGGAGAGCTGGCCCGATCTCACCATTGTCCATAACGACACCCGCATCCCGATTGCCGGCAACGGCTTTGCTGCCATCGGACGGCTCGAATTGCTGACCCGGCTTTACGCGCATGCCGAGGACTTTGGCGTGAAGATCGAATTCGAGAGTGAGATCGCGACTGTGGAGCAGGTGGGTGAGGCCGACCTGATCGTCGGGGCCAACGGCGCCTTCTCGTCGATCCGTGCCGGCAACGAGGCGAAGTTCGGTACTACCACCCAGTGGCGGCCCAACCGGTTCATCTGGTACGGTACCTGCAAGGCATTCAACAGCCTGACGCTGACATTCCGCGAGACCCAGGCCGGTGTCTTTTGCGCACACCATTACCGTTATCGACCGGACATGAGCACCTTCCTGGTGGAGGTGGAAGAAGCCACATGGCGACGCTGCGGGTTCGAGACGATGAGCCCCGGGGACACCCTCCAATACTGCGAGCGGGTGTTTGCGAAAGATCTCGAGGGCCACCCCATCGTTTCCAACAACTCCCACTGGCGCAACTTCCCGGTGATCTGGAACGATCGATGGAGCTTCGATCATGTCGTGCTGCTCGGCGATGCCTTGCGCACCGCGCACTTTTCCGTGGGTTCCGGAACCCGTCTGGCGATGGAGGATTCGGTCGCTCTTTTCAAGGCGTTCCGAGCGTGCAACGGCGACGTGCGGGCCGCACTCGCGATGTTCCAGCAAACCCGCCTGCCGCCGATGAAGAAGATCTGGGACGCGGCGAACGCCAGCCTGGAATGGTACGAACACATGGACCATTGGGTCACCACACTCAACCCGGTCGACTTCGCCTACAGCTACATCACCCGAACCGGCCGCGTCGATCACGCGCAGGTCCGCAAGTTCGACCCGAAGCTGGCGCAAGCGTATGAACTGCTGCACCCGGAAGTGGTCGCCAACAAAGAGGGTCTATGAGCAAGATCCCGGGTGGCGAGCAATGACCATCGCTGAAAGCACCGTCTTTGGCGGTGTCGACGCATGGCAGGCCATGCTCGATCGGCACGCACCGCTTTTTTCCGAGTTGCTGCCGGGCTCCGCCGTCGGTTTCGTGCCGCGCGCGGGCTCGGGCATCCACCCAGGCAAGCATGTGGCGGGCGTGATGGCGGCCGCCGGGCAAGGCGAGATGTTGCGCTGGATCATGGAGGGCGATGCCATGCGCGCGAGCATGGCCCGTTACAGCGGCTTCCAGGATGCCGGCGTCGACCTGTTGTTCGTGGCCGACGAGGCCGGGCTCGCTGCCATGCGCGAAGCCTTGAATGGCGAAACCCTGTCCACGATCAAACGCCAGATCCGCAAGGGCACCATCATGTTTTTCGTGATGAAAACAAAGTACCAGTTGCAGGATGCCGGCTACGAGGATTTCCTCGATTCGCTGGGCCTGGCTTTTCTGGGGGCCTGCCGATGATCTTCAGCAACCCCAGCGGGGCGCCGGAACTGGCTTGCGACCAGTGCGGCTGCCGCTGGTTCGACCGCATGGCCGGCGTCAACACCTGCTACGAATGCGGCGCCCCCGTCACCCCTGAGAACCTGGCGGAGATCGAGGCGGCACTGGCCGAGTTCGCCGCGGGCAGGCCCGCAACGCCCACCGAAAAACAACCCAACTGAGGAGCCATCCCATGTCCCGCCCCGGCGAGCAAAAACTCAAGCACCTGTTCCAGCCCGGCCAGTTCGGCAAATTCAAGACCAAGAACATGGTCAAGTACGGCGCCTGCTGCGTGTCGAACTACAACACCCGCGACGGCTACATCACGCCGCGCGAGTTGGCGCGCACCCGCGTGATCGCCGGCACCGGCTGCGGCATCATCACCAACCAGGGCGCCTACCCCGATCCGCTCGGTGAAGGCAAGTCCTACTTCCGTCAGGTCGCCCTGTTCGACGACAAGTTCATTCCCCAGTTCGAGACCATCGCCGGCTACATCCACGATAACGGCGGCATGGCGATCCAGCAGATCCTGCACGCCGGCCGCTATGGCGGCATCGACCTGGGCTATTGCATCCAGCCGTCGGTAGTGCCCCAGACGCTGCCCCACTTCCGGCCGCCGCGCGAAGTCAACAAGGAACAGATCCGCGCGATCGTGGAGCAGCACGCCGAGGCCGCCAAGCGCGCCATCCGGGCCGGCTTCGACGGCACCGAAGTCACCAGCTTCATGGGCTATCTGCTGGCCAACTTCAACTCGCGCTTCACCAACCAGCGCACTGACGAATATGGCGGCTCGACCCTGAACCGGGGCCGCTTCATGCGCGAGCTGATCGATGCCATCAAGCAGGCCACGCCCGGCAATCCGCTGGTGATCCGCCTCAACGGCGCCGA
>JBKJHN010000072.1:0-17780 GCA_046599015.1 Ramlibacter sp.
TTGGAGCAATCCAGCCACTCGGTGTGCTGCTTGTGCGGGTAGACCACGTCAGGCATCGACCCCTTGACCTCGCGCACGATGTTCAGGTCCATCACGGCGGGCACGGCGTTGGCGTCGATGCGGTCGGCCCGCGGCGCTATCTTGCCTTGACTGAGCGACTTCACCCAGTCGACGCGGTTGCCTGCGTTGCTGCGCGGCAGCTCAGTGAAAGCGGCCAGCGGGGCCTGGAGCGCCAGCGTTCCGTCGTTGCCAGGGTCATGAATACCATCTTCTGCCGGCGGGAGGTTGCGTTGCGTGGGCCGCAGCAACCGGTTGAAGGAATTGACACTGGGCGCCGCGGCGACCGGAACGGCAGCAGGAGCCGGGGCCGCCGCTGGTGCTGGCGGCGGCGCACTGGCAACGACAGGCGCGGGCGCAGCGGGAGGCGTCGCGGGCGCAGCGCTGGCCACGGCGGGCGTCGCAGACGGTTTGGCCGCCGCGGTCTTGATGGGCGGAGCAGCCGGTGCCGCCGCTTTGGCGGCCTGGGGTGCTGCGGCTTTCGCAGCTGCCACAGGCACGCCGCCGGACTGCGCCACCATGTAGGTGACGACGCTGAGAAGCTGAGCCTCGGTCAGCGCCATGTTGCCGCCCTTGGGCGGCATCGAACCCTTGCCGGCACGCGCGGCATTGACTACGGCTTGCAGGCCTGCGGCAACTCGGGGCGCCCAGGCCGCGGTGTCGCCCAGCTTGGGTGCGCCGAGAACACCGGTGCCGTGGCAACCGATGCAGCCGCTGTCGTAGATGGCCTTGGCCGCCGGGTCGTCGGCCGCGACGGCGCCGCTCGCCGACCAGCCGAGGGCTGCAGCTGCGACTACCGTCCATAGACATCGGGTCATCGCCGCTTCTCCTGCTTGGTGGCGCCCGCGGGTAACACCAGCGAATTGGTCGTGCTCTCGTGCACCTGGGTCGGTGTGTTGGGCTTGCCTGAATGGCACATGTTGCAGTTTTCGACGTTCCAGGCGATGTCGCCGTTGTGGCAGGCGCCGCAGAACTGGCCGTCGATCACCTTGACCATGTTGATCTCGTTGCCACCGGCCTTGAACTTGAAGCCGAGATCCGCATGACAGACCTTGCAGCGGTAGCGGATGCGATGAAACCAATGGGGAAATACCACCGGCCGCATGCCGGAGGCGTCGGAGTAGTTGTTGATCACCACGTCGCCGTACTCGGCGCGTGCATCGAGAGCAGTCCCGCCTAACGCCGCCACACAGGCCGCTGCCGCAAGCAACACCCGCCAGCGGTGCGGCAGTGAACCTGACTCCATCCTGATGAACACGGTACTTCCCCTCCTCAAATGTGCAAATCTGATTCTGTGCAGTGCGCTCAACGCCCGAAACGGCGCACCAGTCGCCACGATACCGCCCCCCGTCGCCTGCCATCTACCTGCGACATTCGCAGCTCCAACTGTGTCTCCATCAGCCCGATTCGCCAATCGAGCCGGTTTTCCCAGAAGCGCGTCTCACGATCGGCAAGCTGGGCAAACGCTCCCGGCTCGCGCAGCACATCCTGGGCCAGGTTCAGACGGGAGGTAAAACGCAATCTTGGAACACCGAACAGGCGGTTATGAGTGTACGAGATACTGCCGCCGGCGCTGCCCGATCGGCTCTGCCTGTTAGGGGTCAAACCGGCCAACTCCACACCGGTCGACTGCACGCCCTGCAAAGTGCGGACGCCCTGCGACGAACGTTGAAAAGTGAGGTCCCCCGTGAGCGACTGGTTGCGGTCAATTACGATATTTCCGGAAAGCTGGAAATTGAACATTTGAAACTGGGCGTCACCGCCGCCCACGTCCCTCGAATCGCTGTACGACGCGCGGGCATAGCCAGTGCGATTGCCGCCACCAACGGACCAGGTGGCGCCCAGCGTTTGCAGCAGCATGACAGGGGACGACGGTCTGGGAAGGTTTTCTTCGGTGTCAATGCCGTGGCTTGTCGAGCCGCCTTGGCTGATATGGCTGGCGCTCAGGCTTTGGGCGGCACTCAGCGATAGGGTGGACTGCAGCGGCAGCAGCCAGGACCGGTCAATTGAATGGCCGGCCTGCACACTGGCCGAGGACTGGGTCTGACTGCCGCCGCCGGCGCCACTGGCAATAGAGCTCCCGCCGTTGGCGCCGGCGTACATGCTGTATCGAAAGCCGCTGAACTCCAGCGAGTCGCCCTGCCAGTTGACGCCGGCGTTCGCGCTTAAAGCCTGGGAACTGGCGCCATCGCCGCGGGTGACGTTGGCGCCCGCGCTGGCGCTGATCCCCACATTTTTATTGAGCTGGTAGCTGGCTCCTAATGACACTCCTCCATTGGCGACGTCTCGTCCCGTCACGGCATCGCGCACCAGCAGGCCTCGAGCGCTGCCGCTTAGCTGCACTTTGGAGCTTTCGCGCTGCCAGATGCCGACACTCGACCACTGCAACAGCGAAAAGTCGCTGGCGAACGCCGACGACTTTTCGCTGTTTTGTGTGGCATTGAAGGTGCTGCTGATCGACAGCGGCTTGGCCGGTCGGTACTGGTGCTGCGCGACCAGGCTTGCAAACTGCGAGCGCTCCCCGGTCTCCTCGCGCCGAGCCTGGCTCAGCGCCAGCGACAGCGATAAGTCCTGGTTCGTCCACCGGGTGCTGAACTCGCCGCCCAACTGGTCTTGGATACTGCTGGCGCCGGCGCTTTTCTGTTCGCGGTGATCGTAGCGCACTGCCAGGGAGTAGGCGCCGTTGGCCGGTTGAAAGCGCTGAGAGAACCCGATGTTCTGCGTGGTGTAGTCGAAAGTGGACGCCAGTGCACTGTCAACCCGGCTGTCGCTGCGGTCCAGATGAAACTCAAGCGGGAAACGGCTTTTGGGGAACAGATCCAGGCGCGCGCTGCCAGTGATGAACCGGTCCTTGGAAGCAGAACCCTGATCGAGCACCGACGGGTTGTCCAGCCCAAGGGCGCCGCGCCGACTCCGTGAGCTGCCCACGGTAAGCCCCAAGGTTCCATTCAACGTGGCAAACCAGGGCTGGTAGATATAGGTACTCGCGTCCAGCGCGGTGGTGACCAGGTGCGACATCGTGCCCGCCTCGTCGTCGCCAAATGTGGAGCGCAGGTTGTAGCTCACCGATCCCGAGATTCGGACCGGGGCAAGCCGCCAATTGCGGATTGCGCTCGAGTTCGCGGCGTCAGCGGGTGCGGTGGTCGCCAGCGACTCAGCGGGTGCTGCGATCACATCCGATGGCGTGCCCTGCGCCCTCGCCGCGCCGACGGCCGCGAGACAGGCGACTAAGGTGAGCCAGGGCCGGCGTCGCGCCTGCATGCACTAACTTGCAGCGCGCCGGCTAACGGGGCGCCAAGTTGTCGTTCGACGTGACGGCAGTGGTCAAAGGCAGGAAGCGGGATTCGTCGACTGTCACCGGCGTGTCGCGCCTCAACCTGGCAAGCAGCGCTGCCCAGTTTTCCTCGCCTTGCTCGCGCTTCCACAGGTCACGGGCGCGATCGCGCACTGCGTCCAACGGGTTCAGCACCGGCACCTTGCGGGCCTCCAGGCGGAACACGGCGACGCCTTCCAACATGGTCACTGCGTCGCTGAGTTCGCCAGGTTTAAGCTTGTCGACCGCTTCCTGTGCCGGGTCGGGCAGCATGCCCCGGTGCACATAGCCCATGTCGCCGCCGCGTTCGGCCGAGGGGTCGCCCGAATGCAGCTTGGCCAACTCCTTGAAATCCGCCCCGGCGTGCAGGCGCCTGAGGATGGCCGCACCCTCGTCGCGCGCACCGTCCCACTTGGCCTTGGGCGACGATGGATCAACCTTCAGCATGATCAGCGCCAGATGCACCTGTTCTGGCGGGGTGAACTTGTCTTTGTTCTTCTCCCAATATTCCTCCAGCTGGCGCTGCGTCGGCTCTCCAGCGTTCTTGACCTGCTTTTCCAATTGCTCCCGAACAGTGTCGCGTGCAAGTTTGGCCTTCAGTCCGGGCAACACCCGCTCGCGGGTGCTTTGCCATTGCTCGCTGTTGCGGTAACGCTGCTCGTAGCCGTCCAGCGTCTGCTGGATCGCCGAGGGGTCGGGCTGTACGTTCAGCCGTGTCGCCTCCTTGGCCAGCAGGACCTCATCGACCAGTGATTGGGCGACTTCGCGTTGCAGTGCGGCAACGGCCCCTTCGGGTGGCTTGCCATGATAGAACTTGCCGCGCGCTGCCTGCGCGAAGGCCTGGTCGTAGTCCTGGTGGGTAATTACCGTGTCATCGACTTTGGCAAAAATCGCCGCAGGCGTAGTCGCAGCGCTGGTGGCTGGAGTTGAGTCGGCCCCAACTGCCTTGCCCCCCAGCGACGCGACACAAACTGCCGCTACAAGCCATCGCAACCTGGGACGTTGATCGGTGGTCATTGCAGTCCTTTTACAACATTACTCAAAAAAAACGGGGCAACTGGTGCCCCGGAGACTCACTATGCAGACCGGAAGCCCAGCCCTAGGGCCGAGCTTCAAGTGTGCAGCTCTACTTGACGTGACAGGCGAGGCACACCGCGCTGCCGGCGTTAGAGAGACGCAAGAACGTGGCGTTGGTCGTGTGCGGGTCATGGCAGCTAGCGCATTCGACGAAGGGTTGGGCGTCGACGCCCGATGCAGTGCCTCCTGAGGCGGCACGGGAATAAAGTGCCATGTCGGTCTTTTGGCGTCCGTTGGCCCCGCCGCTCGTTTCAATGTACCAGACCGGGACAGTCGTCGTGCTGGTGCCGATTTTTGTTGCAGCAACGAAGTCCGGGTCAGCAAAGGTGGCGGTTGACAGGGATGCCGTGGCCTGAGTGATGCCACCCCCAGCGTACTGGATGCCGATCGGATGATCGTTGCGCAGATCGACCCCGAGGTTGGCGACCCCGGTCATCTTTCCAGCAGTTTGATTGGCGCCTGTCCAAGTGCCCGCGATCGTGAAACCAGGGGTCGAGCTGAAGTTGCCGGAGCCGGGCGCATTGATTACCGTGTTCATGGCCTGTGTGCCGTCGTGGCACGAGAGGCAGGCGATCGAGACGGAGCCGACAGCCACCACCTTGCCTTGCAAGCTCGAGGTGCCCAGGGAGTCGTAGGTTGTGTAGCTTCCTCCAACCAGGACGCGGTTCCACAGGGGCACCGAGGCGCTGGTGTCCGCCCCGTGTGGCGTGTGGCAGAAGACGCAGATTTCGTTGGTGCCGTCGAACGAATTGGTTCGCGTGCCAGCCAGAGGCACTGTTGAACCCAGATTATGCTTGGTGTTCCTGACCTGTGCGCTGGCTGGCAAGCTGATTGCCACCCCAGCCAATGCAACTGCTACAACCGCAAGTAGCCGAGCTATGCGCCCCCCGCTTGCAGGACCTTGCTTTTTCGACTGCATCCAGCCCATGTTCACTCTCCTTGAAATTTTGAAAAACACCGGTACGCAATCCGAAAAAACTGGACGCCTACGACCTAGCTGTTGCATGTTGCGTGCCAGGGCCGTTGGGCCACCGTTATGTAGATAGACGAGGGCAAATCGGATGTTTGCGGCGCGCGGCTTCCCGGATTCAGGAAACTGTTCATCGGGCGTTTCCCGAAGCAGGTAACCGATACGCGCTGAGGGATCACTTAACCGCCCCGGGGGCGGCCGGAAGCCGCTGGGTTGTGCGATCGGGCTGTTGCCCCGAAGCTGCCGGCAGGCCATACGCGGCGGTAGCGGGCAACTGGGCCGGCCGAAACACTTCCACCTTCCGGAAATACTGATCCACCATGTAGATGCGGCCATCCAGGTCCACCGCAATGCCGGCCGGCAACATGAACTTGGCCGGCGCATCGCTGCCGCTGCGAGACCCTACATCCAGCAACAGCGCGCCCTCCGGGTTGAAGATCTGGAAATTGCCGAAGGCGGCGTCGGCCACATAGATGTTCCCCTGGGTATCCGCGGCGATCTCCTTGGGGCGCGAAAACTGCCCGGTTTGGCGGCCGATTGCGCCGAAGGTCTTGACGAACTTGCCGTCCGGATCGAACACCTGAACCCGAAAATTGCCGCTGTCGACCACGTACAGCAGACCGTCCGCGCCAACGACCGCGTCACGCGGCAAATTCAGTTCACCGGCCCCGTCGCCGCGCTTGCCGATGTCGAACAGCACTTTTCCGGTATCGAGATCGAGTGCGCGAACGCGGTGATTCTGACTGTCGACGCCACCTATATCGACGACGTACAGCCGCTTGCGCGCGGTATCGATGGTCAAGCCCACCGGCCGGCTCCACTGGACGTCCTGGGCCATCATGCGCAGGAATTTGCCGTTGGTATCGTACACGTGGATTCGCTTGAGCTGGCCGTCCAATACGTACAAGTTGCCCTGCGCGTCCAGGTCCATGCCAAAAGGCATGCGCAACGCGCCCGGGTCGTCATCTCCGATGCGCTTGAAGCTCTTCTTGTTGAGATCGAACATCATCACGCTGCGCTCGAGTGTGTCGCCGACATAGAGGCGGCCGTTGCGCACCGTCACGCCGTAGGGCTTGGCCAAGCCTTCGCCGCTTCGGCCCTCGCCCGTCATCATGCGTCGCAAGGCGCCGTCCTTGGCGTCCTCCACCACGTCGGCGGTGCTGTAGATCGTGCGCTCCCAATAAAAGCGCGGGATTTCCGGTGGCGGGGGATAAACTGGAATCTCGAAGGGCTTGCGGGCAAACTCCGGCGGTGGCGCCGCACAGCCCGCCAGCCACATCAGCGCCACCATTCCCAGTACTGCATACGCGAGTTGCGCTTTTGAGAATCGGGCCTTCATTTGTTACCTTGCCTCCCATGGCATCGCGGCCAGGGTGGCCGGCGTCAGGGCCACCCCGCAAGGGCCATGCCATGCACCCGCCGAGGTGGCATCGAAGTTGCACCAGGAGGACATTGTCCGTCCGGGAGTTTGCATGTCCATGAGGAGAGGTTCACGTCTGTCGCCTGCCGTTGTCGCATGGCTCGCTGCGATGCTGCTCTTGTGCGCGGGCGGCTTGGCTGCGCCAGTGCTCGCGGCCGAACCGGCGGGCGGCGCCTCGCGTGCCGCCAAGGGGCCACCCCAGACCCCGGTCACGCTGTATCACAACTACTGTTCAGTCTGTCACGGTGAGCAGGGCGACGGGAAAAGCCGCGCCCAAGGCAGCATGAAGCCGCCGCCGCGCGACTTCACCACCCCGCAGGCAGCACAGGAACTGACGCGCGACCGCATGCTCGCCGCCGTGAAAGGCGGCGTGCCCGGGACGGCCATGGTGGGCTGGAACAACCAGCTCAGTGACGCGCAGATTGCCGGTGTGGTGGACTACGTGCGCGAAAGCCTGATGCGCGCCAGCGTGGCGGCCGACGCGAGCCGCGGGCGCCAGATCTACGCCCGGACCTGCTCGGTCTGCCACGGTGAGCGCGGTAACGGATCCATGTGGGCCAGCGCGAACCTGCGGCCTGCGCCACGCGACTTCTCTTCGCCCGAGGCCAAAGCCGAACTGACACGCGAGCGGATGCTGGCCTCGGTTGCTGTTGGCCGCCCCGGCACCGCCATGTCTGGCTATGCCAGCAAGTTCAGCGCACAAGACATGGCAGCGGTCGTGGATTACATCCGCGGATCGGTCATGCGCGTCGACGCGACTGGCGGCATCTCGGGCACACACGCGCTCGGCGTCGCCGGATCGCCGGCCGCGGCGATCGCTGCCGCGCCCGCGCCCCCCAGCGTGGCGGCCAAGCCGGCCGCAGCGGCTGCGCCGGTGGCCCTCGCCAAGTCCGACATGAAGCTGCCGCTGCCGCTCGGCCTGCAGGGGAACGTCGCCGCGGGGCGCAAGTTCTACGATGCCAACTGCGCTACGTGCCATGGGGTGAAGGGCGATGGCCAGGGTCCGCGCGCCTATTTCATCAACCCGAAGCCGCGGGTCTTCACCAGCGCCGAATCGCGCGCGCTGTTCAACCGCCCGGCCATTTATGCCGGCGTGTCGGCGGGTAAACGAGGGACCGAGATGCCGGCCTGGGACAAGGTGCTCTCACCTCAGGAAATGGCCGACGTTTCCGAGTACACATTCCGTTCGTTTATTCAACCCGGGGCCGGTGGCGATGTGGCCAAGAAGAGTCCTTGAAGCGCGGGCCTGGTTAGTTGTTGCCGGGCTGGCCCTCGGGGCCGTCGCAACGTTAACGGCCTGCGGCGAAAGACCCCCGCTTGCCGGGGCGGCTGTGTCGGCGGCCCTGGCCGGGGCGGTGGCGCAGGCGAGCACGGCGCCGAGCTCCGAAAGTCTCGAACTCGGCCGCAAGGTCTACAACTTCCGCTGCTACTTCTGTCATGGCTACTCGGGCGATGCCCGCACCTTGGCTACGACCTACCTCGATCCCAAGCCGCGCGACTTCAAGAACACGCCGGTGGCCGCCCTGCCCCGCGAGGCGATGCTCTCCGCTGTTCGTGATGGGCGCGCCGGAACGGCCATGAAGGGGTTCACCGGCATCCTCACCGCGCCCGAGATCGAGGCGGTCACCGACTTTGTGCGCCACGAATTCATGGAGTCGCGCGCCGAGAACACCCGTTATCACACGTTGGAGAACGGCTGGCCCGATCACGAGCGCCATCGCATCGCCTTTCCCTTCGCCCGCGGCGACATCGCGATCGACACCGCCTGGGACCAACTGGAGCCCGATCAGCAGCGCGGCAAGCGCCTCTTTCTCACCACTTGCATCACCTGCCATGACCATGGCCGCGTGGACAAGCCGGGCGCTGTCTGGGAGTCGCGGCCGGTCTCGTTCCCTCGGGACGCATACTGCACCAGCTGCCATCAGGACACGCCGCGATCGGCTCCTGACGGCACGGCCCCCCCGCAGCGACCGGCGACACACACCTTTTCCGAGCCCGATGGCAGCGTGCCGGTGCGTTCGCCGCAACGCGCCGGGGATGTTCGCGTGGGGGCGGGCTACCTGGTCCACGATCAGAAGCCGGTGTTGCACAACCCAAGCGCGCTGGAGTTACGCGGAGAGAACCTGTTCCAGAAGAATTGTGCCTTCTGCCATGCGGCCGACGGCACCTCCAAGGGCTGGATCGGCAGCTTTCTGGAGCCGCACCCGCGCGACCTGACCAGCGCGGAGCAGATGCGCGGGATGACCCGGGACAGACTTGCCAGGTCCATTGGCGAAGGCCTGCCGGGCACCTCGATGCCGGCCTGGAAAGACGTACTGGACGCCGCCGAGATCGAAGCGATCATGGCATACATCTCCCGCGCGTTCCGTCCGGTGGACGGCGTGCGCCGCTCCTGAAGATGGCCAGCCGCCGCACGGCATTGAGCTGGCTCGGCGTTAGTGCGGTGCTGGCATCGTGCGCCCAAGCGCCTGTTCTGGCAGTGAAAGAAGACAACGGCGATCAGCTTTGGCCGATGCCACCCGAGCTGCCGCGGTTCGCGTACGAGACTTCGCTGCGATCCGCGGCCGATGTGATGGTCGACACCGACGAGGATCGGTTGAGGCGGGCACTTACCGGGACAGTGCGCTCCGACCAGCGGCTGCTGGAAAAACCCTCCGCAGTCGCTGCGCGCGGCGGGCGGGTCTATGTGACCGATGCGGTGCGCCGAAGCATTGTGGTCTTCGATGCGCCGCGCCGCCGGGTGTTCCAGTTCGGGCTGCGTGCGCCGGGCACGCTCAGCAAACCAATGGCCATTGCCCTGGACGGCGCCGGACGCGTCTACGTGGCGGACGCGAACTTGCGCAGGGTCTTTGTGTACGACGCGCTCGGGCTGTTCCAGGGCACGATCGGTGACGGCTCACAATTGCAGCGGCCTACCGGCGTTGCGGTGAACGCCGCGGGCAGCCGTGTGTACATCATCGACCGGTCAGACAACGAAAGCGACCTGCATCGGGTAATGGCGTTTGCAGGAGACGGCAAGTTGCTGCGCGAAATCGGCCAGCGCGGGCGCCGGAATGGCGAATTCAACGTGCCGGTGCAAGGGGTGGTTTCACCCGATGGACGGCTGCATGTGCTGGACGCGGGCAACTTCCGCGTCCAGAGTTTCGACGCGGAAGGCGGCTTCGTCAGCAGCTTCGGCAGTGTCGGCACGGGGCTGGGCCAGCTGGCACGCCCGCGCAGCCTGGCTTGCGATGGCGAGGGGCGGCTGTACGTGACGGATACGGCGTTCGGCAACGTGCAGGTGTTCACGCCACACGGCGAGCTGCTGATCAGCGTGGGACGTGGCGGCAAGGTCGACCGCCCTGGACGCTATGGCTTGCTGACCGGCGTGGCCGTCGATGAAACCGGCCGCGTGTACCTTGTCGACCAGCTGTTCGGCAAGGTGGAGGTCATTCGCAAGCTGACTGAAGCGGAAGGGCGGCGGTTGCAGGCAAGCAGTTGAATGACCTGATCAGAGCCCTGCCTTTCCCTTTACTTGATATGGCAGGTCAGGCACAGCTGGCTGCCAACGTTGGTCACGCGCAGAAACGAAGGCTTGAATGCGCTGCCCGCCCCACCGGAACGCACGCCATGCGGGTCGTGGCAAGAAGCGCATTCCACCGCATAGCCGTTGCCACTGTCGTACACCCGCACCTCGTTGGTGTCCAGACGATTGTCGGCGTCGAGGTCGAACCATTTCACAGTCGGCTGTGTCGCGTTGGTCGGATTGAAGTCGACCCCGGGGCCTATGGTCGGAAACCTAACGCCGACAGGATGGTCATTACGCAGATCCGTGCCGGTGGCGAAGATGTTGAAATCCGTTGCGCCCGCGCCGACAAGACCGGCCCCTGACGCATGACACGCCAGACACCCGTTGCCCGGCGTCACTGCATCGAGCCCTATATGGACCGAAGCGTCGGGACCCGAGGCGTTTGTCCATGTATTCAGAAAAGTATTATTCTGTGTGGTCGCCTGTGCGGCCAGATAACCTCCCGACCCCGGCATGTTGATGACGGAATCGACCGCCACCTGTCCATCGTGACACGACAGGCAGGATAGCGAATTGGGGCCGGGCTGGGAAACCGGCTGCGTCAATGTGCTGGTGCCGAGCTGGTCATAGGTGATGTAGGTGGTTGCCTTGATCGTGCGGTTCCACAAGGGCAACCTGACATTGCCGTTGGCGGCGTGCGGAGTGTGGCAATAGACGCAGACTTCGCCGTAATCGTTGCGGTAGGGGTCCATGATGACGCCCGCGGGTCCACTCCCAGAGGCCTGGCGCTGCGTCATGTTATGGCGCGTGTTGCCCACGGTGCCCTGGTTGTTGAATTTGGTCGGCAGATCGACATCACCCAAGGCACTACCCGCCCACAGCGAAAGCGCGCCGCCAATCGCAGCGAGTGCCGCGACCCATCTCCGGTTGTTCTTGTTCACTCCCTGCTCCTGGGCGGGGTGGAAACCCGCAGATCCGTCAAGCAAGGAACGTACCGGCGGCGGGATCGGACCAGCCGATACCCGCCAAAAAAAAGACGAGTTTCTCTGCTTATTTCACTGAAGCCAGCATGTAATCGATGGCCGCCGTGATGTCTTCGTCCTTCAGGTCCGCAGCGCCGGCCTTCGGCGGCATGGCGCCCTTGCCGTTCTTGACCGCGGCGACAAGCGCCGGCTTGCCAGTGGCGATGCGCGGGGCCCATGCGGCCTTGTCGCCCAGCTTGGGCGCGTTAGCCACGCCTGCGGCGTGGCATGCCACACAGGTCTTGTCGTATACCGCCTTGCCATCCGCCGCCATCGCACTGGAAGCAAAACCCATCGTAACCAGGGCCATCAGGCCGCCTGCAACCAACTTCATTATCGAACTCCATTTAGTTAGAACACCGGAATGCGGCAATGCAAAGTGCGTGCCGTGCTGGGTCGTGGTGGAAAGTCGAACCACGTACCAAGATTTCATCTCGCATGAGGGAATCAGCAGCGTCGCTTTCCCGTCTTCGGGAAGCTTCAGGAGTAGTGCTCGGGCCGGGAGAGGGCTAAGAATTCACTTGATGTGGCAGGTCAGGCAGAGCGCACTGCCTGAATTGCGGATGCGCAGGAACGACGGATTAAAGACGCTGCCCGGTCCGTAGGATGGCACGCCGTGAGGATCGTGACAAGACGCGCATTCGACTTTCACGCCATCGCCGGTGTCGTACAGCCTCACTTCGCTGCTGTCGGGCAAGTGATTGCCATTCGTGTCGAACCAGCTGATGCCGGGGCGTGTTGTGGTGGGCGGGTTGAAATCGGCGCCCGCTCCGGTACTCGGGAAATGTACGCCCACGGGGTGATCGTTGCGCAGGTCGGTGCCAATCGCAAAAACCCTGAAGTCGGGCGCACCGAGCCCCGCCAGCGCCCCCCCCGAGTGACAAGCCAGACACCCTTCTCTGGGCACCGGGTTCAGCCCCAGATGCATAACCGGGCCGGCGCCGCGAGCGAAGTTCCAGCCATTGAGGAACGAATTGTCCTGCGCCCTGGACTGAAGCGAACTGTAACCGCCGGAGCCTGGCATGTTGATGATGGAGTCAATAGCCACCTGACCATCGTGGCAGGACAGGCAGGCCAGCGAGTTCGCACCCGGCTGGGTGACCCGCTGGGTGAGGCTGCTGGTGCGCAGGGTGTCGTAGGTCGTGTACACAGTCGCTCTGACGGTACGGTTCCACAGCGGCAGCGCGACGTCGGCGTTGGCACCATGCGGCGTATGGCAATAAACGCAGACTTCTCCGTAGTCGTTGCGGTACGGATCCATGGGCGAGCCAACGCCGCCCGACGCTTGGCGCTGCGTCATGTTGTGGCGAGTATTGGTGACGCTGCCCTGGTTGGTAAATTTGCTCGGAGGGGCAGCATCAGCCCAGGCCGTTCCGACCAACGGCGGGACCAACATGGCCAAGGCAGCCAAAGCCATGAACCATCGTACCCCGATCTTCAAGAGACCCGGCCGCACTGGTGATCGACGACTATCCATGCTTTCGCGCCGCAGTTCCCATGCCAGCCGCCACCCACACGGAAGAAATTGCAGGTCACCATCGTATCAGGCCCCAGCAGACCGCGCAGGGATGGCTCAGTGCAGATTCAGCGCACTGCTTTGCGACCAGGGCGTAGCAAAGCCGGCGTCGGCTGGAGCGCAGGGTGTCGCTGGTCGGTTCAATCCCGGTGGACGTGAGCGTGCAGGATCTGCAAGGCCAGGTTGCGCTTGGAGAGTGGCGCAATGCGGTCGCCGAAGCGCGCCCACACGGCCTGAGCCCTCGGCAAGTCACCGCCACTGAGGTATCCGGTCGCAGCCAGGGCGAACAGGAACCGGGCGCGAGCTTCGGTCTTGCCTTCGCCTGAATCCAGCAGCGTTTCTGCGGCAACCCCAAGAGCGGTTTCGCGCGCAGCCATGCTGGAGAGAAGACTTCTCCATGCCTCGCCTGGAGACCCGGGAATCTGCATGCAGGGGAAGGCTGCCAAGCTGGCTAGAACGAAAGCCCCCTGCTCTTTCGAAAGGTACGGCAGAACCGTTCCCCCGATCTTCACCAACACGTAGGCTGCGTCGCCACCGGGCGGATTGCGGCACTCCTCGATGAGCCGCGTCGCATTGGCTTGCACCACAGCCGCCAGAGGATGCTGCGGCGCCTGTGACGTCAACCCACCGCGCAATTCGAAGATCCGTTGCGCCGCCAGGGCTGGCGCCTGGTCACCAAAGTGTGCATTGAGCGTGAGAGGCGCTGCGCTTTCGAACGCGGGCCGCCCGCCCAGCATTTGGGGCAACAGGCTCGGCGACAATTCACCATCCAGATATCCGGCCGACCAGCCGCCGCCGATGAAGCGATCGCGGTCCGCATGGTTATCCAGGTAGGGATCGAAATCGGAATTGGTTGGCACGACATTGTTCTTCAGCCATGGCGACAACAAGGCCCTGTTGCCGATGACCCGATTGGAGAGATCCGTGCTGGATCGGACCTCGAGTCGCTCGAGTAGCCCGCGCGTTGCCGGCGCCAGCCGGCCCATCCCGTCGGCAGGCAAACTGACACTGCCTTTTTTCGTTGCTACCAGGATGAGATCGCCATCGTCGGAGCCGAACACCAGGTAATCGGAAAACACGGCATCCAATGCCTTGAGTACCGACACCACCCGATCCGGGTGTGTCTCGTACACCTGGATCCACTGCACAAAGAGGCCGTCGTCCGCCATATAGCGACGGGCGTGGCGATAGAACTCCACTGAAAACAGACTCGCCACCCCACTGACCCATGGATTGGACGGCTCGGAGATGATCACTTCGTAGACCTGTCGCTGTGCAGCGAAATAGGACTTGGCATCATCGAAGCGAATGGCGCTGCGCGGGTCTTCGTAGGCCAGGTAATTGAGCGGGAGAAAAAAGCGGGCCAACTCAGCCATGCGCGGCTCGATTTCGATCGTGTCGACCGCTTTGACGCGAGGGTCCGTCAGCAGGGTGTGACTGGTGATTCCAGACCCGAAGCCGATGTTGGCAATGCGTGCCGGTGCCGGGTGGATCGCCAGGGGAAGGACGGAGAGCATTGCCATGGTCACCTCGTCCAGCCGGTAGGACTTGGTCCCGTTGACGTAGGCCGACGCATCGGGCTTGCCGTTGGTGCGGATCACCAGGGCGCCGAGTGCGTCACGATCGACCGAGATGGTGGCCGTTTTGCCGTCCTCCATGGCTAGTACTGTGTTGACAGCGCGCGACTGGCCGTAGCGGTAAACCCCTGATGCCAGCTGTTGGGGATCGAACCCTACCCTGATCAGGACGCCACCGATCAGCGCGCCTGCCAGGGCCATGCCGGCATAACGCCGCACCTGAGGACGGGCAAACACACCAAGCAACCAGAGCCCGAGCAATACGTCGACAGCAGCGCCGAGCGCAACCACGAACTTCAAGCCGAGCATGGGCAGCCCGATGTGAACGGCGAATGCCACGCCGGCGATCGCGCCCAGGGTATTGGCGCTGTAGATCGCGCCAATGGCGCGCTCGCCATGGCGGCGGTGCGCGAACAACAGGCGAGTTGCGATTGGCAGGGTCATCCCGGCGCAAAACGCGGCCGGCATCATCACGGCCGCCGACACGCCATAACGCCCCAGGTTCAACAGAAGATAGCCGCCTTCTGTTTTCGGCGTGTTGGTGACGAGCCAGCCGATGAATTCGAAACTAAGCGCATAAAGAGGCAAGGTTGCCAGGGCGCAGAGCCCCATGGCGACCTGCACCTTCCCGAGCAGCGCGCCGGGGTTGGCATGGCTGTCGATTCGTCGTCGTACCCATAGACCTCCCAAAGCGAGGCCAAGAATAAATGCCGAGAGCATCAGCTCGAAGGCGTGCGTGGCCCCGCCGAGAACCAGCGACAACATTCGGATCCAGCCGATCTCATACACAAATGACGATGCCCCCGTCAGGAACGCGACGGTCAGAAGCAATGCCGTGATCTTGTCCACTACGAAAGCGGGGGCGACGTCCTTGCGCGCCGCCGCCCCGCTCATTGGCTTGGACGCCAGCCAAGCCGCCAACGCAATCGCGATGTTGCACACTCCGGCCAACCCAATGGTGCCGGGAAGACCAAAGGCCGGAATGGCCAGGAACCCGCTGACCAGCACGCCCACAGCGCCGCCGAGACTGTTGACGAAATACAAAGTGGCCAGGGTATAGCCCTCGTTTCCCGTGGACTGCCTGGACAAACCCGCCGCAAAAAGAGGGAAAGTCGCGCCGAGCAGCGTCGACGCGGGGAGGATGAGCGCGATGGCAAGAGACCACTTAGCTACCACGAAGCCGCTGACGCCGAGCGTTCCGGACTGCGCCAGGCCATACACCCATTCGGTACTGCCGACGAACACCCAGTGAAAACTGAGCGCCAGCAGGCCGATCATGAGCTCGGTCAGGGCGTAGGCGCGTAGCGGGTTGTCCATAGGACGCAGCCATCGCCCCACCAGTGCGGCACCCAACGCCATGCCGCCCATGAAGATGGCCAGCACCAGGGTCTGCGCGTAGGCGGCATGCCCGAGGAAAAGCTTCAGGTAATGGCTCCAGATCGATTCATAGATCAACCCGGCAAAACCCGAGGCGAAAAAGAGCAGGGCGAACAGTCGATGCTTGGAGGGGGGCATGTTCATGTTGTTGTTTGCAAACGCCAGATGTGGCCACCCGGAGGGAATCGAACCCCCGACCCACAGCTTAGAAGGCTGTTGCTCTATCCAACTAAGCTACGGGCAGTCAAATGGGCGAAAGGCCCCGCAGGGCCTTTCGTGTCATCGGCGTTTACTCAACCGATCGCTCCAATTCTGACACCTTTCTCAGTCGATTCGCCCGGTCATGATGGCAGCCCCCAAGCAAATGCCTCTCGCAAAGTGTCGAAGCCCTTGGTAGGCAGCCCAAGCACCGCTGCGCGCGTACGGGCGTACGCATCCGCTGTTCGCGCGCAGCGGCTCGCCGCCTGCATTCGTGGTGATCGTGATGCGGCAGCTCAGCGTGCCCAGGTTCGGACCCGGCTGCACGTCGGTCACTGCAGCCGGGACAAGGCGTCGGATGCGGACCCCAGGAAAGCGTCGAAAAATTCGAAGCGGCCGCACTCCAGGACCGGCACCGTGCGCATCTCGCGCGCCCACCCGCCGATGCCCACCGCCAAAGGCATGCGTGCCGGAAACTGAACAATGGAAATGTCACTTCAAATCGTCGAATTGTTCCTACAAGCAATCGACGATTTGAACCATATAGTTGGTGGGGGTTTGACAACGGCGGAGCTAGAAGAAAAAGGATTTCTCCATGGATGCCAAGACGCTACTGCAGACTGCAACCGTTTTGCTGGCAATCACTGCCCTGGGTGGGTTGGTCATGGCCGTCATGCGATTTGCCGGCGCCGACCGGCCACCGTCCTGGCTGGCGATGCTGCACGGCTTGCTGGCAGGCAGCGGCCTCACGCTTCTGCTCTATGCGGGCCTCACGGTTGGCATCGCGCAAAACGCCTGGATAGGTATCGCCTTGCTGGTCATCGCGGCATTGGGCGGCGTAGTCCTCAACCTGGCATATCACGACAAGCGGCTGCCGCTGCCCAAGAGCTTCGTGATCGTCCACGCACTGCTGGCGGTGGCCGGCTTCGGGCTTATCTTCCTCAGCGCGTTTCGCTAGCCGGCACTACTTTGCTGCCAGGGACGGCGCAACAGACGGAATCGGTTGCCGTTCTTTTTGAAATCCCAACATTTCGTTGGAGATCGCCTGCACCCGTGGCCCGAAGCTGGAAATGTTGGTCAACGCACCGACAGTGGTGTGCGATGGCTGCATCCTACATGGACGGACCTTATAAGTACACGCCCTGCCGACCTCGGACTCCCTCCTGCGCACCAGCATCGAATAACGCCACGAGCGCTTGCCGAAGTTCAGGTCGCTCTTGTCGACGAGCATGCCCATCTGCTCGGTGAAGGCGCCGTTGCCATCGGGCAGCATGAAGATGTTGTTGCTCTCCTGGGTCTTCGCCCACTCTTCCATCACGAACGCTGGCTGGCCTTCGCGGGGTCGGCTGTGGCATGGCGTCACTCTCGTCAATGAATAATTACCTATCTTGCCCGGGATGCGGCGACTCGTGTTGCACCCCGCCGTACTGTGTAGGACGAGCGCGGATTCGCCAATGGCTGAGCCCCACGCGGGATCGGCTTTCCTTATGCTGAGTTCCTGATCTTCAACACTTCAGGAAAGGCACAGCCATGCAGGAAAAATCTTCCGACCCCCACCCGCTCAGCGACCTTGAGTACGACTGGCTCACGTTGATGCAGAACAAGGCTCAGGCGCTGCTCGCCTACGACCAGTACATCAAGGACGCCGAAGCGGCCAACTCGCCGGAGTGCGCCGCGTTCTTCCGCAAGGTGCACGACGCGGACAAGGCGCAACTCGCCGAAGCAAAGCAGCACCTCATCGCAGT
>JBKJHN010000026.1:0-60693 GCA_046599015.1 Ramlibacter sp.
ACCGCCATCCCCGCCACGATCGCCAGCAGCACTTCCAGCACCAGGATCGGAATCATGATCGTGAGCGTTGCCGGCAGACGGCTGCGGAAGATGTCGATCACCGCCTCATTGGTCGCCCAGCTTCGCCCCCAGTCGAAGGTGACCACTTTTTTCACGAACAGCCACAGCTGCTCCCACACCGGCAAATTCAGGCCCAACTGGTTGCGGATCGACTCGATCTGCGCGGTGGAAGCCTGCAAACCGCCCAGGATTTCAGCGGGATCCCCGCCGAAGTACTTGAACAGGACAAATACCAGGACGATGACGCCGGCCAGCGTTGGCAGCATCTGCAGGATTCGCCGGAGGACATAGGAAAGCATGCGTTTACCTTGGCGATCTCCGGGTCAGCCCAGTGATCCGCGTTACGGGTAACCGCTCGGGACAGCGGCCTAGCCGCGCATTATGCTGGCGGCTTCGCGAATTCCGAATCGGTATTTCCAACGATGAAACGGACCCCCTGGGCGGTTGGCATCAGCCTGGTCTTGGCGCTGGCCGCGGCCGCCGCCGGCGTGCAAGCCGCGCAGGCTGCGCCGGAAAAGGTGCTGCGCTACGCCTTTCCCGTGGCCGAAACCGGGATGGACCCGGCCCAGGTGTCCGACCTGTATTCGCGCATCCTCACGGCCAACATCTTCGACGCGCTCTACAGCTACGACTACCTGGCCCGCCCTGCCCGCGTCACGCCGGTGCTGGCCGATGGAATGCCCGAGGTCTCGTCCGACTTCCGGACCTACACGGTGAAGCTGCGACGGGGGATCTACTTCGCCGACGGTCCGGCCTTCGGCGGCAAGAAGCGCGAAGTAACCGCGGAAGACGTCGTCTACACCTACAAGCGGCACTTCGACCCAAAGAACAAGAGCCCGAGCCTGAGCATGCTCGAAGAGGAAAAAATCCTGGGGCTGGCGGACCTGCAGAAGAAGGCGCAGGCCACCGGCAAGTTCGACTACGACACGCGGATCGAGGGCATCCAGGCCGTGGATCGATACACGGTGCAGTTCAAGCTGGCGGCAGGCAGCCCGCGCCTGATCTACAACATGGCCGACCCCGGCATCCTGGGTATCGTGGCCAGAGAGGTGGTTGAGCGGTACGGCGATCGGATCATGGAGCACCCGGTGGGGACGGGCCCTTTCATGCTGCAGGAGTGGCGCCGTTCCTCGCGAATCACCCTGGTTCGCAACCCAGCCTACCGCGAGGAGTATTACGCGGCACAGCCTGGCGCCGATGACGCCAGCTCCCAGGCGATCCTGGCCCGGATGAAAGGCAAGCGACTGCCGATCGTCGACAAGGTTGTTGTCTCGATCATCGACGAACCGCAACCCAGGTGGCTGTCCTTCCTGAACAACGAGCAGGATCTGATGTACGGAGTGCCGGCGAGCTTTGCCACACAGGCAATTCCCAACAATCGGCTGGCCCCGAACCTGGTCAAGCGGGGCATGCAGATGGAACGTGTTCCCGGATCGGACATCACCATCACCTACTTTCGCATGGACGACCCGGTGGTGGGGGGCTACTCGCCGGAAAAAGTTGCCCTGCGCCGCGCCATCGCGCTGGCCTACAACAGCGAAGAGGAAGTGCGCCTGGCCCGGCGCGGACAGGCGATCGTGGCACAGGGGCTCATCATGCCCAATACCCTGAATTTCGATCCAAAGTTTCGCACCGAGATGGGCGCCTTCGACCGCGCCCGCGCGATCGCGCTGCTGGACCTGTTCGGCTATACCGACAAGGATGGCGACGGCTGGCGCGACATGCCAGACGGCAAGCCCCTCGTACTCGAATACTCTACCCAGGGCTCGTCGGACAGCCGCGAATTCAATGAAATCTGGAAGAAGAACATGAATGCGATCGGCGTCAAGATCGTGTTCAAAGTCGCGAAGTGGCCCGAGCAGCTCAAGGCTGCACGCGCAGGCAAGCTGATGATGTGGGGCCTGGGTTACTCGGCGACGTCACCCAACAGTGGGTACAGCCTCGACCTGGGCTATAGCAAGTCGATCGGCCAGTCGAATTTCGCGCGCTTCAACCTCAAAGCGTATGACGACTTGTACCAGAAGCAGATCGAACTGCCGGATGGGCCCGCGCGAGCGGAGGTGCTGCGCGACTCGGTTCGGCTGCTGGTGGCCTACATGCCATACAAGATCCACGCTCACCGCATCATCACGGACGTGACGCAGCCGTGGCTGATCGGATACAAACGACATCCAATGGCCCGCGAATTCTGGCGCTATGTGGACATCGACACCGATTTGCTGAACCAACGACACTGACGCTTGAGGAGTATCCCCATGAAACCACTGATCATCGGCCGTTTCACCGGCCTGCTGCTGGGCTGCCTGATGGCCCTGCCGGCGTCCGCCGCCACCGTGCCCCCTGGCGTTCAACTGCACCCCACGCAGACCATGACCCGCAACAACGGCTCGGAGCCGGAAACGCTGGACCCGGCACTCGCGGAATCGGTGGTGGCCAACAACATCATCCGCGACCTGTTCGAAGGGCTCACTGCCAACGACAGTGCCGGCCGGATCGTTCCGGGTGTGGCGCAGAGCTGGAAGCAGGCCGATCCACTGACCTGGGTTTTCAAGCTGCGCGAGAACGCCAAATGGTCCAACGGCGACACGGTGACCGCTTCAGACTTCGTCTACGGCATCCGGCGGTTCGTCGATCCGAAAACGGCTTCCAACTACGCAACCACCTTCGGCGTCTTCCTGGCCAATGGAAAAGAAGTCGCGCTCGGAAAGAAGCCGCCCGCCGAGATCGGGGTGAAGGCGTTGGATAAATTCACGCTGGAGGTGAAAACCGCGTTTCCGGTGAGTTTTCTGCCCAGCCTGATGTCCAACAACAATCTCGGGGCGATCCACCAGGCGTCTCTGGAGAAGTCCGGCAAAGACTGGACCAAGCCTGGGAACCTTGTCAGCAATGGCGCGTTCGTGCTGAAGGAGTGGAATGTCAACAGCAAGATCGTGATCGAAAAAAATCCAGCCTATTGGGATGCCCAGAACGTGCAGCTCACCCGGGTCACCTTCCTGCCAATCGAAGACGGCAATGCCGATGTCAAGCAGTACGAGGCCGGTCAGAACGATTGGGTCTATCAGCTGCCACCAGGAACTTACGAGACGTACAAGAAGAAATATCCGCAGGAGATCCGCAACGCGCCGCTGATCGGGTTGCGCTACTACTCCTACCAAACCCAAAATCCGGTGTTCAAGGACATTCGCGTGCGCAAGGCCCTGTCGATGGTGATCGACCGCGACATCCTGGCCGAACGGATCACCGCCGACGGGCAAGCTCCCGCCTACGGCCTGATCCCCAAGGGCGTCGAAGGCGCGGACGTCACCTCCTATGAGTGGGCCAGCTGGCCGATGGCCAAGCGAGTGGCCGAGGCAAAGTCTCTGCTGCAGCAGGCCGGCATGAAACCGGATAGCAAGTTCGTCTTCTCTTACAACACCAGCGAATACCACAAGAAGATGGCGATCTTCGCGGCATCGGAGTGGAAGACCAAGCTGGGCCTCAACGTGGAACTCGAGGCCATGGAATTCAAAGTGCTGCTCAAAAAACGCCACGACGGCGCCTTCCAGATGGCGCGCAACGGCTGGCAGGCCGACTACAACGACGCCACCTCCTTCCTCACCCTGGTTCGCTGTGAATCGGACCAGAACAACAACTTCAACTGCAATCCCAAGGCCGAAGAAATCATCGTGCAGGGAACCCAGCAGACCGACCAGGCCAAGCGCAAAGCCCTGCTCACCCAGGCTTCGCAGATGATCATGGAAGACTACCCCATCATTCCACTGCTGCAATATTCGGTGCCGCGGCTGGTCAAGTCCTACGTGGGCGGCTACACGCTCGAAAACTCGCAAGACCGTTTCCGCAGCAAGGATCTGTACATCATCAAGCACTGATGGCGGGCACGCGTTTTCCCGCCCGCTCGCGCACAACGCCCCACTTTCCCTCATGTGGTCCTATACCCTGCGTCGCCTGCTGGTGACGATACCCACTCTCCTGGCCGTGATCACGGCCAGCTATTTGCTGGTGCACGCCGCGCCGGGAGGGCCTTTCGACGGCGAGCGGGTGGTCTCACCGGCCGTGCTGGCAAACCTTCAGGCCAAATACCACCTGGACCTCCCGCCGTGGCAGCAGTACCTGTACTACCTCAACAGCCTGGTTCATGGCGATCTGGGCGCCTCGTTTCGCTACGCGGATTGGTCGGTCAATGACCTGGTAGCGGCGGCCCTTCCAGTGTCCGCCGCGATCGGCGGGACCTCGCTGCTGCTGGCCCTGGTGCTGGGTGTCGCGTTGGGCATCGCGGCGGCGTTGCGCCAGAACAGCGCTGCCGACTACAGCGTCATGCTGGTCGGCAACCTTGGCAGCGTCGTGCCCTCTTTCGTGATGGGGCCGGTGCTGGTCCTTGTCTTCGCGGTGTGGCTGCGTTGGCTTCCTGCCGGCGGCTGGGACAATTTCGCGCCAGCCTACATGATCATGCCAGTCGGCTTGCTCACGTTGATCAACATAGCGACCATCGCGCGCGTGATGCGTGGCAGCCTGATCGAAGTCATGCACAGCAACTTCATCCGCACCGCGCGGGCGAAAGGGCTCCCCACGCGAGTCGTTGTCCTGCGCCACGCGATCAAACCGGCATTGCTGCCCGTGATCTCGGTGCTAAGCCCCCTGGCGATCGGCTCCATCACAGCGGCGCTGGTTACTGAAACCGTGTTTTCACTGCCAGGGTTGGGCAAGCTCATCGTCAATGGCGCCGGAAACCGCGATTACACGCTGGTGCTGGGATTGGTGGTGCTGGTCACCGTGCTCGCCGTGACGCTGAACCTGCTGGTGGACCTGGCGTACGCCGCGCTGGACCCCAAGATCCGATACTGACATGGCCACTCCGCTCTCGCGTCTGGACGGCCTGGAACCGCAGCTATTGGCCGCTGTCGCCGCATCGCCCGGCCGCAGCCCGTGGGCCGACGCGCGCAGGCGGTTCCTGCGCAACAAGGCGGCGGTGGCCAGCCTGGCCATGCTGCTGATCATCGCGCTGGCCTGCGTGGTGGGTCCGTTCCTGCTGCCGCACCAATACGATACGGCCGACTGGGATGCGATGAAACTGCCGCCTTCGTGGAAAGGCATGCATTGGTGGGGCACCGACGAGTCCGGGCGCGACCTGCTGGTTCGGTGCCTGATCGGCGGCCGCATCTCCTTGATGGTGGGCCTGCTCGCGACCCTGGCTTCGGTGGCCCTGGGAATCGTCTGGGGCGCGACTGCCGGATTCATCGGAGGCAGGACGGACAACCTCATGATGCGCATCGTCGACATGATGTACGCCATTCCCTACCTGCTGATCGCGATCCTGCTGGTGACGATTCTCGGTCGCGACTTCTATCTGGTGGTGCTGACGATCACGGCCTTCTCCTGGATGGACATGGCGCGCGTGGTCCGCGGACAAACGCTGTCGCTGCGTACCAGGGAGTTCGTGGAAGCCGCGCGGGCGATCGGCGTCCCCACGCACCGGATCATCGCGACTCACATCGTCCCGAATCTGCTCGGAGTGGTCGTGATCTACACCACGGTGACGGTGCCCGGGGTGATACTCACGGAGTCCGTGCTGTCGTTTCTGGGGCTGGGCATCCAGGAGCCGATGACCAGTTGGGGCGTTTTGATCGAAGATGGCACGAAGGTCATGGAAGTGGCGCCCTGGATGCTGCTGTTCCCGGGGGCGCTGCTGTCGATCACCTTGTATTGCTTCAATTTCATCGGGGACGGGCTGCGCGATGCGCTCGATCCCAAGGAGCGATGATGACGGGGCCGGCCGCAGCCGGGTCGAAGCTCCTTCAGGTCGAAGATCTCACCGTCAGGTTCCAGACGCCGGGGCTGGAAGTCCGGGCGGTGAACGGCTTGAGTCTTTCACTGGAACGAGGTGAAACGTACGGGGTCGTCGGCGAAAGCGGCTCGGGAAAGAGCCAGAGCATGCTGGCCCTGATGGGGCTGCTGGCAAGCAACGGAAGCGCCACCGGCCGGGCACTGTTCCGCGGCGAAGACCTGTTGTCGATGCGGCCGGCCAACCTGAACCGGATCCGTGGCAACCGCATCGCCATGATCTTTCAGGATCCCATGACGTCGCTCAATCCGTACCTCACGGTGGAGCGGCAGATGACCGAAGTGCTGGAACTGCACAAGGGTCTGACCCGCCGCTCGGCGCTGCAACTGGCCATCGGCACGCTGGAGTCGGTCGGCATCCCCGATGCCGACCGGCGGATCCGCCGCTACCCGCACGAGTTTTCCGGCGGCATGCGTCAGCGGATCATGATCGCCATGGCCTTGCTGTGCCAGCCCGACCTGCTCATTGCCGACGAGCCCACCACCGCGCT
The DNA here is from genome assembly GCA_046599015.1 of Ramlibacter sp. Taxonomy (GTDB): domain Bacteria; phylum Pseudomonadota; class Gammaproteobacteria; order Burkholderiales; family Burkholderiaceae_C; genus Ramlibacter. The sequence continues at coordinate 6,390 of JBKJHN010000026.1, forward strand.
GGACGTGACCATTCAGGCGCAGATCCTGTCCTTGCTACGGGACCTGCAGCGCGAGTTCGGCACCGCGATCATCCTCATCACGCACGACCTCGGCGTGGTGGCCGGCCTGTGCGATCAGGTCATGGTGCTGTATGGCGGAAGAGCGATGGAGCAAGGGAGCGCCGAGAGCATTTTTTATCGGCCGACTCATCCGTACACGGTCGGCCTGCTCGGCGCGATCCCGAAGATCGATGAGGAAATCGAGAAGCTGGTGTCGATACCCGGAGCGCCGCCGGATATGGCACGGCTGCCGGCGGGCTGCCCTTTCAGCGGCCGCTGCGTCCTGGTCGAGCCCCGCTGTCACAAGGAGCAGCCAGAACTCGCCGCGGCGTCCCATGATGCTTCGGTCCTGCGCGCCTGCCACAAGCCACCGGCGTTGGTATCGCAACTTGCGTTGCGGGCGATGACATGAACGACGCCGACGAGCCGCTGCTGGCGGTGCGCGACCTGCGCGTGCATTTCAAGGTTCCGGGCGAGGGCTGGTTGTCGCCGAAGCGCGCGCTCAGGGCCGTCGACGGCGTGAGTTTCGACGTGCGCCCCGGTGAAACGCTGGGGATCGTGGGCGAGTCTGGCTGCGGCAAATCCACTCTGGCCAGGGCTGTGCTGAATCTGGTTCCGGCCACCAGCGGCAAGGTGGTCTGGATGGGCCGCGACATGTCCGGCGCCAGCCCGCGCGACTGGCAACATGTGCGTCGCCATGTCCAGCTGGTGTTCCAGGACCCTTTGGCTTCCATCGATCCGCGCATGAACGTGCTGCAGATCGTCGGTGAGCCGCTTCGGACGCATCATCCCGAACTGAGCGCCGCCGAGATCCTTGCGCGAGCGCGCGACATTCTCGTGCGGGTCGGACTGGACGAATCGCACCTGTACCGCTATCCGCATGAATTTTCCGGCGGCCAATGCCAGCGCATCGGCATCGCACGGGCACTGGTTCTGAAGCCCCGCCTGATCGTCTGCGACGAGCCGGTCTCGGCGCTTGACGTGTCTATCCAGGCGCAGATCATCAACCTGCTCAAGGACGTGCAGAAGGACATGCAGCTGGCCCTGATATTCATCGCCCATGACCTGGCTGTCGTCAAGCATGTCAGCCAGCGTGTTCTCGTCATGTATCTAGGGCGTGTCATGGAACTGGCCGGCAAGCGCGCGCTCTATGCCGACCCGAAGCATCCGTACACGCGCGCCCTGCTGTCGGCCGTGCCGCTACCTGACCCGATCCGGGAGCGAGGCAAAGTGATCCAGATCCTTGCCGGGGACCTGCCGTCTCCCGTCGACCCGCCCTCAGGCTGCGTGTTCCGGACCCGCTGCCCGCGGGCTTTCGAACGCTGCGCGGCCGAGGTCCCGCCGCTCAAGCCCGTGGACGCGCAGTCACACGCAGCCTGCTGGTTGTATTGATGGGCGGCGAAGAACGCTCGTCAATTGGCAGCCGCTCGGGCAACCCGGACGGCGCGCTCACGGCGGCAGCCATCTCGGCTGCCGAGACTTCTTTCCTCAAGCGCCTGGGCGCCAACTTTTCCCTTGCGCCAGGCGATTTGCTGCGTGACAGACTTTATCGGCGCTTGTGGCTTTCGATCCTCATCAGTTCCTTCGGCGGCCAGATCACCATGCTTGCACTGCCGCTCACGGCGGCGGTACTGCTGCAGGCGACGCCCACGCAGATGGGCCTGCTGACGGCAATGGAGCTCGCACCGTTCGTGCTGTTCTCATTACCTTCGGGGGTTTGGCTGGATCGCGTGCGTAAGCTGCCGGTTTATGTCGGCGGAGAGTTGGCCATCGCGGTGGTGCTCGTGAGCGTGCCGGCCGTCTGGGCGCTTGGAATGCTGAACATCGGATACCTGTACGGCGTGGCCTTCGTCATCGGCTGCATCTTTGTCGTCGCTGGCACTGCGGCCCAGATCGTCCTCACCCAGGTGGTTCCGCGCGAGCGGCTGGTCGAAGCCCATGCGAAAAATGCGTTGGCCGGATCGGCGGCTGAGGTGGCAGGGCCGGGCGTCGCCGGCGTGTTGATTCGTCTGGTGGGAGCGCCGGTGGCGCTGCTGGCCGACGCGCTGCTCTTGCTCGCAAGCGTTCTCATCCTGCGCGGGCTGGACGTGCGTGAATCGGCGACTTCCAAGTCCTCCCACAGCTTCTGGCCGGCACTCAAGGAGGGCCTGCGCTTCGTGGCAACCTTGCGCCTGCTGCTGGTGCTGGCGCTGCTGGTTGGCATCTGGCAGATGTGCCATCAGACGGCGATGGTCGTGCAAATCCTCTTCGCGACGCGCGAACTCGGTTTGAACGAGCGCCAGGTCGGGTTGTGCTACGTCGGCCTGGGGATCGGAACGGTCGTCGCAGGCGCGCTGGGGCCGCGTATATCGGTGCGCATCGGCGTCGGTCCGTGCCTGCTGTGGGGCTTTGCGATTTGCGGGGTGGGTTGGCTGCAACTCGCGTTTGCACCGGCAAATGCCTGGGGTGTAGCCTCGTTCGTGCTGATGCTGGTGTGTTTCGGTCTTGGCGCGGTCCTGATATTCATCAACTTCCTGGCCCTGCGCCAGGCCGTCACGCCCGAGCCGCTGCTCGGACGCATGACCAGCACCCTGCGATGGCTGATCCTGTTGCCGGCACTTCCCGGTGCGTTGCTGGGCGGCTGGCTCGGCGAACACCTGGGACTGCGTACGGCGCTGGCGGCGGGCGGCCTGGGCGCACTGGCGCTGGCCGGCGCCGGCTGGAAGCTGACGCTGCTGTCGCGACTGCACAGCTTGCCCGCACCGGAGCAGGTGTAGTCACGCCCTGTCGATTGCGGGCGGCGCGGGCGCGGCGGGGGTAGCCAGCAAGGCAGCCACCCGTGCCAGTGCCAGTCGCAGATCGGAGCCGGGCCCGGCGGCATGTCGGATGGCGATGTCTCCGGCCTCGGCCAGCGCTTGGGCTGCGGCCTCTATATCGCCTGCAAGGTGATGGGCTTCGGCACGGCCGGCCAGCAGCATGCCCAGCCCGAAGGGGCTCGAGACCGCGCGCAGCAGGGCCTCGCCGGCAGCCCCGCAGCGTCTTGCGTCTTCGGGTCGCGCCTGTCGCGCGTGCAGCAGGCCGAGATAACCCAGGTACTCGCCTTCCATGCGCGGGTCCCCGAACGCGCGCGCTATGCGCAAGGCGAATTCGTAGTGGGCCAGCGCTTCGTCGGGGCGGCCGAGCCGCTCGACGGCAATGCCCAGGTTGCACAGCGCCACCCCTTCCAGCTGCACATGACCGAGCTCGCGCGCCACCACCAGCGCCGCGCGCGATGCAGCTGCCGACTCCTCGAGCCGGTTCTGAACGTAGAGGATCATGGCCAGGTTGCACTGGCTGTTGCCTTCCAGCCTGCGGTGAGCGGTCTTGCGCGCGATCGCCAGTGCCTCCTCGGTGCTCCGCTGTGCCTCGTCGATGCGCCCGATGTCAACAAACAAACTGCCCAGATTGCCCAGCAGGTTGCCCTGCATGCGGCGGTCACCGATGGCGCGCGCCAGTGACAAGGCGCTTTCGAAGTGTTGCAGCGCCACTGCGCTTTCTCCCTCGCCCACCTCGATCGTGCCCAGGCTGTTGAAGGCGCGACACTCGAGCCGGCGGTCGCCGAGCTCGAGCGCGATCGACAGGGCCGCGCCATGCAGTTCGCGTGCCCGCGCGCTGTGACCCTCGTCCCCCTGCACCACTCCGAGGCATCGCAGCACTTCGCATTCAGCGTGCCGATCGCCCGCATTTCGCGCGCGGGACAAGGCTTCATCGTAGGCGCCGCGCGCCGCCGCCAGCTGCCCGCAGGCATGCAAGGCCTGTCCGCGGGCCGCCAGCGCACGGGCGGCCGAGCGATGGCTCAAGCCCGGTAGGGCACACACCGCAGCAGCGAGTTCAGCGCCGGTTTCGAAGGGGCCGCGCAGGCTCAGGATGGCCGCAGCGCCTTCGAGCGCGCTGACGGCCAGGTCGCACTCGCCCAGGTCGATGGCGCGGCGACACGCCGTCAGCAGGTTATCGAGCTCAGCACCGCGGCCTTCGGCGGCGCTTTCCGGCCCCAGGTCGGCGAAGCATTGCAGGTGCCTGCGCTGCACTGCGGCCAGCGCCTGCGGACCGCTGCCTGGAAGGCGGCCAGGAGTACGGAGATGCTCGGCGGCATAGACCTGAACACTGACCAGCAGGTCGAAGCGCCCGTCACCGCGATGGCGCACAAAGGACTTTTCGACCAGGGATTGCACGAGGTCGGGTGGCCACGCGTCGTCGAAGGGCGCCAGCTCGATCACCGCTTCGGCCGCCGCCAGCGTGAACCCGCCTTCGAACACAGACAGCTGCGCCAGCGCGGACTTCTCTGCCGGCGCCAGCAACTCCCAAGACCAGTCGAAGGTGGCGCGCAGGGTGGCGTGGCGGCCGAGCCGGCCGCTTTTGGAGCTGAGCAGTTTGAAGCGCTCGTCCATGCGCAGCAGCAGCGTGCGCGGCGGCATCACGCGCACGCGTGCCGCGGCCAGCTCGATGGCCAGCGGCAAGCCATCGAGCAGGGCCACCAGCGGCACCACGGCCGCCTCGTCCTCGTCCGAGAACTGGTACTCCGGGTGAGCCGACCTGGCTCGCTGTCTGAACAACGCCGCGCCGTCGGCGTTCGGCAGCGGGGGCAGAGCCAGCACCTCCTCGCCCGGCAGCCCCAGCACTTCGCGCGTGGTAACGATGAAGCAAGCCTCAGCGGCGCGATCGAGCCACGGGCCCAACGTGTGCATGGCATGAGAGGCTACTTGCTCGAAGTTGTCCAGAATCACGAGGCAGCGCCCGCGCCCGGCGACAGCCTGGCCCAGTTGCGCCGCCGCGTCGCCCTGGCGCAGCGGCACGTCGAGTCCCTGCGCCACGGCCTGCACCAGGCTGTCCAGGCCGCGCGCCGCAGAGAGGTCGCAAAACCAGACACCGCCCGGGAAGTCGCCGAGCCAGTACCAGCCAAAATGCGTGGCCAGACGCGTTTTTCCCGTGCCCCCCATGCCCAGCACGGACACCAGGCGCGCGCCGTCCTGAATGCGGCGCGACAACTCGGCCAGCGCCTGCGAACGACCGATGAATCCGTCGCGCTCGGCGGGCAGGTTGTGCCGGATAGCCGAAGCCGGCACCCACCGATCGACCTGGCGCACCACCCGGTAGGCCTTGACGGTGTCCTGCGGCGGAGCGAAGGAGGTATGGGCTTCGCCCACCTCGAACAGTTCCATGGGCTCGTCCAGTCCCTTGAGCCGCCAATGCCCGTGCGACTGGATGCGCTGCGAGCATGCGCCCAGCGCGTCCCGGGCTGCATCGCTGAGCAGAATCTGCCCGCTCAGCGCCAGTGACATCACGCGCGCCACCGTGGCCTTGGCCACGCCATCGACTTCCAGCGGCTTGGCCCCCCGGGCCACATCGGCGCTGGCGTTCTCGCGCAGCGTGACGGCACCGACGTGCAGGCCGGCACGCGCGAACAGCGGCGGGCTCAGTGCGGCCAGCGCCTGTTGGTAGGCCAACGCATAGGCCACCGCGTCGGTCGCGCTGTCGAACAGCAGGAGCATGCCGTCGGTCTTGTCGATTTCGCGGCCGCGCCAGGCCGGGATCAGGTCACGTGCGGCACGGTCGTGCGCGGTCCACAGCCGCGCCATGGCCGCATCACCGAGTTGCATCGACAGCTTGGTGCTGTCGACGACGTCCGTCAACAACAGGGCTCTCATATCGGAAACACTGGACGTTATGGCGGCCCCCCTATCGCGACTGGAGTGGTCCCGTGGCGTCTTGCCGATAGGCAATTCGCATGAGCTCCAGTATCGTTTCAATTCCGCACTTTGAGCGCAGTGTTGCCCTCTAGCAACGCCACAGCTCGGACTCCCACTAACGAGGGTGCCAGGGTCCGGCGGGCGGCTCGATTGTCGTTACACTGGCCGCGGCCCAGCTCGAGCGGACCGGCAATCGTTTGGTCCCCCCGGATAACCATGAGGAGAACGCAATGTTGCGAACCTGGGGTTTGATTGGAGCCTGCGCGCTCCTTCTGTCCGCATGCGGGTCTATGCGCGCTCCACCGGAACCGGGCAAGTCCTCGGACATCGGGGCGATCGATGGCTTCGACGCATCGGTGCGAACAAAGCCGAACAGGTGCGAAGTGGAAGTCTGGGAACTCGACGACAACCTCATCGTCGGCCACGAGCCGGTGTATACGAAGCGATGCTCGCCAGGTTCCCCGTCGTTCAGCGTGACATGGAGACTTCCAGCGCCATCGCCTTACACGTTTTCGAGCAACCCACCTGGCATTGAGTTCGACGCATCGGTGGGGGCCAGATGCGCACCTACTGGGCCTAAAACATATCAATGCCAGCTGCCACGCCGCGTCGGCAGCATCTACAAGTACATCGTGAGAGTGCGCAATGGCGACACTCTTCTACCGCCGCTTGATCCGACAATCCTCAATAACTAACCGCCCGGTGATAAGGCCGTGATGTAGCCGCTCGAGGGCTTCGCGCGACAAGCACCCGCCCAGCAAAAAGGGGCCGCAAGCGGCCCCTTTTCATTTCCTGCTCTAGCGCAGAAGGTTACTGGAAGCGATACGTTGCGGTCGCATAGACGAAACGGCCACGCGGGTCGTATTGCATCACGTCGTACCCGTTCTGGAACTGGTTGCTGACCGGAACGAAGGTTGCGGGCTGCTTGTTGAACACGTTCTTCGCGCCCGCGGAGAGTGTCAGATTCTTCAGGAGGCCGCGATAAGACAAGTTCAAATCATAGTAGGCCTGCGCTGGTATGAACGTGCGCTCATCGTTCAGGTCATGCCCCGCTTCATAGCGTGAGCTGTACCTTTGCGTCAAGGCCGTCGTCCAGCCGCCCGAGGTCCAGGCGACCGTGAGAGCATGTTTCCACCGCAGGACGACACCCGTCAGGTTTCCACTCGAGGAAATCACGGGGTTTCCCGCGGCGTCAACCAGAGTACCGATCTTGTGATACACGACCCCGCCAGGACTGGTCTGGTCGAACTTCGTCATCAAGGTGCCATTCATCGCGACGTCGAGCCTGTTGCCCTCGCCGAAAGGCCTGCGCCATGCGCCAAAAACATCGACGCCTGCGATCTTGGCTGTGCCGGCATTGGAGATGATGGTCTGTACGGTATCTACATCGTTTCCGTTCAGAGTGACGAGCTTTGCATACCCTGCGTCACCCGCGCGGAAGTTCGAGACCACTTCCTGCGCCGTGGGCGTCGCCAGGATATCCCGGATGTTCGCCTGGAACAGGTCGATGCCCACGGACAATTCCTTGGTCGGCGCTATCACCAGACCCACCGCTCTCTGCCTGGACCGCTCTGGCTTGAGGTTCGGGTTGCCGCCGGTGACGCCGTTGACCTGCAGATCGGTCTGGCCAGTTGCGGGATCGTTGAACTGCTCGGTGCTGCCCAGAACCTGCGGCAACCACAGGTCGCCGAGCGTGGGCGCCCGGAAGCCGGTGTTCATCGATGCACGCAAGAGGACACCTTGAGTGGGCTGAAACCGGGCGTTGACTCCCCAGCTCGTGGCATTGCCGATATCGTTGTACTTGTCAAAGCGGGCGGCACCCGAGATGTCCAATGCATTCGTGATGGGAAAGTTCAACTCGGTATGCACCGACTGAACCGTACGGCTCTTGTCCAGAGGGACTACAGCGCCGCCCAAGCCCGCGATATCGCCCCCCTCAGCGGCCGCTGATGGGGCCCGAACGATGCTTTCCCGCCGTAGCTGCATGCCGACTGCATAATCTGCTTGCCCGCCGGGCAACTTCATCATGTCGCCTGTGATGCGCGCATCGACGGAATCCGCCCTGGTCTTGCCTGTGAGGGTGGGACCGACATATATTGCGGACTGCAATTTGTCCGCAAGCGCCCCGGTCTGAACGCCGCCCGACCCCCACGGATTCCAGTTACTGAGGGGATCACTGATAACGCGCGCGTAGGCCGTCGTCGAAAAATAGCCTCCCGTTACCCCACCCTTCAATTTGCTCTGGTTGCTCGAGAACGCGACTTCGTAATCGTGGCTGCCGTAAAAAATTCCTGGCACGGTTCCCTTGGCACCCAGGACGACGCGGCCTTGTTCACTTTCATCCGTGCTTTGGCGGCCACCGAAGTCGAACACGCGCGAGGTAATGGCCAGCGGTTTGCCGATCAGGTTCGCGAAGTTGGGGCCATTCGTACCACCAAGAGCTGCCATTTCATTCAGATAGGCGATCGGATAGTTCGGGTTGCTGGGATAGATGATCAGGGCTGGGTCCACCTTCGCCGCGAGCAGCGTGTTATTGGTGGTCAGGAAGCTGCGCCTCAGTGGACTCGGCTGGTAGGTCTGCACCACGGTGCTCTTGGAATACAGCCCCTCGGCGAACAGCTCCACCAGCGGGTTCAGCTTGAAGGAGGCCGACCCGGTCAGATTGAACAGTTCGCGATCGGGCACCAGCCCGACAAATGGGCCGGTGTCGAACGCGCAGAAGGGTGCCCCCTTGTTGGTCTTCGTGGGACTCAGGACCATCAGAACCTTGGCGCACTCATCCGTCTTGGCGAGCGGATTTCCGTAGCCGCTTCCCGGGGAGTTGCCGAAGGGCGCCACCCGATCATTCGGGAAGGTCCCGGGAATGAGAGCCCCTTCGATGTTGCCTTGCCCGGTTGCTCCGGAGGAGTAGAAGGGAAGCTTGGTCGCGCTTTTCGCGTACTCGCGGTCGCGCCCAAAAAGAGCCGTTTCCTTTTCGAAGGAAGCCGACAACACCCCTCCGAAGCCGCGCGCCTCGAGGTCGCCAAAGCCGGCGGTAAGCGACGCCCGCTGGTTCTTGCCGCCGCCGCTGGTGGTCGGGGTGCCGGCAGTTGCCGAAAGCTCGACTCCCTTGAAGCTTTTCACCAGGATGAAGTTGACGACGCCCGCGATCGCGTCACTGCCATAAATGGCCGAGGCCCCGTCCTTGAACACCTCGACCCGCTCGATGGCGGCGATCGGAATTGCGTTGACGTTGACCGCACCCGTGCCGTTTGCGAAAGTAGCGAGCCGGCGACCATTGACCAACACCAGCGTCCGCTCTTCGCCGATGCCGCGCAGCGAAATGCTCGAGAGCCCATAGGTACTCAGGCCGGCGCCCGTCGAGTTGTTGGTTCCGCCGGAAGACGACAGCGCGGAAACGAAATTCATCAATTCCTCGGTGCTCGTCGCACCGGTACGTTCGATCTCCTGTTTGGTGATCACCTGTACCGGCAGCGCGGTTTCAGCTTCGATCCGGCGTATTGCGGAACCGGTGACTGTGACTCGCTCCAGAGACGACTGCGCGATGACATCGGTTGTCGCCGCGATCGAAGCGGTGCCGCAAAACGCGACAACGAGCGCCCGCGTGATTTTCGTTTTCTTGAACCTGTTTGATTTCATGTTTTGTCTCCAGGCGTGCAGTAAAGATGACCCGGACTCCTCACCCGGGGTGAATGTGGCGCAAGTGGCTTCAAGGCTCTACGCGCGCACTCATCCTTACACAAGTAAGGCAGACCGTAACCCGTTGTAAACCCGAATTGCCGCATTTACGCAACGAAGTTCCCGGTTGGGCTGACCGGATCAATCGATCTTGAACACGAATTCCTGGACCGCAAGAACGTCACCTGCGCTGGAGACGCAGCGGTATTGCAGCATCGCGTTGCGCACGGCAGCATGAAAAACCCGCGGCCCGGAAAGAATCGTCACATCCCGCACGGTGCCGTCTCGAATCAGGGCCTGGGCTTTCACGACACCTTCAGTCCCGTCCCTCAATGCCTGCCTCGGGATCTCGGGCGGCACCTGGGTGGGACATGCCAAACCGATCTCCTGGCGCGCAACCTGTGGCGCCGGTGGCGCCGGTGGCGCCGGTGGAGGCGGTGGTGCGATCACGGGTGGGGTAACGGGCGGAGTAGCGACTGAAGCAATCGCGGGGGCGCTTGACGAGACTGGCGGCGGTACGTCCGGAGGCGGCACGAAGGGCGGGGGCGGCGCCTCGGTCTTGATTGCCTTGGGCTCGGGCGGCTTGATCTCCTTGGGTGGCGGCGGGGGCGGCGGCGGCGGAATGATCACTTCCTGGATCACCGCGGCTTCCATGGGTTTCTTGATGAAATCCAGGCCCTTGCGGGCCATGCCTGTCACCAGCAGCCAACCGACCAGTAAGTGCACCACTATCACCACGGACCAACCGATCGCGCTACGCGACGGGTCGGTACCGGAATATCTGACCCGGCCTCTGACCACACCCGTCATATGCATGCTCCGTCGACCCTGACCGCCACTTCGACATCCGTGCGCATTGTTCTTGATGAGGCCGGCGCGTCACTCATTGCACGAACTGCTCGCTTCCGATGACGGCCAGTTTGGACAGCTCTTTTCGTTTCGAAGTGGCCAGCACGTTGGCGAAGACGGCGTACTGGCTGGCCTTGTTCGGCCGGATGTGGACCTCCGGTTGCGGATTCATCTGCGCCAGCAATGTCATTTTTTCATCGAGCTCCTGCGCCGACACCGGGACACCCTGCCAATAAACCACGCTCTTCTCGTCGATGTCGATCTGCACTTTTTCAGGCTTGACCAGGCTGGGCGGCGCTCCGACCGGCATCTCCAGATTGACCGCGTGCAGCTGGATCGGGATGGTGATGATCAGCATGACCAGCAGCACCAGCATCACGTCGATCAGCGGCGTGGTGTTGATGTCCATCATGACTTCGGGGTCCCCCTTGCCGAACTGCCGTGATTTCAGTCCCATAGCGTGTCTTTCTATTCAGGCGGTGTGCGGGACTGCGCTTCAGCCGCCCAGCGGCGGGGGTTCGGTGATGAAGGCCACCTTGGCGATGCCGGCGCGCTGACATGCGTAAAGGACACGGCCCACGCCGTCGTAACTGGCGGCCATGTCGGCGCGGATCTGCACTTCAGGCTGCGGCTTCTTTGCAGACACCGCTTTGAGCTTCACTACCAATGACTCAACATCGGACAGCTTGGCGTCGTACCAGAAGATGCTGCCCGCCTTGTTCACCGAAATGATGATGTTCTCGGGCTTCGTTTCCCGCACTTCGACCCGCTCCTTGGGCAAAACCAGCGGAATGGAAGTGGTGACGACCGGGATCGTGATCAGAAAAATGATCAGCAGTACCAGCATCACGTCGACCAGCGGCGTGGTGTTGATGGCCGAGATGACATCGATCTCTTCGCCGCTGGCTGAGCCCACCGTCATCGACATCGGCGTTGCTCCAGAGCCGCTTACGCGGCCTTCCCGGCAGAGCCCAGGATCACGGCATTGAGTTCCTCGCTGAACTCGCGCACCTCGTCCATCACAGCCTTGTTACGCCGCGCCAACCAGTTGTACCCCATCACCGCGGGGATGGCGACGGCCAGGCCGATGGCTGTCATGATGAGCGCTTCACCCACCGGGCCCGCCACCTTGTCGATCGAGGCCTGTCCCGAAATGCCGATCGCGGTGAGCGCGTGGTAAATGCCCCAAACCGTGCCGAACAAGCCCACAAACGGCGACGTGGAGCCGACCGTCGCGAGAAACGCCAGCCCCCCTTGCGTGGTGGCATGGACGCGGTCCACGGCGCTGGTGATGCTCATGGGGATCCATTCGGTCATGGGAATGTGACTCTTCAGGCCGCCATGATCGAAGGTGGCCTGGGCGCCTGTTTCCGCGATGAACCGGTAAGCGCTCTTCTTTTCCAGCGCATTGGCACCGCTGCTCACCGAAGCCGCGGACCAGAAAGTCTTGTCCACGGTGCGTGCGTGCCGAGCCATTCGGGACTGCTCGAGCAGCTTGACGATCATGATGTACCAACTGCCGACGCTCATGATGGCCAACAGCAAGAGCACGCTGCGGGCAACTGCATCGGAGCCCTTCCAGAGGGCCTCGATGCCATAAGGATTCTCAGCGGTCTCGGATTTTTTGACGCCGTTGCCTGGTGCAGCAGGGGCCGCTGCTACAGCGCTGGTCTGCGCTGTGGGACTCGCGGCGGGAGTCGCGGCCGCAGCTTGAGCCAATGCGCTCGGATGCGTCAGAAAGACAATTGGAAGAATAGCGGCCCACAAGAGGTGTAGAAAAAAGTGTGCTGATAGGGTGCGCAAGCTAACATCCTTATTATTCATGCGATTGATCTTGCTGGGCCGGCGACGATTTCGGTGAATGAGTATAAAGGTCGCACCATTCGAGCACAGCAGGGGCTAATACCGACCACCGCGAGTAGTATTTTGTCGCATGCGGAGTCGGCCGTGTTACGTGCCGCAGCGCTTCGATGGCGTCCGGTCGCGCGCAAGGGCCGCACTGCTATTGACCCGCGGCCAAGTGTCCTACATGGCTTGGACACGGCACCTTACAGCAGTACGGGCCGTTCTGCACACTAATGGGAGATCGTACGATCCGGAGCCTTTCGAATGAAGCATTTTGAACTCGAGCCCGACATGCTGACCATGCGCGGAGTGTTCTACCCGACGGGCTACATGTTCGTCATGTTCCCGACCGAGAAGGATGCGCGCGACGCCGAGCATGCGCTCGAAGAGGACGGCTACAGCGGCGAATCCATCAGCCTGCTGACGCCGCAGGAGATCCAGGAAAAGATTGTCCGCACCGTCGGCAGCGCCGACATTCCGATGCCCTCCGCCGGCACCGAAGCCGACACGGTCAGGCGCTTTGCCGAGCTGGCGAGCCAGGGGCACCACGCGCTCATGATCCACGCACCCACCGGCAAGGAAACCGAACACATCATGCAGGTGCTCAAGGATGCGCCGATCTCGTACGGGCAAAAGTATCGCCATCTCGTGATTGAAGATCTCGGCTGATCGCGACAAGGCTCCATGAAAAAGCCCGCGCGACGCGGGTTTTTTGCCGGGCCGCGAGGCTCAGCCCATATGCAGTCCACCGTTCACGGAGAAATCCGCGCCGGTGGAATAGCCGCCTTCTTCGGACGCCAGCCACGCAATGATGGAAGCGATTTCTTCCGGTTGTCCCAGACGCTTGACGGGAATGGTCGAAACGATCTTTTCCAGTACGTCGGGGCGAATCGCCTTGACCATGTCGGTGCCGATGTAGCCCGGGCTGACGGTGTTCACCGTGACACCCTTGTTCGCGAGTTCCTGAGCCAAAGCCATCGTGAAGCCGTGCATGCCAGCTTTGGCGGCGGAATAGTTGGTCTGGCCCGCCTGGCCCTTTTCACCATTGACCGAGCTGATGTTGATGATGCGGCCCCAGCCTTTTTCCACCATGTCGCCCACCACCTGCTTGGTGACGTTGAACATCGAGTTCAGGTTGGTTTCGATCACGGCGTCCCAGTCTTCCCGCGTCATCTTGAGGAACATGCGATCGCGTGTGATGCCCGCGTTGTTGACCAGAATATCGATAGTGCCGACCTCGGCCTTTGTTTTGGTGAAGGCTTCGACCGTGGAGTCCCACGCGCCGACGTTGCCGACCGAAGCGTGGAAGGAGTAGCCCAGCGCCTTTTGCTCCCCGAGCCACTTGTTGAAATCACGGGTCGGGCCGCAGCCGGCAATGACCGTGAAGCCTTCCTTGTGCAACCGCTGGCAGATTGCGGTTCCGATGCCGCCCATGCCACCGGTGACATACGCGATTTTTTGACTCATATCATCTCCTTGCAATTATTTGCTACAAAATTCAGAGCACAGAACGACCGCTACGCGCTGCGCCCTGCTTTTTTACTCTCTTACGCGCGTTCTGCCGCGAGGGAAACCCCCATACGCCGCCATAAATGGGGGCGCCCAGGTCCAGGCCTAGGCCTTGGCCTTGACGTAGCGGCCGGGCGCCGGCTCGATGGCCTTGTACTTGCCCTTGCCGTAGCTCTTGGGCGCGGCAATCTGCTTGCCCCCGTGCGACTTGAGCCAGTCGGTCCAGTCGGTCCACCAGCTGCCGGGATGTTCCTTTGCGCCCTTGAGCCATTCGTCATGGGTCTTCGGCAGTTTGTCGTTGGTCCAGTAGGACCGCTTCTTCTTGGCCGGCGGATTGATCACGCCGGCGATGTGGCCCGACGCTCCCATCACAAACCGCTTTTTGCCTGGCAGGTGCTGCACGGAAGCATAGGCGCCCAGAATCGGAACGATGTGGTCTTCGCGCGAGCCGTAGATGTAAAAGGGCATGTCGAGCTTGCCCAGGTCCACCTTGTCGCCGCACACCGTGCACTTGCCCGGCTTGATCAGGTTGTTCTCAAAGTAAGTGTTGCGCAGGTACCAGACGTACATCGGCCCCGGCAAGTTGGTGGAGTCGCTGTTCCAGTACAGCAGGTCGAACGGCGGCGGCGTCTCACCCTTGAGGTAATTGCCCACGACGTAATTCCACACCAGGTCGTTCGGACGCAGAAAACTGAACGTGGACGCCAGTTCCCGGCCCTTCAGGAGGCCGCCACGCCCGAGCTGCATCTCGCGGTACTTGACAAAAGCATCGTCGATGAACAGATCGAGCACGCCGGTATCGGTGAAATCCAGCAGCGTTGTGAGCAGCGTCGCCGATGCCACGGGCTTCTGGCCGCGCGCTGCCAGCACCGCCAGCGCGGTGCCCAGGATCGTGCCGCCGACGCAAAAGCCCAGCGCATTGATCTGCTTGGCAGCGGTGATCTCCTGCACCACATCGATGGCCTTGATCGCGGCGTCGCCGATGTAGTCGTCCCAGGTTTTGTCCTGCAACTCTTCATCCGGGTTGCGCCAGCTGACCACGAAAGTACGATGGCCCTGCTCCACGAGATAGCGAATGACCGAATTTTCCGGCTGCAGGTCGAGGATGTAGAACTTGTTGATGCAAGGCGGCACCACCAGGTACGGGCGCTCGTAGACCTTCGCAGTGAGCGGCTTGTATTCGATGAGCTGGAACAGCTCGTTCTCGAACACAACTGCGCCCTCGGTCGTCGCAACGTTCCTGCCAACCTCGAACAAGCTCTCATCCGTCATGGACACATGCCCTTGCTGGATATCCTTCAGCAGGTTTTGCAATCCCTTGGCGATGCTTTCGCCCTTGGTTTCGATCGCCTTCCTTTGCGCCTCGGCATTCAGGGCCATGAAGTTGCTGGGCGCCGACGCCGCCATGAATTGCTCGACCGCGAAACGCAACCGCCCCTTGGTCTTGGGATCGGTCTCGGCCGCCTCGGCCAAGCCAAGCAGGGTGCGCGCGTTGAGCAGGTAGACGGCAGCCGTGAACGCGGCCACCGGATTGGCGGCCCAGGCGTCGGAAGCGAAGCGCCTGTCGCCGTCGCCTTCGCCCAGCCCCTTGTTCCACAGCTGCGCGGCTTCGTTCAGATACGCTTGCTGCAATGCCTGGATTTTTTCGGTCGAGAAAGTCAGCTGCGGTGGCGCCGGCAAGCCCGGGCTTGCAGCCAGGTTGCTGAAAGATTGAAGCGCCTTGCTCCAGTTGTCGCCGAGGTTTTGCTGGAACTGCTGCGCCGCGACGCTCCAGTCTGGTTCAGAATTCATCGTGTCTCCAAAGTACCCTGTTCATCGGGCTAACCCGAGTATCTCATTCAGCATGTTGCACTGCAACAATTCTACTGGCGGTCCAGCGTGTACCTGATCGTCGTCGGCTGGATCTACGTTGCGTTGATGATGGCTGTGGCCGAAGCCACCAACACCACCGGCACGGTTCTGGGCGCCATCATCACGTTTGTACTCTATGGCGTAATTCCCGTGTCGCTGGTGCTTTACTTTATCGCGAGGCCAGGGCGCAGGAGAGCGATGAAAATGCGCGAAGCGGCCGAGTCGGCGCAGCAGGCAGGCACGGGCTCAGGCGAGCCAGATCGCGCCGGCAAAGCGTCCGCTGACCCGGTCGCGGCGGTGCGAAAAGAACCTTGACGGATTCGCGACGGTGCACCACTGACGGCCGCCGTCGTTGCCGTAGACGCGTGTAAGCCCAAGTGCCCGCAGGCGTTGCCGGGCCAGCCCGGGCAGGTCGGCCAACCATTTGTCCCTGCCGTGAGGTCTGAACAGCGCGCTGGCTTGCGGGTCACCCGCCTCGAACGCCGCTTTCACCTCGCCGCCCACCTCGAACACCTCGGGGCCGATGCACGGGCCCAGCCACGCCAGCAGAGCCGCCGGTGGCGCGCGACTTTCACGCGACAGCGCAGCGCAAACAGCTTCGAGGACGCCCGCACCACCTGTTCCCGCCAAGCCTCGCCAGCCGCCATGCGCGCAACCGATGACGCTGCCCTGGACGTTGGTGAAGAGCACCGGCAGACAATCGGCCACCATGATCGTGCAGGCGATACCCGGCGTGGTTGTGATGCAGCCGTCGGCTTCAGTGCCGTCAGCACTGCGCGCGTCCAACCGAACCACCTGGCAACCATGCACCTGGCTCAAGAACACCGGCCGTGCCTGGATCGCTGCGCTGAAAATTTTGCGATTGGTTGCCACGCTGTCGACCAGATCGGCCACGTGATCGCCGAGGTTGAGGCTGTCGTACGGCGGCGCAGACACCCCGCCTTCACGGGTGGCGCAGACTGCACGCACTGTGGCCGGCACGGGCCACTCGGGCGTGATCCAGCCCGCGGGCATTGTCATTCAGGACTCGTTGTCAGGGCAACTCGACGGCTGCGCGCGTTGGAAGGCCGCAAGCTTCATGCAGGCGTCGAACGCTGCCATGGTGCGCGGCAGGCCATCGAAGCTGGTGTTGACCCGCCGCCCGTTGAAAATCTGCGGCACCAGGCAACAGTCGGCCAGCGTCGGCGTGTCGCCATGGCAGTACATCGATGGGGGCAGTTGCCCGAGTTCGCGCTCGAACGCTTCCAGTCCTTCGCGGACCCAATGCCGGTACCAGGTGTTCTTGGCTTCTTCCTCGACCTTCAACTCACGCACCAGGTACTTGAGCACTCGCAGGTTGTTCAGCGGATGGATGTCGCAAGCGACCAGTTGCGCCAGGGCGCGCACCCGCGCCCTGCCGAGTGCGTCCGAGGGAAGAAGCTTCGGCTCAGGATGCGTTTCCTCCAGGTACTCCATGATCGCCATCGATTGGCTCAGGCGCTCGCCGGCGTCGGTTTCGAGGGTTGGCACAAACGTGGTGGGCGACACCGACGCATAAGCCGCCTGCTTGTGTTCGCCCTTTACCAAATGCACGGGCAGGTAGTCGTAGCGCAGTCCCTTGAGCTCCAGGGCGATGCGAACCCGGAACGACGCGGAGGAACGGAAGTAGTTGTACAGCTTCATGATGCCAGAGCATAAACGGATGCCCACCTTGCGATTCGGTATACCATTTTGGCGATCATGAAAGCTGAACAGAACGAACTGATCACGCGGACCGGGCCGGGGACAGCTTGCGGCGCACTGTTGCGCAGCTATTGGCAGCCCGTTGCGCTGGTGGATGAATTCAGTCCCCTGCTCGATCCGCCGATGGCCAGGCGGCTGGTCAAGGCCGTTCGCGTGCTGGGACAGGACCTGGTGCTGTTCAAGGACGCGGAGGGGACCTGGGGTCTGCTCGACCGCGGGTGCCCGCACCGCGGCGCCGATCTATCCTTTGGCCGCCACGAGGGCGATGGCCTGCGTTGCCCGTTCCACGGCTGGAAATTCGACGTCAAAGGCGCCTGCCTGGAGACACCCGCGGAACCCACGGGCAGCAAGTTGTGCGAGCGCGTGCGCCAGCGCAGTTACCCGGTGCTGGAGAAAAGCGGGATCCTGTTCGCATGGCTGGGCGATGAAGGCACCGTGCCGCCGCCCTTCCCCGCCTTCGACTGTTTTGCCGCCCCGTCGTCACACACGTTCGCATTCAAGGGCTTGTGGCGCTGCAACTGGCTGCAGGCGTTCGAAGTCGGCATCGATCCGGCGCATCCGTCTTTCCTGCACCGCTTCCTGCACGATGAGCCGCTGGAAGAGATTGGACAGAACGCTGCGGGCAAGCAGTTTCGCAGTGCCAGTGCCGGCGACATCGCGGGCGAGCGCTGGCCGATGACGCGCATCATGCGCGAGTTTTACCAGCCCGAGATCAGCTTCGAGAGCACACCCTGGGGAATGCAGCTGACGGCCTTGCGCCCGATGACGCCGGAGCTCACGCATGTACGGGTCACCCACGCAATCTTTCCACACACCTTCGTGATTCCCTTGTCGGAGACCTTGACCATCACCCAGATGCACGTGCCGGTCGACGACACCCGAACCTACTGGTATTCCGTGTTCACCAGTTTTGCCGGCCCGGTGGACAAGGAAGCGATGCGCGAGCAACGGCTTCGCTACGTCGAACTGCCTGACTACGTCCCCAAATCGGGCCGGCATAACCAGTGGGGCTTCAATCCCGAAGAACAGTTGACGCAAACCTACCTGGGCATGGGCGAGGAGGACATCAATGTTCACGACCAGTGGGCGGTGGAAAGCATGGGGCCGATCCAGGATCGCACGCGCGAACACCTGGGCACCAGCGACAAGGTGATCATGGCCAATCGCAGGATGCTGCTCAGGGCCATCGACACGGTGCAGACCGGCGGCACCGCGCCCGGTGTAGCCGACGCTGCCGTGGCCGAAACAGTAGCGGGGCCGGATACGGTGGACGGAATCGCACCCGCCGGCACGTGGCCGACCTGGTGGCGGGATCAGGTGCGCGCCAAACGGGACCGCGCGCCATGGATCGATAAGGCGCCGGCACCCGTGGTCCCTGCATGACCAGCTTCGCTGCGCGCTGCGGCATTCATGACGCCGCGCGCGAGCAGGCGTTGCGCGACACCGTTCGCCTGATCGACGCAACCGGCCTGGAACTCGTTCGCTTCTCGTGGTGCGATCTGCACGGCGTCACGCGGGGCAAGACCTTGGTCGCATCTGCCGCCGCACAAGCGATGCAGGATGGCGTGGGCATGGTCAGCACCCTGATGCTCAAGGACAGTTCCGACCGCACGGCTTTCAAGGTGTTCGAGCCCGGTGGCGCGGCCCAGTTGCCCGGCTTCGAATTCGCCAGCAACCTGGTGCTGCTCGCCGAACCGGCCAGTCTCAAGCAATTGCCGTGGACGCCGGCGACAGGGTGGGTCAGGTGCCAACCCTGGTTCCAGGACGGACGGCCGGTGGAGCTCGACACGAGGCGTGTGCTGCAGCGCGCACTGCTGCGTCTGGCCGAGGCAGGAATCAGCATGAGATGCGGCCTCGAAATCGAGTTTCACATCTACCGCATCGAGAGTACCCAGGCCCAGCTCGATCCCGAGCAGGCGGACTGGCCCGGCGCTCCTCCCGTGGTGAGCATGATCCACCCCGGCTACAACCTGCTCACCGAATCCTGGTACGACATGGCCGAGGAGCCGCTGCGCATCGTGCAACACACGGCGCAGGCACTGGGACTGCCGCTGTTGTCGCTGGAAATCGAGTTGGGTCCCAGCCAGGTCGAGGCGGTGTTCGAAGCCACCGACGCGCTGGAGGCGGCAGACAACATGGTGTTGTTCCGCAATGGCGTGAAGCAGGCGCTGCGCCGCGCCGGTTATCACGCCACGTTCATGTGCCGGCCGCCTTTCCCCAACATCATGTCCAGCGGTTGGCATCTGCACCAGTCGCTGGTGGATTCGAAGACCGGCGAGAACCTCTTTTGCCGTCAAGCACCGCTGGCAGACTCAACGCCGATTGATGCGCAATACACCCTATCGCAGTTGGGCGAACACTACCTGGCCGGGCTGCTGGAACATGCGCGGGCGAGCACGGTGTTCTGCACACCAACCGCGAACGGGTTTGGGCGGTTCCGGCCGAACGCACTGGCACCGCAGGCGGTGCTGTGGGGCCGCGACAACCGCGGAGCCATGCTGCGTGTGATCGGCGGGTGTGGCGATGAGGCAACCCGCATCGAGAACCGCATTGGCGAACCGGCAGCCAATCCTTATCTGTATCTGGCGTCACAGATCCATGCCGGCCTGGATGGCGTCGAGCGAAAGCTGCAGGCGCCGCCCGCGACCGATGCGCCTTATGCGTCGGCAGCGGCGAAGCTGCCCACCGGCCTGGCCGAGGCGCTGGAAGCCCTGCGCGCTGACGCGATGATGACGCGCAGCTTCGGCGACGCCTTCCTGAGTTACTTCATGCGCGTCAAGGAAGCCGAACAGCGGCGCTGGGAACAGGCGCAGGACAAAGACGAATTTAACCGGCGGGAATACTTCGGAAGAATCTGATGATCACGGTCCATTTCGTGCCGCACGATGCGGCAGCGGCGCCGCTTGCGGTGCGCCGCAAGACCGGCCAGAGCCTGATGCACGTGGCCACCACCGCCAACGTGGACGGCATCGTGGCCGAGTGCGGCGGCATGATGACTTGCGGCACCTGCCACGTTTACGTACGCGAGCCGCACGCAAGCATATTGCCCCCGGCTGGCCAGGATGAACTTGGCATGCTCGAGTTCGTTGCCGCTCCTCGCCGGCCGAACAGCCGCCTGTCGTGCCAGGTTCAACTGACACCGGAGATCGATGGCCTCACGGTGGACCTGCCGGAGACCCAGTACTAGGCACGATGAATGCTTATGATTTCCGACTCTGGGCCTAACCGGGCCTCGCCATGACCGCACCACTGAAGTTGCTTGTCGCCGGCGGCGGCATCGGCGGCCTGGCTGCCGCGTTCGTGCTGGCGCGTGATGGCCATTGCGTCACGGTGCTGGAACAGTCCGCCGCGTTCGGCGAGATCGGCGCCGGCATCCAGCTCGGCCCCAACATCTTCAGGATGTTCGAGTACCTCGGCATCACGGACGCGGTGAACCGGGTGGCCTTCTTTCCGCCAGGGTTGGGCATGAACGATGTGCGCACCGGCGAGAAGGTCGTGCGTGTGCCGCTCGGTGGCACTGCCCTCGCCGCGTACGGCTACCCATACGGCGTTATCTACCGCGCCGATCTTCACCAGGTGTTCCTGGATGCCTGCAAGGCATCGCCCAACGTGACGCTGCGTACTTCAAGCAAGGTCGAGAGTATTGAACAAGACGCAGAAGGCGTGCGCGTTCACCTTGACGGCGGTGAAGTCGTGCATGGCGAAGCCTTGATCGGCGCTGATGGTCTTTGGAGCCGCATCCGCGAAGCGGTGGTCGGCGATGGCAAGCCCCGGGTCTCTGGCCACATTGCGTACCGCGCCGTACTGAAACGCGAAGAGGTGCCGGCTCATCTTTGGAGCGATGACGTGCTGCTGTGGGGGGGCGAAAAAACCCATCTCGTGCACTATCCGCTGCGTCGCGGCGAACTGTTCAACCTGGTCGCGGTATTTCACAGCAACAAGTACGACGAGGGCTGGAACACTTTCGGCGACACCACGGAACTCAATGAGCGCTTCGCCGACGCGGTGCCCCAGGTGCGCGAACTGCTCGGCAAGATTCAAACCTGGAAGATGTGGGTGCTGTGCGATCGGGAGCCGGTGAAGAACTGGTCCGACCGGCGCGTGACCTTGCTGGGCGATGCCGCGCACCCGATGCTGCAATACCTGGCGCAGGGCGCCGGCCAAGCCATCGAGGACGCCGTTGTCCTGGGCGAGGCGCTGCGCTTTACCCGCAACGACGTCGCGCAAGCCTTCTCGAAATACCAGCAAGCCCGTTACTTACGCACCGGCCGCGTCCAGCTTACTGCGCGTTTCTACGGCGACATCTATCATGCGACGGGCGTGCAGCGCGAGCTGCGCAACCGGCTGTTCCAAAGCGGCACGGAGTCGGCCGGCTTCGCCGGGCTCAAGTGGATGTACGAAGGCATCGATCCCAAGCATCTGTTCACCTGACGCGAGGCTGAATTTAGGTAATCTCGAGCCATGCCTGCCGGCAGTTACGGGCAGGCTGATTGCAAGGAGACATTCATGAACGCACCCCACCCCACCAATGTGCTGCGCGAGCAGCTTTATCGCGATATGGCGCCCCTGAACCTCACCCCGCTGTGGGAGGTTCTGCATGCCCTGGTTCCGCAGCAACCCGCATCCCCGTGTGTTCCGGCGCTGTGGAAGTACGAACAAGTGCGGCCGTTCCTCAAGCGCGCCGGTGAGGCCATCACGGCCGAAGAGGCTGTGCGTCGCGTGCTGATCCTGGAAAATCCCGCACTGCGCGGCCAGTCGGCCGTCACGCAGTCGCTGTACGCCGGTTTGCAGCTGATCCTGCCCGGTGAAGTGGCTCCCAGCCACCGTCACACCCAAAGCGCGCTGCGCTTCATCGTCGAGGGTTCCGGCGCGTACACAGCGGTGGACGGCGAGCGCACCACCATGCGCCCGGGCGACTTCATCATCACGCCAAGCTGGACTTGGCACGATCATGGCAATGAGGCGCAGGAGCCGGTGGTCTGGCTCGATGGTCTCGACATTCCCATGATCAGGTTCCTGGACGCCGGCTTTTCCGAAAACAACACCAGCAAATCGCAGGCGGTGACGCGCGCCGAAGGCACCAGCTTCGCCCGCTTCGGCCACAACATGGCGCCGGTGCGGCACGAGGCGCCTTTCGGCGGCACCTCGCCGATCTTCAGTTATCCCTACGAACGCAGCCGTGAAGCGCTGGAGCGTCTCGAGCGCCACGGCCCGGTGGATCCCTGGGACGGCGTCAAGCTGCGCTACCTGAATCCACTCACCGGCGGCTGGCCGATGCCGACCATGGCGACCTTCATGCAGAAGCTGCCGGCCGGCTTTGCGGGACAAGCGTGGCGCCAGACTGATGGCGCCGTCTACAGCGTTGTCGAAGGCGAAGGAGAGGTCTTCATCGATGGAGCTGGCCAGACCTGGCGCTTCGCGCTGTCGCCCCGTGACCACTTTGTCGTGCCCTCGTGGCACACTGCCCGCTTCTCGTCGAAGGGTGGCTGCGTCCTGTTCAGTTATTCCGATCGCCCCGTGCACCAGGCGCTGGGCATTCACCACGAAGAAAGGTTGTCATGAGCTACGTTTTCACACCCGCAGCGGCGGCTTCGGTCCCGGTGGTCGGCCGGGCCGAGCGCTTCCCCGTGCACCGCATCTACTGTGTCGGCCGCAATTACGAGGAGCATGCGAAGGAAATGGGATTCACCGGCCGCGAGCCGCCCTTCTTCTTCTTGAAGCCGGCCGATACCGTGGTTCCCGTTGCCGCCGGCGAAACCGGCACGATCGCCTACCCCAGCTTGACCAAGAACCTGCACCATGAGATCGAACTGGTCGTGGCGATCGGTACGGGCGGCAAGAACATCAAGGCTGCCGATGCGCGAAAGCACATCTATGGCTACGCAGTCGGGCTCGACATGACACGCCGCGATCTGCAGGGCAAAATGAAAAAGCAGGGCCGCCCCTGGTGCATCGGCAAAGCATTCGAGCAGTCCGCGCCGATCGGACCGATCACGCCAGCAGGCCAGGCGGGCGACGTCGTCCATGCCGAGATCTACCTGCAGGTGAACGGCAAGGACCGGCAGCGCAGCAACGTATCCAAATTGATCTGGAACATCGGCGAGACCATCGAGCACCTGTCCGCCGCCTGGGACCTGCAGCCTGGCGACCTGATTTATACCGGCACCCCCGAAGGCGTAGCCGCGGTGGTCGCGGGCGACACCCTGGTTGGCGGAATCACCGGTCTGGGCACGCTCTCGGTCAGGGTTGCCCCGGCCTGAAGAGGCTCGCCCCCATCCCAAGAAGAAAAGGATACCCGGTTTGCGCGTCCTGGAGAGACTGGCCAAGCTTTGCGCGATCCTGGCGGGCGTGCTGCTGACGAGCATCACGCTCATGACCTGCGTGAGCTTGCTGGGGCGCAACACCATCGGCTTCACGCTGGTGGGCGATTTCGAACTGACGGGCGTCGGCGCCGGGGCCGCCATCGCCCTCTTCCTGCCGTGGTGCCAGCTGCGCAAGGGCAACATCATCGTCGACTTCTTCACCGCGAAAGCGAGCGAGCGCACCACCGCCGCACTTGATCGTTTCGGCGCCTTGCTGCTAGGCGCCGCCATGGGCTTGCTTTCCTGGCGGGCCGCGCTGGGTGGCCTGAACGCCTACAACACCAACTCGGGGACGATGATGATCGGCTTTCCTGAATGGGTGGTCTACGCGGCGATGATCCCGCCGCTGGCGCTGACCTCACTCATCGGGCTGGCGCAGGCAGTGCGCGGCTTCGAAATCGAGGCCACGGAATGAGCCGGACCTCATGACGCCTTTGATGCTGACACTGCTGATCTTCGCGATCATGCTGGTGCTGATGGCGGTGCGTGTGCCGATCGCGATATCGATGTTCGTGGCCGGGTGCGTGGGCTATGTGCTGCAAGCCGGCTGGCTGCCCCTGGCCAATTTCCTGAACACGCAGGCCTTCGCCCGCTTCGCCAGCTACGACCTTTCGGTGATTCCGTTGTTCATCCTGATGGGAAACTTCGCCACGCAGGGCGGCATTTCCAAGGCGCTGTTCGAGGTGGCGAGTTCCGCCATGTCGCGCTTCAAGGGCGGGCTGGCGATGGCGGCGGTGATGGCCTGCGCCGCTTTTGGCGCCATCTGCGGCTCGTCCGTCGCGACCGCGGCGACGATCACCTCGGTGGCGCTGCCGGAGATGAAGCGCCACGGCTACTCCGGCCGGCTGGCCACCGGCACGCTCGCGGCGGGCGGAACCCTTGGGATCCTGATCCCGCCGTCGGTGCCGCTGGTGATCTATGCCATCCTGGCCGAACAGAACATCGCCAAGCTGTTCGCGGCCGCCATGATCCCGGGGCTGATCGCGATGGTCGGTTACATCATCGCGATAGCGATCTACGTGCGGTTGGTGCCGGGACACGCGCCGGAGCACGATGACGCGCCCCCACTCACGATCGCTGCCCTGGGCGGTGTGCTGCCGATCGCGGTGATCTTCGTGATCGTCTTCGGCGGCATCTATGGCGGCCTGTTCACGCCCACCGAAGGCGCGGCCGTGGGCGCGGCCACCACCTTTGTCGCCGCGCTGCTGCGGCGCGAAATGACCTGGCAGAAGTTCAAGCATTGCTTCTACGCCACCGCGGAAGCGTCCGCCATGATCTTCATGATCTTCCTTGGCGCCGACCTGATGAATTCGGCGTTGGCCCTGACCCAGGTCCCGAACCAGCTGGCGGCGGTAGTGGCCAGCTGGGGCCTGGCGCCGGTGACCGTCGTCGCCGCCATCCTGCTGTTCTACGTGGTGCTCGGCGCCGTGATGGATGAGCTCTCGATGATCTTGCTGACCATACCCATCTTTTTCCCCATGGTCATGGGGCTGGACTTCGGGATGCCCAAGGAGTCGGTGGCGATCTGGTTCGGCATCATGGTGCTGATGACGGTCGGGTTCGGGCTGCTGGCGCCGCCGGTGGGCCTGAACGTCTACATCGTGAACGGCATGGCCAAGGACGTGCCGATCGGCGAGAGCTACCGCGGTGTGATGCCGTTCCTGATCAGCGACACATTGCGCACCCTGCTGCTGCTGTTCTTTCCCGCGATTTCTCTCTGGCTGGTGAAATTCATCAACTGAGCGCGGCCGCCATGGGGAAAGCCCCGAAGCCCGCACCGCTGCGCGTGCGTTAACTTAGTGCACTCCAGGAGAACCATTCATGATCCAGCGCCGTACCCTTCTCAAATCATCCGCCGCGGCGGTTGCCCTCGGGGCACCGGGGTTGAGCGGTCTCGCGCAGCAGGCGGTCACCCTCAAGTTCCACACCTTCATGGCCCCGCTGTCGAATGTCTGGCTGACCATGCACAAGCCATGGATGGAAAAGGTCGAGAAGGAATCGGGCGGGCGCATCAAGTTCGAGGGCTATCCGGCCATGCAACTGGGCGGCACTCCGGTTCAGCTGTACGACCAGGCTAAGGATGGCGTGGTGGACATCGTCTGGACCTTGCCGGGCAATACCGCGGGGCGCTTTCCCCGCATCGAGGTGTTCGAGCTGCCCTTCATGATGAACAACGCCGAAGCCACCTCGAAGGCGTACTGGGAGTATGTGCAAACCGTCGCGCCCGATGAATTCAAGGACGTGCAGATGTTGGCCCTGCACGTCCACGGCCCGGGCATGTTCCACATGAAGGACAAACTCATCAAGACGGCTGACGACCTCAAGGGAATGAAGGTCCGGGGCCCCACCCGTCAGATCACCAAGATGCTCGGCTACATCGGCGCCACCCCGGTAGGCATGCCGCTGCCGGGCATTCCGGACGCGCTGTCCAAGGGCACCATCGACGGCTGCGTGATTCCGTGGGAAGTCGTGCCTTCCGTGAAGGTGCACGAACTGACCAAATTCCACAGCGAGTTCGAAAACTCGGGCGGCGCCTTGTACACCACCGCTTTTGTGATGGGCATGAACAAGGCCAAGTACGGCTCGCTCGCGCCCGACTTGAAGAAGGTCATCGACGACAACTCGGGCTTGGCAACGTCGGCGTGGCTGGGCAAGGTCCAGCAGGGCAACGACCCGGTGGGCCGAAAGGCGGCCGAAGACCGCAAGAACACCATCTATCGCATCACTGCCGCGGACGCCCAGGAATTCAAGCGCAAGGCACGGCTGGTCGAAGTGGAATGGGTGCAGGACATGGACAAGCGCGGCCATGACGGCAAGAAACTCCTCGAAACGGCGCGCGCGCTGATTGAAAAGCACGGCAAGGGCGCCGCGCCGGCCAAGAAGGCGTGACGGTGTTTTCCGGGCTTTGCCCGAAGAAGGACAAGGGCCCCGCGGGGCCCTTGTTTACACTGAGGCAATGACATTGCGCAGCCCGATCAAACACTGCAGAAATTGCGGCGCCCTGGTGGTCTACCGCGTGCCCGACGACGGCGACACGCACGAACGCGCCGTCTGCCCGGTCTGCGACACCATCCACTATGAAAACCCGCTCAACGTGGTCGGCACCGTGCCGCACTGGGGTGAGCAGGTGCTGCTGTGCAAGCGCAACATCGAGCCGCGCTGGGGCAAGTGGACACTGCCGGCAGGCTTCATGGAACTGGGCGAAACCACGTTGCAGGGGGCAGCCCGCGAGACCGACGAAGAAGCCGGGGCGAAGTTCGAAATGCAGGAGTTGCTGACGGTGGTGAGCGTGCCTCAAGTGGGGCAGGTCCACCTCTTCTATCGGGCTCGCCTGCTGAGCGATCGATTCGATCCCGGCCACGAGACGATCGAAGCGCGCCTGTTTTCCGAGCAGGAAATCCCCTGGGACGAGATCGCTTTCAGGACCGTGCGGGAAACGCTGCTGCGGTACTTCGAAGACCGCCGCAAGGGGCGTTTCGATGTGCACAACATCGAGGTCGCCTAGAGCTTAACGGGTCTTGCTGTCCCCGCGCAACTCAGCATCCGCACGGTGCTTGACGCAGAGCGGGTGATTCTGGGTCCCGGGTTTTTTGCATTGCTCGGTCAGGCAGAGTTCCTTCATGACGAAGAACTTGTCCTTGCAGCTATCCACCGGACTGGCGACCATGGCCGCCACCCGCGGTGTCGAGGCGGGTTTCGGCTCCTCCGGTGCTGGTGAGGGGGCCGGCGGCGGCGCCTGGAGAACCACTTCCACCGGCGGCGCCGGTGCCACGGGTCTGGGCTTGGCGGCCGTGGTGCCCGGACGCCGGGCAGCACTGTCCGGGGGCCGCGCAAAACTGGATTGTGCGGCCGGCGCGCTGTCCAACTTGACCGGATCGGGGCCCACCACGGGCTGGGCCGCGCTGGCTGCGACCGCCGCACCTGCCGGATTGGCTGAAGCAAGGACCACGGGCGGCGCGGGCGGAACTTCGGGCGCGGGCGCCGCTGCGGCAGGGGACGAGGTGCTGGGGGCCGGAGCTGCGATGACTATCTCGGGGCCGGGACTGCCCATGATCCAGTACGCCGCCATGCCCACGACAATGACCGCCACGGCGCCGAGGCCGGCCAGGAGAGCCACCGGCGGTGGCTGAACGACCTTGCGCGGCGGCTCGATCGCGGGGGACGCGGGCTGGGGCCGAATGGGAGGCCACCCAGGCAGCGGCGCCATGGCTGGCGAGTCAGTGGACAAAGCTGCGAACGGGCCGATGACTGTTCGGTCCTCAGAAAGATCCGCTGTCGCCGGCGCCGCCGATGCGGGCAGCAACGGTTCGGCAATGATCAGTGTGCGATCTTCCGATACCGAGTCTGCGAGCAGGTCCGGCTCTGATGCGGGACCGGCGCGCCCCAGATCTGTCATGGATACCGATGGCCGCAATTCCGGCTCGGGCATCACAGGCGCTCCGACCGGTAGCGATGCGGGGTCACGTCGCTGCGTGACCTCCGGATCCTGTTCGGCGCGATCGGGCAGCGGGGCTCCAGTGGGCATCGTCTGATCCGGCGAACTGCCGTCCGAGAGCTTGCGCAAGCGGCGCCGGGCCAGATCGGCATAGATACCTGCCGGAAACTTGTCGAGGAACCCTTGGAGTTCGTCCGGATCGATCGACTCCTTGATATCTTTCCAGTAGACCAGTTCCACTTCCTGCGTCACATTGGGCCCGCCTCCCCCGGACGCGACACCCGGCATGGACAACTGTGCCTTGGAACCGGTGCCCGCGCGATCGGCCTTCTTGAACGGATCGGCCGGAGGAGTCACGGTCTGGTCCTCGGCACGACGGATGGCCGACTGGAGGGCGGCAGCAAAATCGCGCGCCGTGGCGAAGCGCTGGTCACGGTCCTTGGCCAAAGCGCGGGCGACAACCGCGTCGATCGCCGAAGGCAAGCGCGCGTTGAACGAGCTGGGCGGCGCGGGCGTGTGGCCGATGATCTGGTGGATGATCGAAAAGTCGTTGTCGCCGTCGAATGGCCGCTTGTCGGTGAGCAGCTGGTACAGCACCACGCCCACGGAGAACAGGTCCGCCCGGGCGTCGGTTTTCTGCCCCTGCACCTGTTCGGGCGACATGTACTTGAGCGTGCCGACCATGTTGCCCTGCGTACGGGTGGTTTCGCTGGAGTTCTGGATGCGGGCCACGCCGAAGTCCGTGAGCTTGACGCGACCCCCCGGCTCGATCAGAAGGTTGGCCGGCTTGACGTCGCGATGCACGATGCCCTGCTTGTGCGCGTAATCCAGCGCCGAAAGCAGGTCGCGGATCATCTTGAGCGACTGTTCCAGGGAGTAGCGAATGCCCTTGTCCAGGTGACGCTTGAGGTCCTCGCCTTCGATGTACTCCATCACGAGGTAGGCGATGTCCAGGTCCCGGTCGGAATCGTAGACGCTGACGATGTTGGGGTGCTGCAGGCGAGCAGCGGATCGGGCCTCGGTTAGAAAGCGGGCTTCGTATTCCTCCGCCGTCTCCTGGGTGAGGTCTTCCACCTTGACCGTCTTGATCGCGACCCGGCGCTCCAGGTTGGGATCGCGACCCTCATACACGATTCCCATCGCGCCCCTGCCGAGGACGCGTATCAAGTCATAGCGGCCAAGCTTCTTGAGACTCACGAGAACGGCGTCTTCATAGCGGGAGAAGTTCATTCTAGCCTGCCCCCCGCACGCCAGTGTCAACGCGGACGTGCTGGTGTCTCGCGCTTGATACGCAGGCTTTCCCGCAGGTACGCCTCGGCGAAGTAGCGATCGACCAGGCGCTGCGTCCACTTGCCCAGGTCTTGCCCTTCCTGCGCGTAGTACCTGCAATAGGCGCCCCAGAGGCGCGTATTCTGAAACAGCTTCAGTCCCTGACCGAGCAATCGCGGCTTGAGCGCCGCCGGTGCGAATTCCTTCAGGGTCGATCCCAGCACGCCCCGCGCAGCGGCGCCGCTGGCGCTGTTGTGAGCGACCAGGTCCGACAGCAGCTCGCGCAGCGCGCGCTCCGGATGCACGAACCCAGCCCCTGCAGCGCGTCCACCGAACATGTATCGCAACTTGGTCTCGTCGGACCACGCGCTCTTGAGGGGATTGGTGTCCTTGTCTGCGATCATGGTGCGGTCTTCGGCGCGCATCTCGTGCTTGGCGGCGCTCGCGCTGGCGTCGAGTTCCAGCACCCCGAGCGTCAGCACGCGCACGACCCGCCCTATCGTTTCAAGCTCGCTGTCGCTGAGCGCGCCGACGGTCGCCGGGTCGAGTCCCAGCCCCTGGAAAAACGACGGTACGGGTCCAGGGGAGAGATCAACCGCTTCGAGCGGCCGCGGTCCCGAGACACCCGGCCCGAAAGTGGTCTGGAATCCCCAGTCGCCAAAGGGATCTTCGTCGGCGGGTTGCGGGAATGCGGCTGCGATACCCGACGGCGGCGAAGCCACTGGCAGCGACGCCGCCACGGGGGCACTCCTGGAGCTTTGGCGTGTCAACTCTGCCCACGGATCGGCAACCGCCGGTGGAGGTGCGGCTTCCGGCAACGGATCGGCAATGACGCTGTAGTCGCCCACCTGCAGCGTCTGCCCGATCGGCAATACGCCCAACGCACCCGGTGGTACCTCACCAAATGGCATCTCCACGCCGTTCACAACCGATAACACCCGGAACTTCAGCTCGCCCTCGTCAAGCCAGAGCGCAAGATGACGCCGCGACACGTTGCGCTGCGGGTCCGGCAGGCGAACGTCGCAATCCGCATCGCGCCCGAGCACCAGTTCCGGTTCACCGGGTGCCAGGTTTCGAAGTACATCGAGCCCGGGACCGGCGATGTGAAGTTGAATCGTCATGCCGCGACCATCAGGCTCGCACTGAAAAGAGCACCGTCGGCGCGCTTTCCGCCTCCGGCTCATCCAACAGCCGCTGCTTGCCTGTTGCAACCATGGAAACACCGGTCGCGCCGGCCAGCTGAGTGACGGAGCGCCCCGCCGTCTCATCGCCGAGCCGCTCAAAGAGCCCCGTGCCGCCGACCAGGTCCGCAAAAACGACAGTTGCCACGTGAATTCAGCGTCCCGGGATACGTGTGTAAGTCGATGCCATCCGGCTGGAGTTTATCCCGGTGCTGCCACAACACAACAATGAGATCGCTCGCAGCGGCGTGCGCAACAGAAACGCCGACCCTGAGGCACCGACCCATCAACCGCGACGGGTCAGGTATTGGTCTGCTCCGGTGGGACGCTCGCCGGGTCCGGCAACGGCGCCGCCGACCGGGATGTCGAAGCTTCGCGCCGGGATAGCGACGGACAGTTCAGCACATAACTGGTCATCGTGATCGAGCCCAGCGTGCCGCCTTCCACCAGCACATCGGGCTTCTGACCGGTCGCCCTGCAAAGTCCGGCCAGGTACACCAAAGGGAGGAAGTGCTCCGGGGTCGGCACTGCCAGCTTGTAGTCGGGATGGCGGGCAATATCCAGCACCTGCTCGGGGCGTGACGTCATGACCGACTTCACCTCGGCATCGAAACGCTCGGCCCAGTCATGGCCGCGATCCGGGCTGTCCCAAGCCACCCGGTGCAGGTTGTGAACGACGTTGCCGCTGCACAGGATAAAGACGCCGCGCTCGCGCAAGGCCGACAAACTGGCGCCAAGCTCCAGGTGATAGCGCATGTCCTCGGCGCTGTGAATCGACAGCTGCACCACCGGCACATCAGCCTCGGGAAAGAGGTGGGCCAGCACCGACCAGGTGCCGTGATCGACACCCCAGCTGTCCTCGTCGAGGCCGACGAATTTGGGCTGCACCAGGTCCGCGATTTCGCGTGCCAGTTCCGGCGAGCCGGGAGCCGGATAGTCGAAGTCGAACAGCGCCTTCGGGAAGCCGTAGAAATCGTGGATCACTGGAGGGCGATTCATCGCGGTCACTGCGCTCGCGTTGACGAACCAGTGAGCGGAGATGGCAAGGATGGCGCGGGGACGAGGCATCGCCCTCCCAAGCGCCTGCCATGCGGTCGTGAAGCGGTTGGTTTCCAAGGTGTTCATCGGGCTGCCGTGTCCGATAAAAGCCGCAGGCATCAACTCCGGGGTTTCCATCTCGCTATTCTTGCGGGCCAGCGCCGGCCATGTGAAAAGTCGCGAACAGGGCTGTTGGTCCGCGCAATAAGAGACGGGCTACGCCTGAGCAGCGGCCCGTGGACAAAGAAGGATTTGGTCGGCGTGGCGGGATTCGAACTCGCGACCCCTTGCACCCCATGCAAGTGCGCTACCAGGCTGCGCTACACGCCGACAAGCCGCAAATTATAACCGGTGCGGGTATTGCACAGCAGGTCATGTGTTCAGTGGGTCGACGACAAGAGATCCCTGATTTCGAACAACTCGCGGCGCACCAGCAGCAGCTTCTGCGAGTAATGATCGCGCTCCTGCGGCAGGGCGCTGTCCTCGAAATCCTCAAAAGTCGAATCCTCGACTTCGATCACTTCGACGCCCTCGAGCATGACCTCGCCGGCACGGCGTTTGTCACGCTCCAACTGCACCAGTTCCTGCAGCTTGTTGCGCGCGCCGCTGATGGTGAAGCCCTGGTCATACAGCAGGTCGCGGATGCGGCGGATCATCAGCACCTCATGGTGCTGGTAGTAGCGGCGGTTGCCGCGCCGCTTCATCGGCCGCAGCTGGGTGAACTCCTGCTCCCAATACCGTAGCACGTGAGGCTTGACGCCACACAGCTCGCTGACCTCACCGATGGTGAAGTAGCGCTTGGCAGGGATCGAAGGAAGTGCTTTCTCCATTGAAATCAATGTTGTAGGAGAGAAAGCTGCTAGGTTACTCTAAGACAACCCGGCATGCAAAGGCTGTTCGCGGGCTCCCGGCGAATTATTTCAATTCACTCGGGCGATTTGGGGCCGTTACCCTGGATCTGTTCCTTGAGCTTGTGGCTGGCATGAAACGTCACGACCCGGCGGGCCTGGATCGGGATGGCTTCGCCGGTGCGCGGATTGCGGCCGGGACGCGGCGCCTTGGTGCGGATCTGGAAGTTGCCGAAGCCGGATATCTTCACGTCCTTGCCCTCGACCAGACTCTCGGACACGAGGTCGAAGAATGCGTCGATCATGTCCTTGGACTCACGCTTGTTCAGCCCGATTTGCTCGAACAGCAGTTCCGCCAGTTGGGCCTTGGTGAGCGCCGGCGTTTCCAGGCTTTCGACCGCGAAATCCATGCTGTCCTCTTCCTGCATCGTGATTGCAAGCGCGTTCATTTAGCTTAACCCCTCAAGCGGCCGCCGAGCCGGGCGGCAATGGCGTCGATCACCGCCTTGACGGCTGTGTCGATCTGCTCGTCGGTCAGTGTGGCTTCGCTGCTTGCCAGCGTCAAGCGCACCGCGAGACTTTTTTCATGCATTCCCAAAGAAGCGGAGGCGGCCTTGGGTTTGTACACGTCGAACAGCATCGCGTCGCGCAACAGGCCGCCCGTAACGGCGGAATGCGCCGCTTCGATTACGGCGTGATGCGTCACGGCATCGCCCACGATCACCGCGATGTCGCGTTGGACCGGCTGGAACCTGGGGATCGGTTCGAAAACGGGGACGCGGCGCTGCACGACGGCGTCCAGATCGAGTTCGAACAGCAGCGGGGCGTGCGGCAGTTCCCAACTCTGGCGCCAGCGTGGGTGCAACTCTCCCACCACGCCAATTTCGCGCCCGTCCAGCCAAACCGTGGCGCAGCGCCCGGGATGCATTGCGGGATGCGCGCCCGGCTTGAACTGTGCGTGCAACGGCGACAGCAGAGCCTCGACGTCGCCCTTTACGTCGAAGAAGTCGACGACTGGGCTCTTGCGCGCCCACTGCAGGCCCTCCGGGTCGCCATAGGCCAATCCGGCAACCCGCATCGGCTGATGAATGCCGCGCACCGTGGTGTCCGTGGTGACCACTGAGGCGTCGCGCAAGTACACGCGGCCCAATTCGAACAAGCGCACCCGCTCCGCTTTGCGGTCCAGGTTGAACTTCAGCGCCTGCAGCAGCGAACCCAGCAACGACGATCGCATCACGCTCATCTGGCTGGCGATCGGGTTCAGCAGCCGGATCGGATCGGCGTTGGCCGCCAGGTCGCGCTCCCAGGTCTCTTCGACAAAGCTGAAGTTGATGGTCTCCAGGTACCCGAGCGCGGCGAGCAGACGCCGCACCGCGAAGCGGCTGCGGCTCCACTCCGGCGGCAGGTTGGCGGTGATCGGTGCCAGCGGCGGCGTTGTGGGCAGCCGCTCATAGCCGACGATACGCACGACCTCCTCGATCAGGTCTTCTTCAATCGCGAGATCGAACCGGTAGGCGGGTGGCTCGACGGTGAGCACGCCTTCCGAGGAGGTCACGGGCAGCCCCAGGCGCGACAAGGCGTCCCGGCATTGCTCCTGGGTCAGCGGCATCCCGATCACCTTGACGGCGCGCGCAACACGCAGGCTGACCGGCGGCTGCTCCGGCAGCTGGATGACCTGATCGTCCATCGGTCCCGCCTCACCCCCGCAGATGTTCTGAATCAGCCGGGTGATGTGCTCGATGTGTTCCACGGTCTGGCTCGGGTCCACACCGCGCTCGAACCGGTGACCCGCATCGGTCGAGAAGTTGTAGCGGCGTGACCGCCCCTGGATCGCCTGCGGCCACCAGAACGCGGCCTCGACATACACGTTGCGCGTGTCGTCGGAGACTGCCGTGGCGTCGCCGCCCATGATGCCGGCCAGGGACTCGACCTGCTGATCGTCCGCGATGACACCAACGCTGTCGTCGACCGACACGGTAGAGCCATTGAGCAGCTTGAGCTCTTCACCCTGTCTCCCCCATCGCACCTCGAGCCCGCCGTGGATCTTGTCGTAGTCAAAGATGTGCGAGGGCCGGCCGAACTCGAACATCACGTAATTGGAAATATCCACAAGAGCCGTGACGCTGCGCTGGCCGCAGCGGGCCAGCCGGTCCACCATCCACTGCGGCGTCTTCGCCTGCGTGTTCACGTTGCGCACGATGCGACCGCTGAAGCGGCCGCAAAGGTCGGGCGCGAGCACCTTGACCCTCAGCCTGGCGTCGTGCGAGGGCTGAACCGGCAGGAATTGTGGGTTCTTCAGCGGCGCGCCTGTCAGCGCCGAGAGCTCTCGCGCCACGCCGTAGACGCTCAAGGCGTGAGCGAGGTTGGGAGTGAGCTTGAGCGTGAACAGCGTGTCGTCCAGTTTCAGGACATCCCGCACGTCGGCACCTATCGATGCGTCCGGGGCCAGTTCGAGCAGGCCCGCGTGATCCTCGCTCAACTTGAGTTCGCGCGCCGAGCACAACATGCCCTGGCTTTCGACCCCGCGCAGCTTGCCGACCTTGATCAGGAAGGGCTTGCCGTCTTCACCGGACGGAAGCTCGGCCCCGACCAGCGCACAGGGAACCTTGATCCCGGCGCGCGCATTCGGCGCACCGCAAACGATGTTGAGCAAGGCGCCCTGCCCCGCGTCGACCTTGCACACCCGCAGGCGGTCGGCGTCGGGGTGCTGGACGGCTTCCCTGATTTCGCCGACCACGATTTTTGTGAACGGCGGCGCTACCGGCCGCAACTCTTCCACCTCCAGCCCACCCATGGTCAAGGTGTCGGCCAGTTGCTGGGTGGTGAGCGGCGGATTGCAGAATTCGCGCAGCCAGGACTCGGGGAATTGCATCTTGTTCTATTCGAATCGAATTAGCGGAACTGGCGCAGGAACCGGACATCGCCGTCGAAGAACAGGCGCAGATCGTTCACGCCATAACGCAGCATCGTCAGCCGATCCGGGCCCATCCCGAAGGCGAAGCCGATGTACTGCTCCGGGTCCAGTCCCATGTTGCGCACCACGGCCGGGTGCACCTGGCCGGAACCCGCGACTTCGAGCCAGCGGCCGGCCAATGGGCCGTCCTGGAATTGAATGTCGATCTCGGCGCTCGGTTCGGTGAACGGGAAGAAACTGGGTCGAAAGCGCAGCGCCAGGTCGTCGCTCTCGAAGAAGGTGCGGCAGAAATCGGTGAACACGACCTTGAGGTCCTTGAAGCTGACGTTCTCGCCCAGCCACAGCCCCTCGCATTGATGGAACATCGGGGAATGTGTGGCGTCGCTGTCCACCCGATAGGTTCGGCCTGGCGCGATCACGCGGATTTCGGGCAACGTGCCACCGGCCTTCACGGTATCTGCGTACTTTTTCATGTGGGCATGCGCGTACCGAACCTGCATCGGGCTGGTGTGCGGCCGCAGGTTGTACGGGATGCCGTCGTCGCCCTTGATGTCCACGTAGAACGTGTCCTGCATCGAGCGCGCCGGGTGATTCGGCGGATTGTTCAATGACGTGAAGCTGTGCCAGTCGCTCTCGATCTCGGGCCCGTCGGCCACGTCGAAGCCCATGCTGGCGAAAATCAGCTCGATGCGTTCCATCGTGAGACTCACCGGATGCAAGCCCCCGGGCTCGCGCAAGCGGCCCGGGAGGGTCACGTCCAGGGCCTCGGCTCTCAGCTGGATGTCGAGTTCAGCGTTGGCGAGTGCCTGCCGGCGGTCGTTGAGGGCCGCTTCGATCGTCTGCTTGGCTGCATTGATGGCAGCGCCACGGGACTTTTTCTCGTCCACGCTGAGCGCAGCCATGCCCTTCATCAGTTCGGTGATCCGTCCGGCCTTGCCGGTGAAGAGCGCCTTGGCGTTCTCCAGGTCGGCCGGGGTGGGCGCGCCGGCGAATGCCTGCCGGGCGCTCTCAACGATGGAATCCAGCTCGTTTGTTGTCATGCGTGAAAACCGGGAAGGACAGACAAAACAGGGGCAACAGACGCAAACAGGGCTAGTGCCTCGGCCCTAGCCCTGTCCTTGTGGATTGCACCCAGGCGCTCTAAAAGCGCCCACCGTGAACTTCAAGCAGCCAGCTTGGCCTTGACCTGCTCCACGATGCCAGCAAAAGCGGCTTTGTCGTGCACGGCGATATCGGCCAGCACCTTGCGATCGATCTCGATGCCGGCCTTGCGGATGCCGTTGGCAAATTGGCTGTAAGTCATGCCCAACTCACGAGCGGCGGCATTGATACGGGCTATCCAGAGCTGCCGGAACACGCGCTTCTTGGTGCGGCGGTCACGGTAGGCATATTGGCCCGCCTTCATCACCGCTTCCTTGGCGATGCGGAAGACATTGCCGCGGCGGCCGCGGAAGCCCTTGGACAGGGCAAGAACTTTTTTGTGGCGGGCGCGAGCCGTTACACCACGTTTGACGCGAGGCATGTTTATTCTCCTTGTTCGTCGTTGATCAAAGGCCGGCGAAGGGCAGCATCTGCGCCATGTGACCCATATTGGTCTCATGGACAGCCGTGGAGCCCCGCAGGTGGCGCTTGTTCTTGGTGGTCTTCTTGGTCAGGATGTGACGCTTGAAGGCTTGGCCGCGCTTGACGGTGCCACCGGGACGAACGCGGAAACGTTTCTTCGCTCCGCTCTTGGTCTTCATCTTGGGCATGTGAATGCTCCTTTTACTTTGTGCTCGTGAGGCGCCGCGAAGGCTTTTCGCGTCTTGTTGGCCCCGAGCCACTTGTTTGCGGTGAGTGTCAGCTCACCGCCGGCTGGAGAACCCGAAGGCCCTCCGTCATCGCCTCCGAAGAGGCTTTGATCTTTACGCCGAAGCCGGTTGCGCGGCTTCAGCGGCGGGCTTCGCAGCCACTTTCTTCTTGCCCGGCGCGATCATCATGATCATCTGCCGGCCTTCCAGCTTGGGAAACTGCTCGACAATGATGATGTCGGCCAGTTCGTCGCGGATCCGGTTCAACAGCGCCATGCCAATTTCCTGGTGCGTGATCTCGCGGCCCCTGAAGCGCAGCGTGATCTTGCACTTGTCGCCTTCGGCCAGGAAGCGCCTGATATTGCGCATCTTGATGTTGTAGTCACCGTCGTCGGTGCCCGGCCGGAACT
This sequence comes from Ramlibacter sp., assembly GCA_046599015.1. GTDB lineage: Bacteria > Pseudomonadota > Gammaproteobacteria > Burkholderiales > Burkholderiaceae_C > Ramlibacter. The sequence goes on from JBKJHN010000026.1 coordinate 43,835, forward strand.
TGACTTCCTTGATTTCGATGACCGTCTGCTTGGCTTTCGCTTCCGCCGCCTTCTTCTGTTCCTGGTACTTGAACTTGCCGTAGTCCATCAACCGGCAGACCGGCGGATTCGCCGTCGCGGCAATTTCAACCAGGTCCACATCCGCCTCGCCCGCCATTCGGAGCGCTTCACTGATGCTGACGATGCCCAGCGGCTCGTTTTCGGGCCCCGAGAGGCGTACTTCCGGGGCCATGATTTCCCGGTTCAGGCGGTGCTTGCGTTCCTCGCGGTGGCGACGGTCGCGAAATTCAGTAGCGATGGTTCGAATCCTTATAACAATGTCTACCCAGGGGTAGCGAAACCGGCACAGTGGACGCGCGCAAGAGCTTCATTGATCAGAATCAGCTTTTGTTTTGGATGTCCTGCGCGATCTTTTGGGAGAACGCCGCCAGAGGCATCACACCGAGGTCCTGGTTGCCCCGGGCGCGCACTGCGACAGCACCTGCCGCCTTTTCCTTATCGCCCACGACGAGTATGAAAGGCAGCTTCTGCATCGAATGCTCCCGTATTTTATACGTAATTTTCTCGTTGCGCAGGTCAACCTGGACCCTAAGGCCTTGATCCTGCAGCGTTTTAGCCACTGAGCGGGCATACTCCGCCTGCGCATCCGAGATGTTGAGCACGGAGACCTGGATCGGCGCCAGCCAGGCGGGCAGCGCGCCGGCGTGGTGTTCCACCAGCATGCCGATGAAGCGTTCGAGGCTGCCGACGATGGCCCGGTGCAGCATCACGGGGTGGGCGCGGCCGCTCGTTTCGGTCACGTAATCGGCGCCCAACCGCTCCGCGGTGTTGAAGTCCACCTGCATCGTGCCGCACTGCCATTGACGGCCCAGGGCGTCCTTCAGGGTGTACTCGATCTTCGGGCCGTAGAAGGCCCCCTCCCCCGGCGACACCACAAAATCGACCCCCGAGCGGCGCAGCGCCTCCGTGCAGGCGTGCTCGGCCTTGTCCCACAGCTCATCGGAACCCACCCGGTTGTCGGGCCGGGTGGCGATCTTGTAGAGAATGTCCGTAAAACCGAAATCCCGGTACACCTGCTGCAGCTTGCTGGTGTAGGCGACGCATTCCTCCAGGATCTGGTCCTCGGTGCAGAAGGCGTGGCCGTCATCCTGCGTGAAACCGCGCACGCGCATGATGCCGTGTAACGCGCCGCTCGGCTCGTTGCGGTGGCACTGGCCGAATTCGCCGTAGCGCAGCGGCAGGTCCCGGTAGCTGCGCAGATGGGACTTGAAGATGAGGACGTGGCCCGGGCAATTCATGGGCTTGAGCGCGTATTCGCGCTTCTCGCTCTCGGTCGTGAACATGTTTTCGCGGTAGTTCTGCCAGTGGCCCGTCTTCTCCCACAAGCTCTTGTCGAGAATCTGGGGGCCCTTGACCTCCTGATAGCCGGTGTCGCGGTACACCTGCCGCATGTATTGCTCCACCACCTGCCAGACCGCCCAGCCCTTGGGATGCCAGAACACCACGCCCGGGGCGACGTCGTCGATATGGAACAGGTCGAGCTCGCGGCCGAGCTTGCGGTGATCTCGCTTCTCCGCCTCTTCCAGCATCGTGAGGTACTGCTGCAGTTCCTCCTTGCTGGCCCAGGCTGTGCCGTAGATACGCTGCAGCATCTCGTTGCGGTGATCGCCGCGCCAATAGGCGCCGGCCACCTTCATCAATTTGAAGAACCTGAGCTTGCCCGTGCTCGGCACGTGCGGTCCGCGGCACAGGTCCTCGAATGCTCCCTCCAGGTACAGCGACACGTCTTCGCCCGCCGGGATGCTGGAAATGATCTCGGCCTTGTAGTGCTCTCCCATCTCCTTGAAATGGGCCACCGCCTCGTCGCGCGGCAGCACGCGGCGCGTGACCGGCTCGTCCTTGGCTGCCAGGTCCGACATGCGCTTTTCAATGGCGACCAGATCCTCCGGGGTAAAAGGCCGCTTGTACGCAAAGTCGTAGTAGAAGCCGTTCTCGATGACCGGGCCGATCGTCACCTGCGCCTCGGGAAACAGTTCTTTCACGGCGTAGGCAAGCAAGTGGGCCGTGGAGTGCCTGATGACTTCCAGGCCGTCCGGATCCTTGGCGGTGATGATGGACAACGGGCTGTCCTCGGCGATGGTGTAGCTGGTGTCCACCACCTTGCCGTCGACCTTGCCCGCGAGCGCGGCTTTCGCCAGGCCCGGGCCGATGGAGGCGGCCACGTCGGCGACCGTGACCGGACCGGGGTATTGGCGTATCGAACCGTCTGGGAGCGTGACTTGAATCATGGAATGAGAGCCGTAAAAAAACAAAAAGCGCGGTCGAAAGCCGCGCTTTGGATGAATGCTGAAAAGAGCTTGCGCGCGACTAAGCGACCTCAGGGAGGGCCGTGAAAAATTCCGGCGTAGTTCGCGGTGTCATAACCAAGGTGCCTTTCTCGCTCTTGTGCATTTGATCGCATCGATTCTAACCGCACCGAGCGGAACGCGCGTTTGCGCTTTGGCGTCCCAAAACGCGGCAACAACAAAGAAAAGAGGCCCCGGAGAGGGGCCCCTCGGCGCTGAGCCTCAGGCAAGGCGATCAGGCGGCCTTCCTTTCCTCGAAGAACTGCTCGTCTTCGGTCGAACCCTTGAGCGCCGCCGTCGAGGCGTTCGCTTCGATCGTGGTCGTGACGGCGTCGAAGTAACCCGTGCCCACCTCACGTTGGTGCTTCACGGCAGTGAAGCCCCGGCTCGCGGCGGCAAACTCCTTTTGCTGCATCTCGACGAACGCCGTCATGTTGCTGCGCGCGTAGCCGTAGGCCAGCTCGAACATGCCGTAGTTGAGGTTGTGGAAGCCGGCCAGGGTGATGAACTGGAACTTGTAGCCCATTGCGCCCAGCTCCTTCTGGAACTTGGCGATCGTGGCGTCGTCCAGGTTCTTCTTCCAGTTGAACGAGGGCGAGCAGTTATACGCCAGCAGCTTGCCCGGGAACCTGGCATGGATCGCGTCGGCGAAGTCCTTCGCAAACTTCAGGTCGGGCGTGCCGGTCTCGCACCAGATCAGGTCCGCGTACTCGGCGTACGCGAGGCCGCGGCTGATGCCCTGCTGGAGGCCGTTCTTCGCGCGGAAGAAGCCTTCCACCGTGCGCTCGCCAGTCAGGAAGGGCTTGTCGTTGTCGTCCACATCGCTGGTCACGAGGTCCGCGGCTTCGGCGTCGGTGCGCGCCAGCAGGATGGTGGGCGTTCCCATCACATCCGCGGCCAGACGCGCGGCCACCAGCTTGGCCACGGCTTCACGCGTCGGCACCAGCACCTTGCCGCCCATGTGGCCGCACTTCTTCACCGAAGCAAGCTGGTCCTCGAAATGCACGCCGGCGGCGCCCGCTTCGATCATCGCCTTCATCAGTTCGAAGGCGTTCAGCACACCGCCGAAACCGGCTTCGGCATCGGCCACGATCGGCGCAAAGTAATCGACATATCCCTCGTCGCCGGGGGTCTTGCCTTCGCTCCACTGGATCTGATCCGCGCGTGCGAAGGTGTTATTGATGCGCTTCACCACCTTCGGCACGGAGTCCACCGAGTACAGCGACTGGTCGGGGTACATTTCACCGCCGTCGTTCGCATCGGCCGCGACTTGCCACCCGGACAGGTAGATGCCCTTCAGCCCCGCCTTCACCTGCTGCATCGCCTGGTTGCCCGTGAGCGCGCCCAAGGTGCCGACGAACGGCTCGGTGTTGATCAGGTTCCACAGCTTCTCGGCGCCGCGCTTGGCGAGGGTGTGCTCGATCTGGAGCGAACCGCGCAGCTTGACCACGTCGGCGGCGCTGTAGCCGCGCTTGATGCCCTTCCAACGGGGATTCTCGGCCCAGTCTTTTTCGAGTTGGGCAATCTGCTGCGCGCGGGTCAGGTGGGTCCAGGATGTCATGGGTTCACTCCGTGTTGATTGAAAACTTGTTTCGGCATCCTGTCGTTCGAGACCGCTTGCCGATGAATGAACTTTAAGTCTTGTAGAAGACTTGCTGTCATCTTATGTCTTATAGAAGACATATTATTATTTTTATTCAAATCAATGACTTAGTGACTAAATTTCTCAATACGGAAAACGCTTTCTTGTATTGAGAAATTTTGTCGCGGTGCAGCATCGCAAGAATTCACTATGCAAAATCACACCAGTCACCCGTGAAAAACCTGTGACGCGGGGGCCCGAGCCGGCTCAGGCATGATCGCTCGCTTTGCATCAGCCCCTCTGGGAATGACCCGCGACCGCCATCGCTTGTTCGCCTACGCGTGCCTCGCTTGCAGCATGTCGCTGGTGGGCAGCTACGTCGCATTGTCCAAGCCGCTGGCCGCTGCCATTCCCGTTTTCCTGCTGGCTTGGCTGCGTTTCGGCATCGGCGGGCTCGCCATGCTGCACTGGCTGCGTAAGCCCGCCACCGAAGCGCCAATGACGGCCCAGACCAGAAAGCTCGTCTTTCTTGAATCGTTCCTGGGCAACTTCCTGTTTTCGATCTGCATGCTCTATGGCGTGAGCCTGACCAGCGCGGTGTCGGCTGGCGTGATCATGGGAGCGATCCCAGCCGTGGTCGCTCTGCTCAGCTGGGCCTTCCTGCGCGAGCGCATCCGCCCACGGATCTGGGCCGCCATCGGGTGCGCGGCGCTGGGGATCGCGGTACTGGGACTGGCACAGCCCGAGCCTTCGTCGCCTGCGGGAGCGGGTGCGGCGACAGGCATCCCAAGCAACGCCTGGCTTGGCAATCTGCTGGTCTTCGCTGCCGTGCTCTGCGAAGCCGCCTATGCCGTCATCGGCAAGAAACTCACAGGCGCACTCGGCCCCAAGCGCATCACTGCGCTGATCAACCTGTGGGGCTTTGTGCTGGTGACGCCGTTCGGCCTGTCCATGGCCTGGCATTTCGATTTTGCCGGGGTGCAGCCCGGCATCTGGGCGCTGCTGGTCTTCTATTCGCTGGCCGCCAGCATCTGGACGGTATGGTTGTGGATGACGGGCCTGAAGCACGTCCCCGCGGCGCAAGCCGGTGTCTTCACTGTGATGTTGCCGGTGTCGGCGACCCTGGTCGGCGTATTCGTGCTGGGCGAGCAGGTCGGCCCGTTCCAACTGCTCGCATTCGTGTTCGCGCTCGCCGGTGTGTTGCTGGCGACGCTGCCGGTCAAAGCAAGGATGTAGCGCTGACCACGATGCCATCCGCGTCCGCATAGAGCCAGTCACCGGGGCGAACGGGCACGCCCTGAATCTCCACGGCTACTTCGCTCGCGCCGTCGCCGCGCTTGCTGCCGCGCAGCGGCATGAGCGCCAGGGCCTTGATGCCGATGCCGCAAACGGCGAGCTCGGCCGCGTCGCGGACCGCTCCGTCGACAACGATGCCGGCCCAGCCGTTTTGCGCCGCAGCCATCGCCAGCTTGCCGCCGACCAGCGCCCGGCGTGTGGAGCCGCCGCCATCGATGACCAGCACGCGCCCCGCGCCGGGAGAACTCACCGCGTCACGGACCCGCTGGTTGTCTTCCGGGCAGCGCAGCGTGGCCACCTGCCCGAAAAACTTGTTGCCCGTCCCGAAGTCGCGGAACACGGGGGGCGCGATCCGAAAGGCGCCCGAGGTGTCGTCTTCATGGGCGTCGCACAGATCGCAGGTGGCAAACGGCGGATGGGGCATGGTGGTGGCTTTCCTGTGTGGAGGGATGCGAATTGGGCAGCGGGGTGCAGGAGCATACAAAGAGATTTTGCGGCAAGGCTGTGTCACGGAAATGCGTGTGAGGGCGCGGTCTTGATGGGTCTACCTCTTGCGTTGCGTGAGCAATGCGCTATGCGGACCACGCGCGGAGTGTCGCGGCGATTGGCTCGGCCGCTCCCGTGTTTTCACATGAATTTCAGCTGGCAAGGTGACCCACTGAGCGTCCCATGGAGCGCGTCGCGCACGCGTCCGGCTGGACATTCCGGCGCTCCTCAGAGGGAGAACGTCTGCAATACCCGAGTGAAAAAGCGACATGCCAGAGTGAAAAAAGGCATTTTTCGCTTGGAAACGTGTTTTTTCTCCAGTAGCATCCGCAGTGCCAGAGGGAATGCAGATTCTCACTGGTGATCAATCCAACTTCTAGAAGGAAATAATCATGGCAACTGCGAAAAAATCAGCGGCGAAAAAAGCGCCCGCGAAAGCTGCGAAGAAGGCTGCACCGGCCAAGAAGGCTGCTGCGAAGAAGGCACCGGCCAAGAAGGCGGCTCCTGCCAAGAAGGCGGCTCCTGCGAAGAAGGCTGCACCGGCCAAGAAGGCTGCCGCCAAGAAGGCTCCGGCCAAGAAGCGCACACCCAACGCCGCGTTCATGAAGGCGTTGACGCCCAGCGCACAACTCGCGGCTGTGGTCGGAGCGGCTCCGCTGCCCCGCACCGAGGTGGTGAGCAAGCTCTGGGCTTACATCAAAAAGAACAAGCTGCAGGACTCCGTCAACAAGCGCATGGTCAACGCCGACGCCAAGCTGAAGGAAATCTTCGGCAAGGCGCAAGTCTCGATGTTCGAGATGGCCGGCCTGATCGGCAAGCACGTGAAGTAAACGGCGCTGCGTAGTAGAGAAGGGCCGCTGTTGCGGCCCTTTTTCATTGGGTCACTTCTTCAGCGCCGCCTCTCTGATAGCGCTCAACGTGCCCCGCGTGGTGATGACTTCCGGATCCATCATGATCTCGATCAACGTACCCTCGCTGCGCTTCAGGGCGGCAAGCAGCTGCGGTTCGAATTCCGCCGTACGGGTGATACGAACGCCGGCATAGCCGTACGCACGTGCCAGGGCCGGGAAGTCGGGGTTCGCCAGCGTCGAGCCGCTGACATGCTGCGGATACTCGCGCTCCTGGTGCATGCGGATGGTTCCGAACATGCCGTTGTTGAGCAGCACGATGATGCTCTTGCCGCCGAACTGCACCGCCGTGGCGAGTTCCTGGCCGTTCATGAGGAAGTCGCCGTCACCGGCCATGGTCAGGACGGTGCGGCCGCTCACGAGGTTTGCCGCAATGCCGGCCGGGACCCCATAGCCCATCGAACCGACCGTCGGCGCGAGCTGCGTCTTGAAGCCCTTGACCAGCCCGTGGTGCTTGTAGAACCGGTGCATCCAGCTGGCGAAGTTGCCCGCGCCATTGGTGAGCACCGCGTCCTCGGGCAGGTGTCTCTGCATCACCCCCACGATCGCGGGCATATCGATATCCCCCGGCAACGCCTGCGGCACCAGGTTGCCCTCGTAGTCGGCATGGACCGCCTCGGTCCAGGCACCCCAGGGCAACTCACTCGGTGCTGTCAGCACCTCCAGCGAACGCGCGGCCGCATTCATCGTCGCATTGATGGCAAGGTCGGCCTGATAGACGCGATTGAGCTCCTCGGCGCTGGCGTGGATATGGACCAGTTTCTGCTTGGGCTTGGGCGCCTGCAGCAACGTATAGCCGGCGGTCGTCATTTCGCCCAGCCGCGCGCCGATCGCCAGGATCAGGTCGCTCTTCTTGATGCGAGCCGCGAGCCTGGGATTGACGCCAATGCCCACGTCTCCCGCATACAGTGGATGGTGGTTATCGAAGGTGTCCTGGAAGCGGAACGCGTTGCCCACCGGCAGATTCCAGTTCTCGGCAAAACGCTGCAGTGCCTGGGCCGCCTGCGGCGTCCAGCCGCCGCCACCGGCAATCACGAAGGGGCGTTGCGCCTGCAGCAGCATCTGGCGCAGTTCGCGCAGCGACCCGGGATCGCTCCAGGCCTGCACCGGCTCGACGCGTGCCAGCGGGCGAGCCTGGGTCGGGCGCGTCAGCATGTCTTCCGGCAGCACCAGCACGACCGGGCCGGGGCGGCCGTTCATCGCTGTCGCGAACGCGCGGGCCACGTATTCGGGAATGCGATCGGCATCTTCGATGCGCTCGACCCGCTTGGCCATGCCCTTGGTGCTCGGACCGAAGAAGCTGGTGTAGTCGACCTCCTGAAACGCCTCACGATCGCGCTGGTCGCTCGCGACGTCCCCCACAAACAGGACCATCGGGGTGGAATCCTGGAATGCGGTGTGAACGCCGATCGACGCGTTGGTCGCACCCGGCCCTCGTGTGACAAAGCACACCCCTGGCCGGCCGCTCAGCTTGCCATGCGCCTCCGCCATGTACGCCGCCCCGCCTTCCTGGCGGTTGATGATGAAGCGGATCCGCTCGCGAAATACATGAAAGCCATCGAGCACCGCGAGAAAGCTTTCTCCCGGGACCCCGAACGCGTGGGTGACGCCCTGGGCAACCAGGCATTCCACCAGCAGATGGCCGGCGATGGGGGTAGTGGCAGGAGGCATATGGCTTGACTTTATTAACCGTTCAGTGAATTATCTCTGCATGAAACGAGTGATCGCTCCTGCAGTCGAAGAGCGCCAGCGCGACGCCGACCGCTCGCAAGCCATCATCTTAGCGGCGGCGCGCGAGGAGTTTGCCGAGCATGGCCTGGGCGGAGCGCGGATGGACCGGATCGCCGAGCGTGCGAACCTGAACAAGCGCCTGATCTACTACTACTTCGCAGACAAGGAGAAGCTTTTCCAGGCCGTACTCGAGCAGGCCTACCGCGATATCCGCGACCAGGAGCACAAGCTCAGGCTGCTGGATCTGAAGCCCGCCGACGCGGTGCGAAAGCTCGTGGAATTCACCTGGAACTACTACCTGGCCCATCCCGAATTCATTACTTTGCTCAACAGCGCCAACCTGCATCGCGCGCGCCATCTGCAGGAGTCGAAACGGGCCCGGGAAATGAATTCTCCGCTGATCGAGATGCTCGCCGAGATCCTGGAGCGCGGCCGCAAGGACGGCACTTTTCGCGGCGGAGTCGATCCTCTTCAGCTGTACGTTTCAATTGCCGGACTGGCGTACTTCTACCTGTCCAACAGCCATACGCTCTCGGCCATTTTCGGCCGCGATCTCATGTCGGCGAAAGCCAGGAACGAGCGCCTGAACCACATGTGCGACCTGATCCTGGGGTACCTGCTGAGGAGTTGATTTCCCCGCAGGCTGCTCGGGCTTTGTGATTGGCCCGATGCCCCCTATAATTCACCATTTAGTGAATTAACCTTCCTGGAACTCAAGTTGAAACAACACCGCCGCCTGCTGTGCATTTCGATCACCGCTCTGACTCTTCTGGCGCCCCTGACGGCGTCGGCCCAGAGCTATCCGGCCAAGCCGATCCGCGTCATCGTCCCGTTCGCCGCCGGCAGCACCACCGACATCATTGCCCGCGCCATCGTTGACAAGATGGGGCAGAGCATGGGGCAGCAGCTGATCGTCGACAACCGGGGCGGCGCCAGCGGGACCATCGGCCAGGCCGCTGTCGCGCAAGCCGCGCCCGACGGCTATACGATCATGATCCACTCGTCGTCGCACACCGTCAGCCCTTCGACATTCGCCAAGCTGCCCTTCGACACGTTGGCCGACTTCGCGGGCGTGACGCCGATTTCCTCGACACCCAACGTGCTGGTGATCTCGCCCTCGAAGAACATCAAGACTTTGCCCGAGTTGCTGGCCGCGGCCCGCGGCAAACCCGGCAGCATGAACTTCGCGTCGGCCGGCCAAGGCAGCGCGACCCACTTGAACGCCGAAAAATTCAAGCTGGCCGCCAGGATAGAAGCCACCAACATCCCCTTCAAGGGATCCGCCGAAGCCGTGACCGAAGTGATCTCCGGGCGCGTGGACTACTACTTTTCTCCGATCGCACCGGTGATCGGCCAGATCCGAAGCGGCCAGTTGCTGGCGCTCGCCGTGGGCTCTCCCAAGCGGGCGAGCGCATTGCCCAATGTGCCCACCACTGCCGAAGCGGGCGTACCGGACTCCGAATTCAACTTCTGGATCGGGATGTTCGTGCCCGCGAAAACGCCGCGGGACGTCGTCAACCGCCTCAACGACGAAGTGGTCAAGGCGCTGGCAACGCCGGAGGTCAAGGAACGCTTTGCCACGCTTGGCGCCGACGCCTGGACGCTCAAGCCCGAGCAGTTCGACGCCTACATCCGGGACGAGATCAAATCCAACGCGGTCCTCGTCAAGGCCGCCGGCCTGGAAGTGCAGAAGTAATAGAACGAACAAGGAAAGATCGTGCCCACTCAACGACTCGGAATCATCATGCACGGCGTCACGGGGCGCATGGGCATGAACCAGCACCTGATCCGGTCGATCGTTGCGATTCGGGCGCAGGGCGGCGTGACGCTGTCCAACGGGGACCGGTGCATGCCCGACCCGATCTTGATCGGCCGCAACGCCGAGAAGATCGCAGCGCTCGCCAAAGCCCATGGCATCGAGCGCTGGGGAACCGACCTCGACCAGGCACTCGCGAATCCGGCGGACACGATCTTCTTCGACGCCGGCACCACGCAGATGCGCCCCACCCTGCTGGCGAAGGCGATCCGGGCCGGCAAACACGTGTACTGCGAAAAGCCGATCGCCACCAATCTCAACGAGGCGGTCGAGGTCGCCCGCCTCGCACAGTCCTCGGGAACCAAGAACGGCGCTGTGCAGGACAAACTCTTTCTGCCCGGGTTGCGCAAGCTGGACATGCTGCGGCGCGCCGGCTTCTTCGGCCGCATGTTGGCGGTGCGCCTGGAGTTCGGTTACTGGGTATTCGAAGGCGACCTGCAGCCGATCCAGCGCCCGAGCTGGAACTATCGCAAGGAAGACGGCGGCGGGATGATCCTGGACATGATGTGCCACTGGCGCTATGTGCTGGACAACCTGTTCGGCGAAGTGAAATCCGTGTCCTGCATCGGCGCGACGCACATCCCGCAGCGTTGGGACGAAACCGGCAAACCGTACCAGGCAACGGCGGACGATGCGGCCTATGCGACAGCGGAACTGGTGGGGCACAACGGTGAGCCCGTGATCGCTCAACTGAATATGTCCTGGGCGACGCGGGTACGGCGCGACGACCTGGTCACCTTTCACGTCGACGGCACGCACGGTTCGGCGGTGGCCGGCCTGTCTTCTTGCCGTGCGCAAAGTCGCGTCACCACGCCGCGCCCGGTCTGGAACCCGGACGAAAAGCAGACCATGAACTTCTTCGACCAATGGCAGGAAGTGCCCGACACGCAGGTGTACGACAACGGGTTCAAGATCCAGTGGGAGCACTTCATCCGCCACGTCGTTGAAAACGAGCCTTACCGCTGGACGCTGGCCGAGGGCGCCAAAGGCGTTCAGCTGGTCGAAGCGGCGTTGGCAAGCTGGAAGGAACGGCGCTGGGTCGACGTGCCCGCGCTGAACGTCTAAGGCTCGATTCATGGCACGATCGATTCAACTCCCGTCGCCGGTCGGCTCGCTGGAGACTTACACGCTGCGCGGCACGCAGCCGGTCACGCCGGCGCCCGGCGCCAAGTTCAACCGCATTGCGTATTCAGCTGCCCACGTGGTCGCGGACCCGCGCGCCGCGATCGATCCATGGCTCGACTGCGCAGTCGACTGGGATTCGACCATCGCGTATCGGCGCCATCTCTGGTCGCTGGGTCTGGCCGTAGCGGAAGCGATGGACACCGCACAGCGAGGAATGGGACTGGATTGGCCAACGTCGCTGGAACTGATCCGCCGCTCGCTCGATGCCGCGAAAGATATTCCAGAGGCATTGGTTGCGTCTGGCTGTGGCACCGACCATCTCGCCATTGACGATGTACGCACCATCGATGACGTCATCGCCGGCTACGAAGAGCAGATGGCCGCGATCGAGAAACTGGGTGGCAAGCTGATCGTCATGGCCAGCCGGGCGCTGGCGCGCGTTGCGAAAGGCCCGGCCGACTACGAGCGGGTCTACGACCGGATCCTCAGCCAGGCGCAGCAGCCGGTCGTACTGCACTGGCTCGGCGAGATGTTCGACCCGGCGCTCGCCGGCTATTGGGGTACGCGCGATGTCGGCGCCGCGATGGACACGGCGCTGGGCATCATCGCGGCCCATCCCCACAAGGTCGACGGAATCAAGATATCGTTGCTGGACAAGGACAAGGAAATCGCGATGCGCCGGCGCTTGCCGCCGGGCGTTCGCATGTACACCGGCGACGACTTCAATTACGCCGAACTGATCGCTGGCGACGGTTTCGGTCCCGGGCCGACGCACGGCCACAGCGATGCGCTGCTGGGCATTTTCGACGCGATAGCGCCGGCTGCGAGCGCGGCGCTGGGCGAGCTGGCGCAAGGCAACGTGGACCGGTTCCACGCGATCCTCGGCCCGACGGTGCCGCTGTCTCGCCACATCTTCGCGGCGCCGACGCGCTTTTACAAGACCGGGGTGGTCTTCATGGCCTGGCTCAACGGCCATCAGTCGCACTTCACCATGGTGGGCGGCCAGCAGAGCACGCGCTCATTGCCGCACCTCGCGGAATTGTTTCGCCTTGCCGATGCCGCCAACCTGCTGGAGCAGCCCGACCTCGCACTGCGCCGCATGCGCACGTTGCTGGCGCTGCACGGAATCGAGGGCTGAAAGCCGCCTCCACTGAATTCATAGAGGAGACAGAAATGATGCGACCCCTGGTCAAACTGATGCTGGCGCTGTGTCTCGGCGCGGCCGTGGCAAGTGCTTTCGCCCAAGCCTACCCGGCCCGCCCGGTCAAGGTCATCATTCCATTTCCCCCGGGGGGAACGCTCGACACGCTCGGTCGAAGTCTTGCGCAAAAGCTCGGCGAGCAGATGGGCCAGCAATTCGTCGTCGAGAACAAGCCGGGTGGCAACGGGACGATCGGGGCCGACCTGGTTGCGAAAGCTCCAGCCGACGGCTACACACTGCTGTTCAACGCGTCCACCTTCGTCAGCGCGCCGATGACGATGAAGTCCGTTCCGTACAACGTATTGAAGGACTTTTCTCCCATTGCGTTGGTTGCCAAGGCGCCGCTGTCGGTGGCGATCAACAAGAACCTGCCCATCACAGACGTCCGGTCACTGCTGGCCTACGCCAAGGCCAACCCCGGCAGGATGACGTTTGCGGTCGGCTCGATTGGGTCCGCAGGCCACCTTGCCACGGAGATGTTGAAACGCGCCGGCAATCTCGATTACCTGATCGTGCCCTACAAGGGCACGGCGCCAGCGTTTCAGGATTTGATCGGCGGCCAGATCGCCGGTTTCATCGACCCGATCCTGGGCTCGCTGCAGCACCACAAGAGCGGGCTGCTGAAGGTGGTGGCTGTCACGTCCGCGGCCCGCACTCCGAATCTGCCCGAGGTGCCGACGGTGGGCGAGACCATTCCCGGGTATGAGTTTTACAGCTGGTACGGTTTGTGGGGCCCCGCCAAACTGCCGCCGGACGTTGCGCAGCGGCTGAACGCAGAGGTCAACAAGGCGCTGGCCGGCGAGATGAATGACAAGTTTGTCCAGCAAGGCTTGCTGCTCACACCGGGCTCGATCGACGACTTTGTCAAATTCAAACAGACCGACATGGCGCGCGCGCAGAAGATCATCACGGAAGGCAACATACGTGTCGAGTGAGCCGCGCCGGGCGAAACGTGAAGGGGAGCTTGACATGAACCAGCCGGTCGCCGGAGTCATCGGGCTGGGACTCGTCGGCGCCGCGATCGCAAGGCGGCTTGGGGCGGCAGGGTGGCGCACGGTCGGATACGACACTCGCTGCGAAGCGGTCGAAAGCTTCTGCGTGTCTGGCGGGACCGCTGCCGGATCTGCAGCGCAGGTTGGGCGCGAGGCCGACTGCGTTGTGCTGGCTGTGTTCGACACCGGCGACGTGATCCAGATCGTGGAGACACCAGACGGGCTGCTGGCCCCCGGTCACCGCGTTCGGTGGATCGTGGACTGTTCCACCGGCAACCCGGAATTGCTGGAGCCCCTCGCGGCCAGGCTGAAGGCCTGGAATGTGGATTTCATTGAAGCACCTTTGTCCGGGTCCAGCACGCAGATCGCGGCCGGCGACGCTACCTTGCTGCTGGGCGGCGACGCCAGGGCGATTGCGCAGTGCGACGCCCTGCTGCAGGCCATCGCCTCGAAGCGCATTCACGTGGGCGCGGCCGGCATGGGCGCCAAGGCCAAACTGGCGACCAACCTCGTGCTCGGCCTGAACCGCGCGGTGCTCGCGGAGGGCATGGTGTTCGCCGAAGCCCTCGGAGTCGCGCCCGACCGATTTCTGCAGCTTGTGCTGGCGACTCCGGCCCGATCGGCCGCGGCCGAAACCAAGGGCGAAATGATGGTGCGTGGCGACTTCACTGCGCAGTCGCGCATCCGGCAACACTTGAAGGATGTCGACCTGATGTTGTCGAGTGCCAGCACCGCGGGGATTGCGCTGCCGTTTTCCGAAACGCACGCGCACCTGATGCGTGCGGCAGTCGCTGCGGGCGACGGTGATCTCGACAATGCCGCCATCATCCGGCAGATCAGACGCGGCCGGAACAAGCAGGACGGCGCCGGATGAGAGATTTTTCGCAGGATCACCGCTGGCTCTCGATCAATACCGCCACAGTGCGCAAGTCGCGCGGCATCGAGGCGCCGTTGACGGACATCGTCGAGGACTGTGCGCGCCGGGGCATTCGTGCGATTTCGCCATGGCGCGACCAGGTGGCGGCGTGCGGCCTCGAGACAATTTCGTCGCTGGTGAAGCAGCACGGGCTGGAACTGTCCGGATATTGCAGAGGCGGCATGTTCCCCGCGGTTGACGCGGCTGGCCTGCGGGCCGCGCGTGACGACAACCGCCGTGCCGTCGACGAGGCCTGTGAGTTGCGAGCCGGATGCCTGGTGCTGGTGGTCGGAGGCCTGCCCGGCGCGTTGAGCGGCAAGGCCGCCCACAAGAACCTGGCGTTGTCGCGCAGCCAGGTGCGCGACGGAATCGCGGAATTGCTGGACTACGCCAGAGCGGTGCGGATGCCGATGGCCATCGAGCCACTGCACCCCATGTACGCCGCCGACCGAGCCTGCATCAACACGATGGAACAGGCACTGGATCTGTGCGACGAACTGGATCCAGAGCGCTCAGGCGCCCTCGGAGTGGCGGTAGACGTGTACCACGTGTGGTGGGACCCGAAGCTTCATGGCCAGATCGCGCGTGCCGGCAAGGATCGGCTGCTGGCATTCCACGTATGCGACTGGCTCACGCCGACGTCCGATCTGCTCAACGACCGGGGCATGATGGGGGACGGCGTCATCGACATCCCGCAGATTCGTGGCTGGATGGAAGCGGAGGGGTTTGCCGGCTACAGCGAAGTCGAGATCTTCTCCGCCACCAACTGGTGGCAGCGCGAGCGCGCCGAGGTGCTGGACACCTGCATCCAGAGGCACCGCGGCGCGGTCTAGAGAGTCAGCCCGCCAGGCGAACGGGAGTGGCGGGCCGGCTGGTCGTGGTGCCTGACTCGATCTCGCCGGAGAGCTGGCCGCCCTCCTCGATCACCACCTTGCCATAGCGCACGCGGCCAGTCACCTTGCCGGTGGCATAGATCACCAGCTTCTGGCGCACGGTGAGGTTGCCGTCGAATTGGCCGTGGATCTCGGCGATATCGATCTCAGCCGAACCCTTGAACGACCCGCGTTCGGAAATCTGGATGACCCGCGAGTCCATCGTGGCCTCTACGGATCCCTCCACCACGAGCGTGTCGCAGTCCGTGATCTCGACGCCCTTGAGCTTGATATTGGGCCCGACGGTCAGCTTGCTCTCTCCCTCCTTCACCGGCGCACTGTTCGCCGCCGCAAACGTGGTCGAGGGTGTAACGGCGGTTGCGCCTGTCGCGGCCATGGCGTTGGAAGCGCCAGAGGCGGCTGCCGCGTTCGGGCTGGCGTTGTGCCGCTGGTTGTACGCGTCCGGTTCGCGCTTGTTGAAGAAGGGGGATTGCAGTGCCATGATGTACTTCCTCTGAGTGGCGTTGAAAGAGCTGCCGATCCTACGGTCGACCTGCATTACAGAAAAGGCCGCTGAAGAAATATCGGTAACCAAATTCGTTGTCTCGTACACACTCGGCCTTTTAAAGGTGCGACTTTTTCCTCAAACTGCGTATGCAGGTGTTGCAGAGCTCGAGCGTGTGCCTCAGCATTAGCCAGCCGCGCGAGGAAACATGATGACCTGCCATCCACGATTTAGTCTCAAGCTGATCGGCGCGATCGCATGCGCAGTGTCGTTGGGGTCGGCCAGTTGGGCGCAGCAGACAAAGATGTTCGACGTGAGCGCGGGCAACCTGCTGGTCGTGTTGCGTGAGTCGCAAGGCGAGAACAAACAGGATGAATCTCTGCAGCCCTTCGGCAAAATCACCGCACGCATGACGGACGGCCGGCGGATCGAGTTCGACACCAGCTGGTTCCAGTACCTCGGCGACATGCATATCCGGCTCGTCTTCGATGGCGGCCAGTCCATGCAGAGCGCATCGCCCGAAGACTTGACGCGCCTGCGGCTGAGTCCCGAGGAGGCGCTGGACCTGGCCATCTCGAACCTGCGCCGTGTCTATGGGACGCCCGCGGTCCAGCCGTGGAGCGGCGGCTTGATGCAGGTGCAGGGCTCGTCGACCGACCTTACCAGCAGCTACTTTCTCGATCGCGCGATGTGGCAGGAACTGCAGGCCCGTTTTCCTGAAGGCCTGGTCGCAGCTGTACCTCGCCGCGGAGGGCTGGTGTATGCCCCCGTATCGGACGAAGCGGCCCTTACCAGCCTGCGCTTCAGCGCCGCGGCGCTGTATGCCGGCGGGCCGGGCGCGCGCTTGTCCTCCGCCCTGTACCTCTTCAAGGACGGTCACTGGTCCGTGTTCCAGCCGGCGCAGGCCCAGTGACTGCGGGCGCGGCGGGGTTAAAACCACGCGGACTCGTCAGTAACTGACGGTGTAGCGCGAACCGCGAAAGCGCAACACCGCGCCCTTGGGCTTGATCTCTTCGAGCACTACCCCGCTGGCGACCTCGCTGCCCTCGTTCAAAACCTGGCCGTTGACGATCAGCATCCGCTG
>JBKJHN010000168.1:0-8181 GCA_046599015.1 Ramlibacter sp.
CGTGACAGGCCGGTATTCTAACCAACTGAACTACCACTCCTGGTAGCTTGCGTTCGCTCTTTTGAGCCAAGTGCAAATGACTTGTGCCTGCGTCCCTTCAGGGGGAATTTGGCGACCCTACGGGGATTCGAACCCCGGTACTTACCGTGAAAGGGTAATGTCCTAGGCCTCTAGACGATAGGGTCAAAAACCTTTGTGCTGCCTTCGGATGGTGGAGGTAAACGGGATCGAACCGATGACCTCTTGCATGCCATGCAAGCGCTCTCCCAGCTGAGCTATACCCCCAAAAACTGACTGTTTGCCTGTTACAGCAGCCCGTCAATTTCCGAGCCTCGAATTATAGCCAGATTTCTATCACTCCAATTTGAGTCGCACCAATGCAGTCTCGCGTCCGCACAGTTCGATCACCGCATCGAGCGATGGCGTCTGCGCTGTTCCCAGCAGCAGCACACGAGCAGGCATCGCCAGCTGCGGCATCTTCATGCCCGTAGCACGCAGCACTTCCTTGATGGATTCGGTGATGGCTGCTTTTTCCCAGGTGCAGGTTTCAAGCATTTTTGACAGCATGCTGATCGCAGGCCGTACACCTTCAGTCACATGCTTGTCCAGCTCTTGTGCGTCGGGCACCACAGGCTTGTAGAACTTCTCTGCCCAGTCAGCCAATGCGACGGTGGTGTCGCACCGATCTTTGAATAGAGCGCAGATACGTGTGAGGTGGGTGCGTCGTTCTTCGAGAGCCTCTTGACCAACGGTTGCAAGCTCGAATAGAGAAGGCCGTACGGTTCGCAGATGCAGGGCGAGTTGCTGGTCTGGCGTTGACTTGATGTGCTGCGCATTGACCCAGCGCAGCTTCGCATCATCAAACTGCGCGGCGCTCTTGCCCAGGTGATCGAGGTCGAACCACTCCAGAAATTGTTCGCGGCTGAATATCTCCTCGTCGCCGTGACTCCATCCGAGCCGAGCAAGATAGTTCACCATCGCGTCCGGCAAAAAGCCTTCGTCGCGGTACTGCGTGACTGGCTTGGCACCGCCCCGTTTGCTCATCTTCTCGCCCTGCTCGTTGAGCACCGTGGGCAAGTGCGCATACACCGGCGGCTCCTTGCCCAGCGCGCGAAAGATGTTGATCTGCCGGGGCGTGTTGTTCACATGATCGTCACCACGAATCACATGCGTAATGTTCATGTCGAGGTCATCAACGACCACGCAGAAGTTGTATGTCGGCGTGCCGTCCGGTCGCGCGATGACAAGGTCGTCAAGTTCGTCATTGCTGATCTCGATGCGGCCCTTCACCTTGTCCTCCCAGACCACCGATCCGCCAACCGGATTTCTGAACCGCATGACAGGTTGCACACCTTCGGGAACAGGCGGCAAGGTCTTGCCGGGCTCGGGTCGCCAAGTGCCGTCGTAACGCGGTTTTTCCTTGTTTGCTTTTTGCTCTTCGCGCAGCGCATCGAGCGCTTCCACGCTCATGTAGCACGGGTAAACCAGCCCCTGGTCCTTCATCTGCGCCAGCACTTCCTTGTAGCGGTCCATGCGCTGCATCTGGAAGAAAGGGCCTTCATCGTGGCCGAGGCCGAGCCACTGCATGCCCTCGATGATTACGTCCACCGCCTCCTGCGACGAACGCTCGACGTCAGTGTCTTCGATGCGGAGAATGAAAACCCCCTTTTGCGAACGCGCAAAGGCCCAGGGATACAGCGCAGAGCGGATGTTGCCCAGGTGGATGAAACCGGTAGGTGATGGAGCGAAACGGGTGCGTATTTGCATGAAACTAATTAAGCGTCTTGCGCGTTGGGCAATGCCAGGCGCGAGGTATCTTCTTCGAGAGCGTCCTCCTGTCCGATTCGCGCTTCGTTGATTCGCGCGATGTCGTCGGGATTGATATCGCCGGTCACATACACGCCGTCGAAGCACGATGCGTCGAATCCATCGAGCCTGGGGTTGAGCGATCCAATCGCACGCTTCATGCCCTCCACATCCTGATAGATCAGGGCATCGCAACCGATGATTTCGCGGATCTCTTCAATCGTGCGCCCATGCGCAACCAGTTCCGTCGATGTCGGCATGTCGATGCCATAAACATTTGGATAACGCACCGGCGGCGCAGCGCTCGCAAGGTAAACCTTTTTTGCGCCTGCATCGCGTGCCATCTGAACGATCTCGCGGCTCGTTGTGCCGCGCACGATGGAGTCATCCACCAGCATCACGTTGCGACCCTTGAACTCGCTTGCGATCACGTTGAGCTTCTGGCGCACCGACTTCTTGCGTACGCCCTGCCCCGGCATGATGAAGGTGCGGCCCACGTAGCGGTTTTTCACGAAGCCTTCCCGGTACGGGATGCCCAGCAGATGCGCAAGCTGCGTCGCACTCGGGCGGCTTGATTCGGGAATTGGAATGATCACGTCGATCTCGTTGGGCGGCACGGTGGACACCACGCGCTTGGCCAGCGTTTCGCCCAGGTTCAATCGGGCCTGGTAGACCGAAATGCCATCGAGCACCGAGTCGGGCCGCGCGAGGTACACGTATTCGAAGATGCACGGAAAGAGCTTCGGGTTGTCTGCGCACTGCTTCGAATGCACTGCGCCCTGCAGGTCGATAAAGACGACCTCGCCGGGGGCGACATGTCGCTCGACAACGTGGCCCGTACCCTCGAGAGCCACGGTTTCGCTGGCGACCATGACGGTGCCATCCTTGCCGCGCCCGATCGAGAGCGGACGAATACCAAACGGATCGCGAAACGCCAGCACGCCGTGGCCCGCAATCAGTGCGATGACGGCGTAGGAACCCCGCACGCGTTTGTGCACTGCGGCCACCGCCTTGAATACATCCTCGGGTTGCAACTTCGCACCGCGCGTGGATTTTTCAAGTTCGTGGGCGAACACATTGAGCAAGACTTCCGAATCGCTCTCGGTGTTGATGTGCCTGTGATCCGTCGTGAACAGCTCGCTCTTGAGCGCCTGCGCATTGGTGAGGTTGCCGTTGTGCACCAGCACAATGCCGTAAGGCGCGTTCACATAGAAGGGCTGTGCCTCTTCCTCGCTATACGCATTGCCGGCGGTGGGATAGCGCACCTGACCCAGCCCCGCATTACCCGGAAGCGCACGCATGTTCCGCGTGCGGAACACGTCACGCACCATGCCCTTGGCCTTGTGCATGAAGAACTTGCGTTCCTGTTGGGTGACGATGCCGGCCGCGTCCTGGCCGCGATGCTGAAGCAGCAGCAACGCGTCGTAGATCAGCTGGTTGACTGGGGCGCTCGAGACCACCCCGACAATTCCACACATGGTTCTATCCCGGAAGGTACTGCCCGAACTCCTCGGGCAATACCGGTTTTAATTTCTTCACGGCCGCCATCGACACGTCGGCGGCTTTCGATTCGGTCCACCAATCCGCGCTCTTGAAGGGCGACATGTTGATCACCACGGCGACGGCCATCAGCAACACCGCGCCGCGAATCAAACCGAAGCCCGCACCCAGTGTGCGGTCCACCGGCCGCAGACCCACTGCCTGCACCAGCCTCTTGGTCATCCAGGCCACCAGCCCGCCAGCGAAGATCACGGCGATGAACACCAGCACAAATCCAGCCGCATACCGCACGACCTCACCCGCGCGGCTGATCGGCAGCATCGCCGCGACGTCCGGCGCCAGCCACTGCGCGACGATGAAGGCTGCTATCCAGCTGACCACCGACAACACCTCGTAAACCAGTCCACGCCAGGCGCCCAACAGGAAGGAAGCCGCCATCACACCCAGAAACACCCAGTCCAGCGCGGTCATCGGACCTAGAGAGTGAGGATGTTCGCCGGCAAATCCAGGCTCTTGATCTTGTCAGCCGCCCTGTCTGCTTCCCCGCGGCTGCCAAACGGGCCGACGCGCACACGAATCCGGGTACCGTCCTTGGTTTCGGCCACATGCGTATACGTCTTGAGGCCGGCACGCTCCAGCTTCAGCCGCGCTTCGCGCGCTTTGCTGGGGTCCGCGAATGCGCCTACCTGCACCACGAAGCGTCCGTCGGCCGCGGCCGACTCTTCAATCGGCTTGCCTTCCAGGAGCGCCAGCGCCTTCGCGCCGCTATCCGGCGGCGTCTCCGACTTCGCTGCAACCTTGGGTTCGGGCTTGGACTCGGGCTTGGGATCAGGTTTGGCCTCTGCCTTGGCGTCGGGCTTGAGGTCTGCCGCAGAGGACGCGGCCGGATCCGGTTTGACGCTCGGCAATGCGGCGCTCACGGGAGCAGCCGTGACCGGTCCGGACGCCGATGGCGCCTGCGCCGCAGCTTGGCGCGGCGGCGCCAAAGGCTTGGCCTTGTTGCGATCCGGAATCTCGATCGGAATGTCCACGGCGATCGGCCGGGGCTGGGTATCGAACAGCAGCGGGAACCCCATCACGCCAATCAGCACCAGCACGGCCGCGCCGATCAACCTATGCCTGGCGCGCCTGCGCATGGCCTCGATGGTTTCGGGGCGGAGGATGGCTGGGGACTCGTCGCCACCTTTGCGCATTTTGAATAGGGCCATGAAGCTGATCGCCCGAAATTAATTGCTTAGGTGCTTGGCGTGAAGGCGGGGCAAGCCGTCCTTCAGAACGCCCCCTACCGTGTAAAACGATCCGAAGACGACGATTCTATCAGCGGGGTCTGCCGCGGCCACTGCGGCGGCGAGGGCTTCCATGGGTTCGTTGTACATGCCAGCCGTGACATCCTGGCGGGTTTCCTGCGCGCGCCAACGGACGAGCAAGCCCTGCGCCGTATCGGCCCGGGCCGTGGGCAGATCGGTGAAGTACCAGCGATCGACGATCGGCCCGATCTTTCGCAGCATCGCAGCCAGATCCTTGTCGGCCATCGCGCCGAACACCGCATGGGTGGTGGGATAAAAGCCCATGGCATCGAGGTTGGCCGCCAGCGCGGCGACCGAGTGCGGGTTGTGCGCCACATCGAGCACCAGCGTGGGCTGCCCCGGTACGATCTGAAAGCGGCCGGGCAATTCGACCAGCGCCAACCCATTGCGAACTGCCTGCGCCGTTACCGGGAGCCGGGACCGCAGCGCCTCCAATGCTGCCAGGACCCCGGATGCGTTGATAAGCTGGTTGGCGCCGCGCAAGGCCGGATAAGCCAGCCCCGCGTAGCGCCGGCCGCGCCCGGCCCAGGCCCACTGCTGCTTGTCACCGGAGAAATTGAAGTCGCGTCCCAGGAGCCAGAGATCGGCGTCGATGTCGGCCGCGCGGTCCAGCACGCTTTGCGGCGGCACGGGGTCGCTCACGATGGCCGGTTTGCCGGTGCGCAGGATGCCCGCCTTCTCGCGTCCGATGCTGTCCCGGTCTGAACCGAGCAGCTCGGTGTGATCGAGGTCGATGCTGGTGATAATGGCGCAATCGGCGTCGATGATGTTGACGGCATCCAGGCGTCCGCCAAGGCCGACTTCCAGGATCGCTACGTCCAGATCGGAGGCCGCCAGCAGACTCAGGATGGCCAGCGTCGTGAATTCGAAATACGTCAGCGTCACGCCTTGCCGCGCTGCCTCCACCCGCTCGAAGTGCGGCACCAGGGCCGCAGCTCCGACGATCTCGCCGCGGATACGGCAACGCTCCTCGAAATGCACCAGGTGCGGCGACGAGTAGACGCCGGTGCGGTAGCCCGACTGCAATGCGATCGCCTCGAGCATGGCGCAGGTGGAGCCCTTGCCGTTGGTTCCGGCGACGGTAATCACAGGACACTCGAAACGGATCGGCAAGCGATCGGCAACTGCCTTCACCCGATCGAGGCCTAGCTCGATCTGTTTGGGATGCAACTGCTCGCACCAGGCAAGCCATTCAGGAAGGGTTTTCATGGCCGTGGATTATCCGGG
The DNA here is from genome assembly GCA_046599015.1 of Ramlibacter sp. Taxonomy (GTDB): domain Bacteria; phylum Pseudomonadota; class Gammaproteobacteria; order Burkholderiales; family Burkholderiaceae_C; genus Ramlibacter. Next base: position 5,841 of record JBKJHN010000168.1, read on the forward strand.
GCACGCCCCAGCCGCCCAAACCTGGGCTCACAAAGGGCAAATTCCAATTACAAAAACCTGCTTTCCGGCCTGGTCGCACAATATAGAAATGATCGTCGTCTACGGGATTTCCAATTGCGATACCGTGAAGAAGGCTCGCGGCTGGTTGGCCGAACGCGGCGTCGATTACCGGTTCCATGATTTCAAGAAACAAGGTGTCCCGGCTGAAAGGCTGGACGCATGGATCGAACAGCATGGCTGGGAGAAGCTGGTGAACCGGCAGGGTACCACCTGGCGCAAGCTGGATGCCGGCCTGCAGGGCAGCGTCCAGAATCCCGCGACGGCCAAGGCGCTGATGCAGGGACAACCGAGCGTGATCAAGCGGCCGGTGGTGGAATGGGACGATCGCGTGACGGTCGGGTTCGATGCTGCGGGCTGGGCGTTGCTCCAAAGCCGCTAGAGCGCGGGCTTTTACTTTCGCTTTACCCATCAGGCCACCTTGGGACGGCGCTTTTGCCTAAAATTTGGGCATTGAGGTCCAGAAGGAGTAGTCGATGAAAAAAGCCGTTCTTTTTTCAGTGCTGGGCGCGCTCAGCGCCTGGGGCACGGTCGCGGCCGCCGAAGAAGTGGGCCGGGTAATTTCGAGCATGCCGGTGATTCAGCAGGTCGCCGTTGCGCGGCAGGTCTGCAATAACCAGCCGGTTCCCGTGCAGCAACCCAATTCTGGCGGAGGCGCGGTTGTGGGCATGATTGCCGGCGGCCTGCTGGGCAACACCATTGGCCACGGGACCGGCCGCGCGGCCGCAACTCTCATTGGCGCGCTCGGCGGCGCTGCAGTGGGGAACAACATCGAGGGTTCGGCCAACTACGTGCAGAACGTGCCTCAATGCACCACTCAAACCACCTATGAGAACCGCACCGTCGCGTACAACGTGGTGTACGAATACGCCGGCAAGGAATTCAGCGTGCAGATGCCGTATGACCCGGGTTCGACCGTCCGGCTGCAGGTGACCCCTGTGGCCGCCAATGAGCCGCCGCCTGTCTATACGCCCACGCCCAGCGCAGCCCCCGGCACGGCAGTGGGCGTGATCGTCGGTCAGCCGATGACCTCGGCGCCCGCTTACCCCATCGCGTATCCGGCGCAACAGGCCTATCCCGCGTACCCGTCATACCAGGCGTACCCGGCGTACCCGCCGTACTACTACTCGCGTCCGTACTTCTACCCGCCGATCGGCCTGTCGCTGGGTTTTAATTTTTCCGGCGGTCACCGCCACCACCGGCACCGCTGAGGGTGGGAGTGCTGCGGCGCCAGTACCAGCCACGGCTGCCCGAGACCGACCTTCCTCGACTCAAGGGGCGAGCGAGGTCGCGCTAAAATCGACGGCTTTCCCCACCCTGGCGGGCTTGCGCGCCGGAAAGCCTCCTCAAATGAGCACCCAAGAGTTAGCGGGCGCGCGCGTCGCGACCCAGGCCAATGTGTACTTCGACGGAAAGTGCGTAAGCCATACCGTCACCCTCGCCGACGGCACAAAAAAGTCGGTGGGCGTGGTCCTGCCGTCGCAATTGACCTTTAAGACGGGCACGCCGGAAATCATGGAGTGCGTCGCCGGTGGCTGCGAATACAAGCTGGCCGGCAGCGACAACTGGCAACGCAGCGGGCCAGGCGACAAATTCAGTGTGCCGGGCAACTCCAGCTTTGAAATCCGCGTGGGCGAGGCCTACCACTACATCTGCCACTTCGGCTGAACCACCTGCCCTCGCCCATGAGCACGATCCTCGAGCACCTTCCAGCCGGCCAGAAAGTCGGCATCGCTTTTTCCGGCGGCCTGGACACCAGCGCGGCGCTGCACTGGATGCGCAAGAAAGGCGCGATCCCCTACGCCTACACCGCCAACCTGGGGCAGCCCGACGAACCCGATTACGACGAGATTCCGCGCAAGGCGATGCAGTACGGCGCCGAGGCGGCGCGCCTGATCGACTGCCGTCTGCAACTGGCGCACGAGGGCATCGCCGCGATGCAGGCCGGCGCCTTCCACATCTCCACGGCGGGCGTAACGTACTTCAACACCACACCGCTGGGGCGCGCGGTGACGGGCACCATGCTGGTCGCCGCCATGAAGCAGGACGATGTCAACATCTGGGGCGATGGCAGCACGTTCAAGGGCAACGACATCGAGCGCTTCTATCGCTACGGCCTGCTGACCAATCCCAGTTTGCAGATCTACAAGCCGTGGCTCGATCAGGCATTCATCGACGAGCTCGGCGGGCGCGCGGAAATGTCGGCCTTCATGACGCAGGCGGGCTTTGCCTACAAGATGTCGGCGGAGAAGGCTTATTCGACCGACTCCAACATGCTCGGCGC
>JBKJHN010000044.1:0-26979 GCA_046599015.1 Ramlibacter sp.
GAAGCGAGAAATGGGAGGCCGCCGTCCACCGTTCACTGTTCACCGTTCGCCGTTCGCTGTTCGCTGTTCACTCTTTACCAGTCTGCGCGATAATGCGGGCAACCATTGAATGGCAAGGGCAAACGTGACTGCACCAGCTCCGAAAAGCGAAACCTCCCACTTCGACGCGTTGGTCGTCGGTGCCGGGTTCTCCGGCCTGTATCAACTGCTTTGCCTGCGCGACCGGCTTGGCCTCTCGGTCAAGGTCCTGGAGGCCGGTGCAGGGGTCGGAGGCACGTGGTATTGGAACCGCTACCCGGGTGCGCGCTGCGATTCGGAAAGCCATTCCTACTGCTATTCGTTTTCCGAGGAACTGTGGCGGGAGTGGGAGTGGTCGGAAAAATACCCCGGCCCGCCCGAGATCATGCGTTACCTGAACCATGTCGCGGAAAAATTCGACCTGAAGCGCGACATCCGTTTCAACACCAAAGTCGAATCCGCGCACTACGATGAAAAACAAAACGTCTGGCGCGTGACCACCCATACCGGCGATACGTACACGACGCAGTTCCTGATCACTGCCGTCGGTTGCCTGTCGACGGCGAACGTGCCGGACATTCCCGGGCTCGAAACTTTCCAAGGCAAGTGGTATCACACCGGCCACTGGCCGCACGAAGGCGTCGATTTCCGCGGCAAGCGCGTCGGCCAGGTCGGCACGGGGTCGACCGGCATCCAGGCTGCTCCCGTGATCGCCGAGACGGCGAAGCACCTGACCGTATTCCAGCGCACCGCAAACTACAGCGTGCCGGCGCGCAATGGTCCGCTCACCGCGGAGTTCAAGCAGTGGATCAAGGACAACGCCGAAGAAATCCGCACCACGATGCACGCCGCCGTCAACGGCCACCCCTTCCTGCTATCCGAGACTCTGGCGCTGTCCGTCTCGCCGGAAGAACGCGAAGCCGTCTACGAAAAAGCCTGGGAGACCGGCGGCCTGCGCTTCCGCGGCGCTTTCCGCGACCTGGTGACGAGCAACGAAGCAAACGCCACGGCGGTGGCGTTCCTCAAGCGCAAGATCCGGGAGATCGTGAAGGATCCGGCGACGGCGGAGAAACTTGCCAATATCGACCATCCCTATGCGGCCAAGCGCCCGCCGATCGACACCGATTATTTCGAAACTTTCAACCGCGACAATGTCGACCTGGTCGACATCCGTGCCGATCCGATCGAGCGCATCACGCCCGCCGGAATCAGGACGAAAAGCGGCGCCGACTATCCGCTCGACATCATCGTTTTCGCCACCGGCTTCGACGGCATGACGGGGTCGCTTTTGAAAATGGACATCCGCGGTCGCGACGACTTGTCGCTGAAGGAAGCCTGGGCCGCCGGGCCGCGCAACTACATCGGCCTGCAGGTCGCGGGGTTTCCAAACATGTTCATGGTGACCGGCCCGGGCAGCCCGTCGGTCCTGTGCAACATGCCGGTTGCCATCGAGCAGCATGTGGAATGGATCACCGATTGCATCGCGCACCTGCGCAGCGAAGGCCTGACCCGCATCGAGCCGAAGGAAGAAGCGGTGGAGTCCTGGATCGCGCAGGTGAATGCCGCAGCGAACGCCACCGTGCTGCCCCAGGCCAAACATTCCTGGTACCTGGGTGCAAATATCCCCGGCAAGCCGCGGGTGTTCATGCCCTACGCCGGCGGAATGGCGCACTACCGTAAAATCTGCGCCGATGTTGCCGCACGGAATTACGAGGGTTTCATACTTGGGGCCTGAACCGGATACCCATCAATTTAAGGTTTAACCCGCTGCCTTTTTATCCGGTTTATCCGGCTATGTGCCGTACAATCGACGTTTCCCCCCGTACCGGACTCCTGTTTCATGCTAGACAATCCCGTATCGCACTTCGCCTGCCGCCCAGCGGCTGAAAACAGGGTCGGTTTCCGTTCGAATTTGCGGAGGATGATTTGAAGCGCGCCATCTCCCTGGTGGCCATGGCTTGTCTCATGGCCTCCGCCACCGCGGGGGCGGATCCATCCGCGGACTCGCCAGACGGTGATCAGCAGGCGGCGTCTGCCTGGAGTGCGCCGGAACCGTGGAGGACCGATCGGTTCTACCTGGCCACGAGCGTCTATACCAAGCACTTCTACTACAACCCCGATCACGACGATCACCAGAACCTGATCCAGGGCGAGTGGAACGTCACCACGCAATGGCTCGCCGGCCTGTCGCTATTCGATAACTCGTTCGGCCAGCCGACCCAATATTTGTACGGGGGCTATCGGTTCCGGCCGTTCGACAGCGTGCAGCCGCTCTATCTCAAGCTAACGGCCGGCCTGGTCCACGGCTACAAAGACCAGTACCAAAACAAAATCCCTTTCAATAGTGCCGGCGTAGCGCCGGTGATCATTCCGTCAGTGGGCTATTGCGTGAACCGATTCTGCACCGAAGCCATCGTCTTCGGTGCCGCGGGTGTGATGTTCACCGTCGGCGTAACACTTCCGTAGCGCATGACAACCAGCCTGTCGATTCAGGGGGGGTAATAGATCGACCGCTGAACTCCCCTATCTTTCCTTATTTAACTTTCACCTTCCCCCCGCTTTTTACCCCACCGCCCTGCTGCGCCGCTGCTCTGTCACGCCCATCTTCTCCGCCTCCTTCAACACTTCCCGCCGCTGGTCGTCCGTCAGGCGATTGACCGGCGCAATTGAATGCCCGCAATCGACGCCGAGCCTGGCCGACAACACCGTCTTGCACACATCGGCCGGCGCATTGAACATCCACACCAGGTCGACGTACTTGCGCACTTCGTCCTGCAGCGCCTGCGCGCGCTTCATGTCGCCCTTCTCCCACGCGGCGAAGAGTTCCGAGTAATGCCACGGCGCAAGCGACAGCGGCGCGTCGATCGAGCCTACCGCACCCATTGTGAGCGCCGGCAGCGGCAAGACGCCGTTACCCGAAAAGCAAATCAGGCCCATGTCGGCGAACAAACGGATCTGCATGAAATCCGGCGCCGAGTGCTTGAGGCCATTCAAGGTCGGGATCTCGCGCTTCAACTTTTCCATCATCGGCGGGAAGAATTCGATCTGCGTGAGCTGGGGCAGGTTGTAGACGAAGAACGGAAGGTCCCCCGCGGCATCGGCCACGGCCTTGTAGTAATCAATGATCGAGCGTTCGCTGGCGCGGAAGAACAACGGCGGCAGGCAACACACTGCCGCGCAGCCTGCCAAACGGGAGGTCTTTGCCGCCTTTACGGCCGTGGCCGTACTCATGGACCCGACCTGCATGATGACCAGGGCGCGGCCTTGGCAGACTTCCGCGGACACCTTTGCGACGACGTCGCGTGCCTCGTCCGTCAGGATCGGTCCTTCCCCTGTGCTTCCCGCCATCCAGAACCCGCCGCAGCCATGCGAGATGTTGTCATCAAGCATTGCGCGCAGTGCTTTTTCGTTGACCCGCCCATCCCCGGTAGTAGGCGTCGGGGGCGCGGGGAATACACCTTTGAATTCGAGGTTCATGTGAAGTCTGGGGTCCGTTGAAAATAGCCGGGAATTCTAGCAGACGAGGGAGAAATTCGTGACGGGGAAAAGGCCGTGACGGGAGGAGCCGTCACAACGCTTCCTGTCACGCGTCAGCGTTCCTCCCGTCACACATCACGGCTCCTTCCGTCACGGCTTCTCTCAAAATTCCGAACCTCGAACAACGCCTCATGCAGGCTCATCTCGCCGGCATCGAGGAGCTTGCCGACCAGGTGCTCGGTCAACATTTTATGCCGGGCCAGCACGACCTTGGTCTCGCCGTACAGGCGCTCGCTCTGGGCTTCCATGATGCTGCGCGTTTCCTCATCGACGTCGTGACTGCCGCCGTTGCGGTTGCGCGCGAGCGCGCCGAAGTTCAGGCGAGTCTTGCGGTACATGCCCATCTCCCCTACTGCGTGATGCAACAGTTCCGTCACGCGCGTGATGTCGTTGTGCGCACCGTTGGTCGTGCCTTCCTCACCGAAGAACAGTTCTTCGTTGGCCATGCCGCCCAGCAGCACCCGCACGTCGTGTTCGATGTCGCTCTTGGTCTTGAGCAGGTTCGCGCCCTGTTTGTGGAACACGAAGCCCAGCGCGTTGTTGCGCGGATTGGCCTTGAGCGAGATCTTGATGGTCTTCATATCGGACTGGATCGCGTCCCAGTTGCCGCCCGCGTGCTTGCGCTCGAGTTCGAAATCCACCAGGAAGTGGCCCCACTCATGGATGGCGATGATGCGGCGGTCGCGCTCACGCTCTTTGGTGGTGTTGGCGTTGACATTGCCCACCATCACGCGCTCGGCGGCCTGCATCAGGGTGTCCGTCCCGATCATGCCGCCCGCCTGAACCGCGGTGATGCCGGCCTGGTTGACAATGGTTTCCAGGTCCGCCGGGCTGCGGCCTTCGGTGACTTCGACCATGTGACGCAGGTCCAGGTCGGGCAGCACCTTGTCCGCGCGCTGCGCCAGGTAGTGTTGGATGATGGCGAGCCGCTCTTCCTTGTTGGGCATGCGGAAATCCACCTTCATCTGGAACCGGCGCAGCATGGCCTCGTCCATCTGCATCGATTCGCTGTTGAAGTTGGACGCCACGATCCAGATGATCTCGGCCTCGCTTTTGGTTCGCACCCCGTCGAGCACCGCCAGCAGGGTGTTCTGCGTGTCGTCGTCGAACTTGCGGTGGCCGCCCCGCTTCATGAAGAGGTCTTGCGCCTCATCCAGGAACACGATGCAGCGCTTGCGCCGCTTGGCCATCGAGACGATGCGTGTCAGGGTGTTGGACCCCCCCGCCACGTAGCCGGTCTCAAGATTGGCGGCCGAATGGAACAGGATCGGCAGGTTCAGTTCCTTGGCCAGGTAGCTGGCAAGCTTGGTCTTGCCGGTGCCCGCCGGGCCACTGAACATGACGTTGAATGGTTTGCTGATGCCGTACGCGGCATACGCCGCGCGCCGCTGGTACTGATCCTTGATCTGCGCCACTTCGGACTTGATGTCGTCCATGCCCACCAGGTCATCGATGCTGCCGTGCACCTGTGCCGGCTCCAGGAACTTCAGCGACTTGAACTGACCCTTGAGCTGGAAGAACAGGAAGCCCAACAAGCCCACCGTCAAAGTCGCCGACAGCACGCCGCTGACACCCGCCTTCCAGCCGTCTTTTTCAGACTGGGGGCGCGCGCCGGCAAACCGGTTGTCCAACCGCTCCAGCACTTCGACGCTGGCTTTGTCCACGTCCGCGCGTGGCACGAAGCTCAGCTTTCCACCCCACGGCGCGGTCACCGCCTTGTCGGCAAAAATCTTGGTCTCCATATCGCTCGGGTAATACGCAAATTGCTTGCCCTGCGACTCGATGAGAATGAAGCGCTCCGACACGTTCCACAGCAACGGGCGGTAGATCACGGTGATGCGGTCCACCTGGGTGTTTTCGAGAAAGCTCAGCACCGATCCGGTGCCGAACACCACCGGCAGCTTCTGGTTGAAACTCCACAGCGTGTCACCGGCCTTTTCGTCGGCGCTCATGGTCTTGACCTGCTCCGCCACCACGGCCTGGCGTTGCAGGACCATATAGGAGTAGAGGCCCGTGGCTGGTATCAGCACCGCTGCGGCGATGACCATGGCCTTCACCGCGAACGACTGGATGACGAACCAGTCGGACAGACGGGCGCCCGCCTTGCGCAAGCTGAACCAGAGGCTGCGGGTGGTCTGTTCAGCCACGGGAACAGTCTCGCGGGAGGATGGAGAATTCGCGGACAAATCCGACATAAGGGTCTTTCGTAACGCGCGCGCGCGATGCACGTCCATCGGGCAAACGTGCAGCAGATTGCAAAAAAATTCCGGGAAGCTCGTCCGGCGTCTTGCCGCGGGTGCTTGTTGTTGGTCTTACCGCATTGGCTTGGCGCTGCGATGGGCTTGAGCCTCTGTAAGTGCAATCCTACATAAACGCGGGCCGGCAAGCCAGCCCTAAGTCATCAACAACGTAACTGAGCCACCGGGACGTGACTTTTTCACGCCGCGTGTACAGAGCGTTTCATCTTGATTTCGTGGGAACGTGCAACTGAGGCTTGCGTCGCATCGAGCCACGGGTTGCAGGTGCGAACGCCCCGGTGCTGGAATTATTTGCTGGCCGAGGAACCTGAGCAGCCTCGCACGACTCCAATGAATAGCCGGTTTTTTTCAAGTTTCTTCCCCCGGCTCTTCAATCCCTCGGTCCCAGACCGAGGGATTTTTTCTGCCCGTCACTGCAGGCGCAGCCAATCGAGAGCATCCCGCTCAGCGCCGAACAGCGCGATCTCGGGGCAATGTGGCAGGCCGGGGGCCACCCAGTCCGTATCGACAAGCTCCGCGGGCGCGACCAGTCCCACCCGCGTGGTTGGTGCAAGCGCACGGCGAAGCCGGTCGCAAATAAGGAACTTGCCCTGGGCATCCGGAGGTGTCGCCACGCGGCGCAAATCGATCAACACATGGTCCTGGCGCAAGCGGGCTACCGCCGCCTTCACCATGTAGGCGAGCTTCAAGGCATCGCCGTTACGCCAGCGTCCCTCGACATCGAAGCGCATATGCGCGCCATCATGGCGGGAGGCGACTACAAGGTTCATGAACTCGGCAGTAGGGAACGACCCGCAAGCTTGCCACAGCCATTTGTAGCTGTGCAGATACAACGGCATCAGTGGTTGCCAAGCGTGTCCGGCATGACGCGCAGAACACCTCAGTCAAGTGGTCGTAAGCCGCCGCTGACGGCGGCAGTCGCCGCTGACCGCCAGCAGCGGCGCCGTCCGGTCGATATCCTTCCGCGTCACCTCCAGGAGAACGTCATGCTTCGTAAACTCATCATGTTCGCCATCACCTCAGGCATCGCCAAAAAGCTGTACCAAAACTACCGGAACAAGCAGATGCGCACCCCCTTCCCCACGTCCCGTCGCCCGTCCGGCGGCCGTTAAGCCCCCAGCCCCATCGCCCGCGTGATCACTTCTTTCATGATCTCGTTGGTGCCGCCGTAAATGCGCTGCACACGCGCATCGGCGTAGGCCCGGGCGATCGGGTACTCCCACATATAGCCATAGCCGCCGTGCAACTGCAGGCACTCGTCCATCACTTTGCACTGCAGATCGGTGGTCCAGTACTTCGCCATGCTGGCAGTGGCGGTGTCGAGCTTGTTCTGGCACACCAGCTCCAGGCACTTGTCGACGAAGACGCGCGCCACTTGCACCTCGGTCTGCAACTCCGCCAAGGTGAAGCGGGTGTTCTGGTATGAAGCGACCGGCTGGCCGAACACCTTCCGGTCCTTGGTGTACTGCACGGTCCAATCGATGGCAGCCTGGGCCGAGGCGACCGCAGTCACCGCGATCTGCAGGCGCTCCCACGGCAGCTGCTCCATCAGGCAGATGAAACCCTTGTTCTCGAATGCCTCGCCTCCCAGCAAGTTCTCCGCGGGAACAATCACGTTGTCGAAGAACAGCTCCGCCGTGTCCTGGGCTTTCAGTCCCAGCTTCTTCAGGCGCTTGCCGTGCTCGAAGCCTTTCATTCCGCGCTCCACCAGCAGCAAGCTGGTGCCCTTTGCGCCGGCCTGCGGGTTGGTCTTGGCTACGACGATCACCAGGTCCGCATGCCAGCCGTTGGTGATGAAGGTCTTGCTGCCGTTCAGCAGGTAGCTTCCGTCGGCCTGCTTGATGGCCGTGCTCCTGACGCCTTGCAGGTCGCTGCCGGCGGCCGGCTCGCTCATGGCTATGGCGCCGACCATCGCGCCGCTGGCCAGCAATGGCAGGTAATGCCTTTTCTGCTGCTCGGTGCCGTAGTGCAGGATGTACGGTGCCACGATCTCGCTGTGCAAGCCGTAGCCGATGCCGCTGTAGCCGCCGCGTGCCAGCTCCTCCATCTGCACCACGGAATACAGCTTGTCGGCGCCCGAGCCGCCATATTCCTCAGGCAGTGTCGCGCAAAGATAGCCGTTGGCGCCCGCCTTGTTCCACACCGCACGGTCAACGTAGCCCTGCTCCTCCCACGCTTCGTGGTGCGGTGCGATCTCCTTTTCGACGAAACGCCGGAAGCTGTCGCGGAAGGCCTCGTGGTCGCCGGTGAAAAGGGTGCGTTCGATCATTGCAACAATGAATATACTGGCTTTTTCCTGCCAAGCCTGGAGACACAGCATGAGCGAAGCCTACGTATATGACGCCATCCGCACGCCCCGCGGCAAGGGCAAGAAGGACGGCAGTTTGCACGAAGTGAAGCCGGTCAATCTGCTGGCGGGCGTGCTGGTCGAACTCCAGCGGCGCAATGACTTCGATACCGGCCAGGTCGACGATGTGGTGATGGGCGTGGTCTCCCCGATCGGCGAACAGGGCTCCGTCATCGCCAAGGTGGCGGCGCTGAAGGCGGGATGGGATTTCCGCTGCGCGGGCGTGCAGATCAATCGCTTCTGCGCGTCGGGCCTGGAGGCCGTCAACATGGCGGCGCAGAAAGTCCGTTCGGGCTGGGAAGACCTGGTGGTGGCCGGCGGCGTCGAAAGCATGAGCCGCGTGCCGATCGGTTCCGACGGCGGTGCCTGGGCACAAGACCCGGAAACCAATTCGGCGACGGCCTTCGTGCCGCAAGGCATCGGCGCCGATTTGATCGCCACGCTGGAAGGCTTCTCGCGTGAAGACGTGGATTCGTTTGCGCTGGAGAGCCAAAAGCGCGCGGCCAGGGCGCGCGAAGGCGGCTTTTTTGCCGGGTCCATCGTGCCGGTGAAGGACTTCCTCGATCAGACCATCCTGGACCAGGACGAATTCATCAAGCCGCACACCACGCTGCAAGGTCTGGCGTCTCTGCGCCCTGCGTTCGATCAGCTCGGTGCCATGGGCTTCGACGACGTGGCGATCAGCCGGTACCCGCAGGTCGAGCGCATCCATCATGTCCACCATGCCGGCAATTCGTCCGGTATCGTCGATGGCGCCGCCGCCATCCTGATCGGCAGCGAGCAGGCGGGCAGGACGCACGGCCTCAAGCCGCGGGCGCGCATCGTAGCTGCCGCCCTTTCCGGCGCCGACCCCACGATCATGCTCACCGGTCCGATGCCGGCCGCCCGGAAGGCGCTTGCCAAGGCCGGCATGACGATCGACCAGATCGACCTGTTCGAGGTCAATGAAGCCTTCGCCGCCGTTCCCATGAAGTTCATGAAGGAGATGGGCGTTCCGCACGAGAAGGTCAACGTCAACGGCGGCGCGATCGCCATGGGGCATCCGCTGGGCGCCACGGGCGCGATGATCCTCAATACTTTGATCGACGAACTGCACCGTCGCAAACTGCGCTATGGGCTGGCGACACTGTGCGTCGGCGGGGGCATGGGCATCGCGACGATCGTGGAGCGGGTTTGATTTCACTCCCTCCCCTCTCCCAAAGGGAGAGGGAGAAAGACCGAAGACACATGAAAACCATCCAATACCAACTGCAGGACGGCATCGCGACCATCACCTTCGATGAGGAGGGCTCTCCGGTCAACACGATGTGCGAGCAGTGGCAGCGCGACCTGACCGAAGTCACGGCACAGGTGGTGAGGGACAAGGACGCGATCCGGGGCATTCTTCTGGCCTCCAACAAATCCACCTTCTTCGCCGGTGCGGACCTCAAGGGAACCATGCGGCTGCAACCTGCCGATGCACCGCGGGTGTACCGCGAGATCGAGCAGATGAAGAAGAACTTCCGCACGCTGGAAACGATGGGCAAGCCGGTGGTGAGTTGCCTGAACGGCACGGCCCTGGGCGGCGGCTGGGAAGTGGCGCTGGTAGGGCATTACCGTGTCGCAGTCGATAACCCCAAGATCCAGTTCGGCCTGCCGGAGATCACTTTAGGCCTCATGCCGGGCGGTACGGGCATCACGAAGATGACGCGCCTGCTGGGCCTGATGGGGGCGCAGCCGTATGTTCTGGAGAGCAAGCTGTTCTCGCCGCGCGAGGCATTGGAACTGGGCCTGGTGCACGAACTCGTGCCCGACGCCGCGGCGCTGCGGCCGGCTGCGCTGGCATGGATCGAGAAGCACGCCAGCGGCGACGCCCCGGCGCATCATCCGTGGGACGACAAGAACTACAGGATGCCGGGCGGCACGCCAAGCAACCCCAAGATCGCCGGCATGCTGAGCGTCGCGCCCGCGGTGCTCAGGCAGAAGACTCGCGGCCTCTACCCCGCGCCCGAATACGCGCTGGCCGCGATGGTCGAAGGTGCGCAGGTCGATTTCGACACCGCTGTGCGCATCGAATCGCGCTACCTCGCCAGGCTGATCGTGCATCCGGTCGCGAAGAACATGATCAACACGTTTTTCTTCAACATGAACGCGATCAAGTCCGGCCAATCCCGGCCCAAGGACGTGCCGCGCTACAAGCCGCGAAAGGTCGGCCTCCTCGGCGCCGGGATGATGGGTGGTGGCATCGCTTACGTGCAGGCCAGCCGGGGTGTGGAGACGGTGCTGCGTGACGTTACGCTGGAGAAAGCCGAGGCCGGCAAGAATTACAGCGTCAAGGTCACCCAGCCGCGCGTGGACAAAAGCAGGATGAGCCCGCACGACCAGGCCGCCCTGCTCTCCCGCATCACGGCCACCGATTCGGTTCAGGCGTTGCAAGGCTGCGACCTGATCATCGAAGCGGTTTACGAGAACCGCGAACTCAAGGCCCGCGTGACGCAGGAAGCCGAGCCCATGCTGGCACCCGGCGGCTTCTTCGCGAGCAACACCTCCACCCTGCCGATCACGGGGCTGGCCAAGGCAAGCAAACGGCCCGAAAAATTCGTCGGCATCCACTTCTTCAGCCCGGTCGACAAGATGAAGCTGGTGGAGATCATCCGCGGCAAGCAGACCGACGATGAAACCGTGGCGCGCGCCTTCGACTACGTGCAGTCCATCGGCAAAATCCCCATCGTCGTCAACGACTCGCGCGGCTTCTTCACGTCGCGCGTGTTCGGCACCTTCGTCATGGAAGGCGCGGCGATGGTGGGCGAAGGCATCCCCGCTGCCGTAGTGGAACAGGCCGGAATCCAGGCCGGCATGCCGGTAGGCCCGCTGGCTGTGCTGGATGAAACGGCGCTGTCACTGTCGGTGCACGTGCTGGACCAGACCCGCGCGGATTATCGTGCCGAGGGCGGCACCTATATCGCCTCGCCCGGCGAGCTGCTGGTCGAGCGGATGGTCAAGGAGTTCGATCGCAACGGGCGCGCGGCAGGCGCCGGCTTCTACGACTATCCGCAGGAAAGAGGCGCCCGCAAGTTCCTCTGGCCCGAGCTGAAGAACCTGTACCAGAAGCCCGGCATCACCTGGGATATGCAAGACCTGAAGGACCGCCTGCTGTATCGGCAAGCAGTCGAGACCGCGCGTTGCTTGTCCGAAAATGTGCTGACCACGGTGCACGACGCCAACATCGGCTCGATCTTCGGCATCGGCTTCCCTGCGTGGACCGGCGGTGCGCTGCAGTTCATTTACAGCGCCGGCATCGACGCGTTCAGCGCCCGCTGTGCGCGGTTGGCCGAAAAATGCGGTCCGGGCTTTGCGCTGGATGCGAAGGTCAAGGACGCGCTCCGCTCGCACCAGCCTGTGTATTAGCGCTGGATCATCAGCGAGAGAGCGCGTGTGGCTTTGCTTCTTGCATCGCCATGATCTCCACTCGCCTGCAGGACAAAGTCTGCACCGTCACCGGCTCCGCCCAGGGGCTCGGGCGTGATCCTGAACGCCAGCTCGGTGGTGGGACTGTACGGAAATTTCGGGCTGGCCAGCGACGAGGCCAGCTATGTCAATGGCGCCGTGATCGAAGTGTCGGGTGGCATGACGGTGTAGGGAAGTAGGTGTCCACAAGAAGTCCCGACGACAACCGGTTGAAAGCCCCGGCGCGATAATCGAAGCCATGAGTTCATCGCCCGATGCGCCCGCCGAAGCTTCCACGCCGAAGCGCCCGCAACCCGAGTCCCTCTCCGATCTTTTCTTCTCGTTCACCTTCCTGGCCTTGCAGGGCTTCGGTGGCGTGCTAGCCGTTGTTCAGCGCGAACTGGTCGAGAAAAAGCAGTGGATGACGCGCGAAGAGTTTGTCGAAGACTGGGCCGTGGCGCAGATCATGCCGGGACCCAATGTGGTCAACCTCGCGCTCATGATCGGTGACCGCGCTTTCGGTTTGCGCGGCGCCATGGCGGCGGTAAGCGGCATGCTGGTGTTCCCCCTGCTGGTGGTTTTGGGCGCCGCACTGGTGTACGCGCAGTTCGCCGGAAACCCGCACGTCTCCGGCGCGCTGCGCGGCATGGGGGCGGTAGCGTCGGGACTGATCACCGCTACTGGCCTGAAGCTGATGAGCGCGCTGAAGAAGCATCCGATCGGCGTGCCCACGTGCACTGCCATTGGCATCGCCTGCTTTGTCGGCATCGCCCTGTTGCGCGTGCCGCTTGCCTACATCCTGTTTGGCCTGGGCGGTTTGGCCTGCGTCCTCACCTATCGGCAGCTGGGCCGGCCCGCCAAATGAACATCGTGCTGACGGCGGGCGACTGGCTCTCATTGTTTTCGTACTATCTGCTGATGTCGCTGCTATCGGTGGGTGGCGCGATCACCACCGCGCCCGACATGCACCGCTACCTGGTGGACCGCCAGGGCTGGCTCACCGACCCTCAGTTCAGCGCCTCGATCGCCATCGCACAGGCCGCGCCCGGGCCCAACGTGCTGTTCGTGGCCCTTCTGGGCTGGAACGTGGGCCTTAACGCCGGGGGCTTGCCCACCGCGCTGCTGGGACTGATGATCACGATGGCCGGCATTCTCATCCCGAGCACGACCCTCACCTATCTGGCGATTCGCTGGGGTCACGAAAACCGGGACGTCCGCGCCGTCCGCGCCTTCAAGCAAGGCCTGGCGCCGGTCGTGATCGGGCTGCTGGTCTCCACCGGCTGGATCCTGGCCACTGGGAGCACCTACGTCCTTCGCGACTGGCCGGTCTGGCTGCTGGCCATTGCCGCGACCTTGATCGTCTGGCGCACCAAGGTGCACCTGCTCTGGCTGCTGGGCGCCGGGGCTGTTGGGGGTTGGATGGGCTGGGTTTAGGCCAGCGGGTCAGGTGCCGCTTCGCAGCATGTCCAGGTAAAGCGGGCTGTTCGAGATGGTGTTGTGGCCGGTGCCCGGCAACACCACGAACCTGGCGACGCCCTGCGAGAAGCGCGCATGCAGCAGATCGGTGCTCGCGCGCGGAATGACTTCATCGTTTTCGGCGGCGATGATCATCGTGGGTGCGGAGATCAGCGGCGCGTAACGGCCAGACTCGAACTTGTCCGTCAGCAACCAGCGCACCGGGAAGAAGCGAAACTGCGCCGCGGCGAGATCCTGCAGGCTGTCGTAAGGCGTCACCAGCACCAGCCTTTCGACAGGCCGCTGTGTCGCCAGCCGAACGGCCACCCCGCTGCCGAGACTGCGCCCGACCACGATGACTTGCGCATGACTTGCGTGGACTTTGTCGAACAAGGCGATTGCGTCCCGGTGCAGCGCCGCTTCGGAGGGCGAACCGGAACTGCCGCCGAAGCCGCGATAGTTCATCAGGTAAAGAGCCCGATCGGCAAAGGCCATGGACAGTTCGGGCAGGCTCCCCGACACGTCCTCGGCGTTGCCGCCGAAGTAGATCACCGCCTGTTCGCCCGCATGTGGCCGCACCAGCACCTGCAGCTGCGCGCCGTCGACGGACAGCTGAATGGCCGGCGCCCCAATGGGAGAAGCACTCGGCTGAGGAAAGTAGATCATCGAGCGCTGGAACAGGAACAGAGCCGCGCAAGCCCCGACGTAGATCAAACCGGCAGCGCCCAATATCATGACAATGGTTCGCATTCCTGGGCCGGCAAAAACCTCAGCCATGCATCGGCTTCGACGCGGTCGCCCGGATGGCCCAAGCTCGCGCAATCAGCTCGATCGAGCCGTCCGAATTGATCGGAAGACGCTCTCGCAGGCGATCGCGAAGGCGCGCCCTGGCTTCGTCGGTCAGCGACATCGCGTAAGCAGGGGCCGGTCCCTGGCCGCCCAGGAAAGGGCGCCAGTACTCCTCGAAACTGGAGAACGGCGTCGGCACGTCGATCCCGGTGACCTCGATCTCGCCAAGCCCGGCTTGCTCGAACAGCTGCTTCAGCGGTTCCGGATCACAAAGCGGAAACCGGACGCCCTCGTCGAGATTCGCCGCATCCGGATCGAGCGCGACCGCTGCATCCCAGAAGTACCTCATCAGCTCCATCTTGCCGGCGTAATCCCAGACGTAAGCGGCGATCGTGCCATGACGCACCGCCACCCTGGCCATCTCGCGCAACGCCGCAAGCTGGTCTGGAACGAAGTTCAAGACGAGGCCTGACACGACGGCGTCGACCGAACCGTCCTCCAGCGGTATCGCTGTCGCGCTTCCCGTGTGAAACATGACCTGCTCGCCGAGTTGCGCCTTGGCCGTCAGAAGAAATCCTTCAGAAGGCTCGACGCCACTGATGGCGAGCGGCAAGCAGTGGTGCACGATCGCGGCGCAGAGCGCTCCTGTACCGCAGCCCACGTCCACCCACCGCCGTCCGGCGGGCACTCCGAGCCACGCGAGAAACACCGGCGCGACACGCCGGCTCCACTGGCCTACATACTGCTCGTACGGATCGCCACGCTTCCAGGTGTCGGAAACCTGCTTGTCGTTCATGCTCAAGCCCTTCGATATCAATGGCCTTCGCTCAGCCTTTGTGATGGGTGCGACCCCGCCCGGCCGTGGGTGGAAAGTACCACCAG
Organism: Ramlibacter sp.; assembly: GCA_046599015.1. GTDB lineage: Bacteria > Pseudomonadota > Gammaproteobacteria > Burkholderiales > Burkholderiaceae_C > Ramlibacter. The sequence continues at coordinate 14,713 of JBKJHN010000044.1, forward strand.
GTTCCTACCACTGCAAGCCCGAACGCGGTATACACCAGGAGAAAGACCGAGCCAGGCGCATCGTAGTACAGCAGGCGCTGCAACCAGTGTTCGACAAAACCGCCGCTGTAGCCGACGGCGCCAGACTGCGCTCGCAGCCACATCTCGAACGTGGTGAGCGGGCAAACGATCCCGAGCCACGACTCTGCGACGACCACGACGATGGCGGCAAGGTGGGCTATGCGAAACCACAGATTGTTGACCCAGCGCCATCGGCGCATATTGCCCAGGACGACGAGTACCAGCCCGCCGACCACGAAGCCCACCAGCAGCACGTGCAATGCGAGCACGATGTCCGCAGCAACGCCGAATGCGTCAGCCATCAAGCAGCAGCTGGGTTTGGGTCACGACGGCACAGAGCTTGCCTTGTGCTGTCTTGATCGACGTCTGCCAAACCATGGTGGTCCGACCCCGGTGAAGCGCCACGCACTCGCCGGTGACGGTTGAATTCACCGGTGCGCCACCGATGAACTTCGTGCTGGAGTCGGTGGTCGTCGTACGTTTGCCCTGCGGCATGTTGATGATCGTCCCGACGGCTCCAAGCGTGTCGGCGAACGCCATGTACGCGCCGCCATGAAGGATGCCGCCCGCCGTGCAGAGATCGGGACGCACCAGCAGTTCGGCCGTCACGCGCTCCGGCGTGAGCTCGGTCAATCGCACGCCCATCAGCCCGGGGAAAAGCGGTTCCATCAACTGTTGGATGGCCTGCAGAGACAGCATGGGGATCCTGTTCGGGTTAATTGGGCCGGGGCATTCCGGCGTCGATGAGCGTTGGCCCGAAGTACATGCGGCTGACTCCGGCCTGGGCAGCGGCGGCTTCGCACAGGCTGCATGGGCGCGAAGTCGAGTACAGCACAGCGCCAGTCAGCGTCGCCCGTCCCAACCGGCGCTGCGCATCGCGGATGGCTTCGCGCTCCGCATGGGCGCTGCCGTCCTGGTTCTTGACCACGCGACTTGGGCCTTCACCCACCAGGTGTCCCTCCAGAACCAGTACCGCCCCGTAAGGCTGATCCCCCCATGACTCAGCCAGAGCCTTCATGGACGCTGCCGCTTGGTACCACCGGGTATCAGGTGCGTTCAGCTGCTGCGAAGCCGCGCGGCCGGGGATTGTGATCACCATGCCGGTGGCACAACAAGCAAGCGCCGTTCTGCGCGTACAGCCCATGATTAAACCCTTTCAGGCTTCGCGCGCAGCACGCGATGCAGGCGGACGGTGTTGGTGGCCATGTAACTCTCCCGCTATCTTGGAGCCGTTGAAAAGTATAGCGACACAAACGCTCAGTCAGCCACCGGGCGGGCCTTTGAGCTCGACGACATTCCCCTCGGGGTCGGTGATGTAGATGGAGGGGCCTACGCCTTCCGCGCCGTTGCGCGCCACGACTTCACCGGCTTCGATATTGTTGGCTTGCAGATGGCGCCGGATCGCGACTTCATCGAACGGCTCGACGCGAACACAGAAGTGATCGAGGTTTCGACCTTCTTTTCCCGGTGGCGCACCGCCGGCGCGTCCGAGTTGGCCGTCCACAGAAACAAGATCGATCAGAGAGCGACCCGCACGAAGCTGAATCAAGCCGATCGAGTCTTCGCGGCGATCGAGCGTGCAGCCCAGCACGTCGCAGTAGAAACGGAGCACCTTGTCGAGGTCGATGACGCGCAGGACGACATGATCGATCTCCCTGATGTGGATCATGGTTGCGTATCCAGCCTGATCGTCATGAACACATTGTTTGGATCTTCCTGGTACCCGCCAAACGGCCCGCAGTACGAAAAGCCAAAGCTCTCGTAAAGCGCCTGGGCCGGCCTGAAAGCTGTCACCTTCAATGCGCCACAACCCAGCAGGACCGAGCCCTCCCATGCGGACCAAACCGTGATGTCCGGCTTCCGGAGCTTCTCACGGTCCAGCGCGTGAACGCTCTCGGGCGGCGACAACTCGTACATGCTCCGCAAGTGCCGTCAAGGGTCATCGTTCGGTCCTCAGGAGTAATGGGCAAGACGATGCAGCACCGGGCCGAGGCCTTCAACCGCCGGCGCCGACCCTATCACGGCGGATCGAGTTGCCCACGGATACGCCAGACCTTCCAGCCAGGCCAGGATAGTCCCTTGCGTCGAGGCAGGAAACACCTGCATCACCTCGATGGTGATAACCAGACCTTCCGCTCGAGGATCAGGTCCGGTTTGCAGCGACCAGTCGTAGCGCCCGCACCCCACCCTCACGGCCTTGCCTCGCTTTTCGGTCATCCCAACCAACCACTGGCAAGCGAACTCCCGCACGCCCGGTCGTGGGCGATCGAGGTAGAACGAATAGACGTTCTCATAGCTCTGCCCGAATTGGCTGACCATCGCCTCGCCTATCGCTTCGCGACCGACAGTGAGCGCCGGAAAATCTATCGCCGTCGACCGATTGCGAACCTCCAGGCGCGCATCGGCCGAAAAGACACGGTCGAGCAAATGCGGGCGATTGCCATCCTTCGACCGGAAGTAAGCTACCAGCACCTGCTCGACGGATGAAGACGATGGAGACATGTTGAATCGCGCTGCTTGGATTCTCGCGAACGCGATGTCGCCACGAACCTTTACCGCGGGCGCTGGGCCGATGCCAGCATGGCCGCCATGCGTTCATGGATCAGGTTGATCGCCTTCAGCGGGCGAACCATGACCTTGAATTCGACGATCTTGCCAGAGTCGTCCCATTTGATGATATCCACTCCGTTGACCAGGATACCGTCGATCTCCGTCTCGAACTCCAGCATCGCATCGGAGGGGCCGAGGATCTCACGAACATACCGAAAGCTCGGATTGAAGAACACAGAAAACGCCGCTGTGAGATAGGCCTTGGCCAAGGCCTTGCCGCGCTGCGCTGTGTGAACGACGGGTGAGACAAACACGGCATCGTCCGCCAGGAGGCGCTCCAGGCCGGCGGGGTCATGCGCCCTGACCAGGCCGTGCCATGTTTCGATGGGATGTTGGTTCATCGGGCAGCACTTTACCCCGATATTGCACGATGGGGCGCAGCTGGTTTGAATGTGCAAGATTGCTGGCTATTCCCGGTGCCGATCTCGCGGCAAGCTGACCGTCGCGCCGGCGCACCCACACGTACCCGAACAAAAGCACGAGCCATACGGCCGTGCGAAAGGTCATGGCGCGAATGCTTTCGACCGCAATGGCGCCTCCGGCGGCGTAGAGGTAGCCGGTCGCTCCCAGCACAAGGCAGTTGAGGATAAAGATCACTCCGGCTGCATGCATGGCTTGCTTGCTGCTGCGCCGCCCCAGGACTCCGGCCGCCACATAAGCCACTCCCATGGCCGTGTTGTAGATCAAGAGCGGCCGAAATACCGTATAACCCGGATCCGAACCGGCAAGGACGCGAGCGCCGGCGATGATCGTTGCAACACCGAATAGAACCGCAACGGCCCCCAGGACACGCCTGATCCATTTCGTGCGATTCAACTCACCCTTTCCGGTCCGTTGTGATCTCCTCGTACGGCAACTCCGACATTCAAGCAACATTCTTGAAAAAATTGCTGACGTCGAGCTTCTCCGCATTGATGCCCTCGTCCTCGACGAACAGGGCGACCGGAGAATCCTTGCTTTCCAGTGCATCCAGGAGTGCTTTCAGGTCACCACTTTTGCTGGGAACAATGCAGCCATCGCTGCCTTTGGGCCCCGCGCCGTGAATGTAGAAGCCAGACCGGTCAGTAACTGAAATTCCGGCGCCGGACCAAGGGTCCGCGTGGACCAGAGAAGAAATGGTCTGCATCAGGATGGCGCAACGCCCAAGGTGCTCATGGACTCCATAGTAGTTGGCCAAATACAGACCCACCGGGAGAGGGCCGCCCCTGGTCTTCTGAGAAAAGACGGGCGGTGCCTTCTTTTGCGTGCTCCAATGCTTCACGTCGTGCAACTCCATTCCGGCGCTGCTGCCGCGGCCCCCGCCGGAATAAGCTTTCATGGAGAATGACTTTCCTCCGACTGAGCCGTAAAGAACTTCGTCACGAATGCTGTACCTCAAAGTGTTTTTCATGCAGTGCTTCTCGTTGCAGGAAGGTTCGTAAGTGTCGAGGCGCTCGTCATGTTCCAGCAGGAGATGCTACGCCATTCCTGGCATCGTTGGCGCCGTCTCGACCTGCCCATATTCACTCCATGACGCCGCAACTCCCCTCCCCTCAGCTGAAGTTTTTCGCCAACCTCACGGTGTGCGTGGACAAGCCGCACGAAGTTGGGAGAACGGCGCGCGGTTTACGCCGGCTGATCCCTATCCTGAGCGGTGAAGCTATCGGCGACGGCTGGCGCGCACGGGTATTGCCGGGCGGCGCGGACTTCCAGCTCGTCGTCAGCGACACGCTGGCGGAACTCGATGCACGCTATGTACTGGAGACCGATGGCGGTGACCTGATCTACGTGCAGAACCGCCATCCGCTCCGGCCCGACCGAGTTGATGGCTCGCTTGGTGCGGGGCGAGCCGGTAGACCCTGCGCTGATCTACTTCCGCTGCAGTCCGAGCTTCGAGACTGTCTCGGCGTCGCTACGCTGGATCAACGAGAGGATGTTCGTGGGCACGGGAGCACGGCATCCCGACAAGGTGGTGATGACGTTTTTTGAGTTGGTGTGAGGGTCTCAACGCGGGTTCTCGAAGAACACGTAGGTGCTGAAGTCGCTGACTTCGAAGTACACCTTCTTTTCAGCCGGGTCCGCAACGAAGTTCAGGTTCTCGTCCAGCACGCCATAACCGAAGCGATAGGCGCGCGGCTTGCCGTCGTCGGTGCCCAGCGCGGTGCTCAGCTTGTCGACCTTCAACCAGCGCCGCACCACCTTGTCGCCGGCATAGACCTCCAGCACGCCATTGGTGCCGGTCCAGTTCTGGATGTCCCGGCCAAGCTTGTTCTGCTGCTCCTGAGTACAGCCAACCAACAGCAGGCCACCGGCTGTGGCCGCGGCCAACCCACTGGCCAGCTTCAAAATCGAATCCCGGTATCTCATGGCTCATCCCTCCATCAATTGCGGCAGCAGTTCGGCTGCCTTGCCCCGCAGCACGGCATCGGCCGCGTCGTCCAGTTCGGTGGGCTCGGGGTTGACGATCACCACCTTGCCTCCTGCCATGCGGGCCAGCCCAGCCGCCGGGTACACCACGCCTGACGTTCCAATCACCAGCATCACGTCGCACCCGCGGGCCGCCGTCTCCGCCGCTGTGAGCGCATCGATCGGCAAGGGCTCGCCAAACCACACCACATTGGGCCGCACCAGGTTGCCACAGCGGTCGCAACAAGGCGGGCTGCCCGCCACGCAAGTATCAATCCGGCAGCATGCCTTGGGCGGATCGAGCCACTTGTCTTCGAAGATGTTGCCATGCAGCGCCAGAACACCTTCGCTCCCGGCGCGCTGGTGCAGGCCGTCGACGTTTTGTGTGATCAGCGTCATGCGGCCGGGATGGCGCACAGCGAAGGCAGCCAATGCGCGATGCCCGGCATTGGGCTCCACCTGGGTGACCATCTCGCGCCTGAAGGCATACCACTCCCAGACCATCTTCGAATGGGCGCGAAACGCATCTTCAGTCGCCAGCTGCTGCGGATCGAATTTCGCCCACAGCCCGGTCTGCGCGTCACGAAAGGTCGGCACGCCGGATTCGGCGCTGATGCCGGCGCCGGTCAGAACAGCCAGTCGCTTTGCCGCAGCAAGCCAGGCGCGCACCTGCTCGATCATGTTCTTTGCCGCAGAGCTTCGTACAGGCATACGCCGCTGGCCACGGACACATTGAGGCTCTCGACGGCGCCGCGCATCGGAATTCTCACCAGCTCGTCACAGGTCTTGCGGGTGAGCTGGCGCATGCCGGCGCCTTCGGCGCCGAGCACCAGCGCGACGGGACCTTTCAAGTCGGCCTGGTACACCGTCCTGGGGGCGTCTTCGCCGGTTCCGATGCACCAGATGCTGCGCTCCTTCAGCTCGCCCAGCGTCCGCGCGAGGTTGGTCACCATGAAGTACGGCACGGTTTCGGCCGCGCCGCTGGCCACCTTGGCCACCGTCGAGTTCACGCCCACCGCATGATCTTTCGGTGCGATCACCGCATGCGCGCCGGCGCCGTCGGCCACACGCAGGCAGGCGCCCAGGTTGTGCGGGTCGGTCACGCCGTCCAGCACCAGCAGCAAAGGCGGCTCCTGGATGCTGTCGAGCAAATCATCGAGCGAGTGCGAAACCGGCAGCGCCTCCACCCGCGCGGCCACCCCCTGGTGGCCGTGGCTGCCGGCCAGCTTGGCCAGGCGCATCCCATCGGCTTCGATCACCCGGGCGCCAGCCTCATGCGCGCGCTCCAGAAACTGACGCATCCGGGCATCCTTGCGCGTCGGATCGGCGTAGACCTCGATGACGGAGCGCGGGGCGGTCTTCAGGCGCACGCCGACCGCATGAAATCCGAACAGCACTTTGGGCGATGACATGGGGCGATTATCCCGGGACACCTAATCGACCACCCGCCCTGCCTCGATCGTGATACGCCTCTCGCAGCGCGACGCGATGCCGCGATCATGTGTCACCAGCACCAGCGTGGTCCCCTGCTCGCGGTTCAAGTCGAACATCAACTCCATCACGGTCTCGCCGGTGGCGAAATCGAGGCTTCCGGTGGGCTCGTCGGCCAGCAGCACCGCCGGATGCACGACGAATGCGCGCGCCAGCGCCACCCGTTGCTGCTCGCCCCCCGACAGCACCTTCGGATAATGCCCAAGCCGGGTGGACAGGCCCACTCGCGCCATCATGTCGGCCGCCGCCGCACGCGAATCCTTGCGGCCCGCCAGCTCCAGGGGCAGCATCACGTTTTCCAGCGCGGTGAGATTGCCGAGCAACTGGAAACTCTGGAACACGAACCCCACCTGACGTGCCCGTAATGCGGCGCGCTGGTCCTCGTCGATCGAGAACAGATCGCTGCCGGCCAGCCGGACCGTGCCGCGGGTGGGCGTGTCCAACCCCGCGATGATCGAAAGCAGCGTACTCTTGCCCGAACCGGAAGCGCCCAGGATCGCCGCAGTTTCCCTGGGCGCCAGGGTGAAATCGATATCGCGCAAAATATCGAGAGTGCCCGTCGAGTCGGTCACCGACTTGTAGACGTGCTCGACGGAAATAATGGGATCAGACATGTTTGCTGGAAGTTGGAGCCGCCGCCACTTTATCGCAGCCGCGTTGGCCGGCAGTCATGCGGGATGGGCCGAGGCCGCTGGCAAGACGATTCTTGTTCTGGGCGATTCATTGAGCGCCGAGTATGGCCTGAAGCGGGGCACCGGCTGGGTCGCGCTGCTGGAAAAAAAGCTGTCGACCGACAAAGTCGCCGCTACGATCGTCAATGCGAGCATCAGCGGCGAAACGACTTCCGGCGGCCGCTCGCGCCTGCCTGCCCTGCTTGGCAAGCACACTCCCGGCATCCTGGTGATCGAGTTGGGCGCCAACGATGCCCTGCGCGGATTGCCCGTGAACATGACCGAGGACAACCTGTCCCAGATGACCGAGGCTGGGCAGAAGGTCGGAGCCAAAGTGCTTCTGGTGGGCATCCAGCTGCCACCCAACTACGGCGGCGACTACTCGAGCCGGTTCGCCGCCATTTATGAGCGGGTCGCGAAGAAGTACAAGGCTGCGGTGGTTCCTTTCATGCTCAAGGGGGTGGCGGACGGCTCCGACCCGGCGCGCATGTTCCAGCCCGACCGCATCCACCCCAGGGAAGAAGCGCATCCCGTGATCCTGGAGAACCTGTGGCCGGAGTTGAAGAAGCTGCTCAAATGAGCAGGCGCGATGAGCGTTCATAGCGTACCTGCCGGCGAGGCAATCGGGCGCCTCGATCAGTTCGGGGCCATCATCGATGCGCGCAGTGAAGCGGAGTACGCCGAGGACCATTTGCCCGGCGCGGTGAACTGGCCATCGCTGAATGACGGCGAACGGCAGCTCATCGGCGCCCTCTACAAGCAGGTCAGCCCCTTCGACGCGCAGAAGCGCGGCGCGGCATTGGTTGCCGCCAACATCGCGCGCCATATCGAACGCGACGTGTTCGACAAGCCGCGCAGCTGGCAGCCGCTCGCCTACTGCTGGCGCGGCGGCAAGCGCAGCGGCTCCCTGGCCATGGTGCTGGGGCAGATCGGTTTTCGCGTGAGCATCATCGAAGGAGGCTACAAGGCGTTCCGCACGGCCGTGCTGGCAGCGCTTCCGGAGTTGGCGGCGCGGCTGCACTATCGTGTCGTCTGCGGCCCCACCGGCGCCGGCAAGACGCGCCTGCTGCATGCGCTGGCCGCGGCCAGCGCGCAGGTGCTGGACCTCGAAGCGCTGGCGAGCCACCGCAGTTCGGTGTTGGGCATGATCCCGGGCCAGCCGCAGCCGACCCAGAAGCGGTTCGACACGCTGGTGTGGGATCGCCTGCGCCGCTTCGATCCGGCCCGGCCGGTGTTCGTTGAAAGCGAGAGCCGTAAAGTCGGCAACGTCGCCGTTCCCGACGCCCTGATAGAACGGATGCGGGCCAGCCCTTGCCTGCGGCTGGAACTGCCAGAGGATCAACGGGTCGCATTGCTGCTGGAGGACTACGACTTCTTCGTGCGCGACCAGACGCTGTTTTGCGACCGGCTGCAGGCGCTGACCCAGTTGCGCGGCAAGGCCGTGGTGCAGGAGTGGCAGGCGCAAGTGGCGGCCGGACGCATCGAAGACGTGGTGCGCGAGCTGCTTTTGAAGCACTACGACCCGGGCTACGCCTCGTCGATCGGCCGCAACTTCGGCGGCTATGCCAGTGCGCAGCAAATCGCGCCGGCAAACCGGTCCCCGGAGGCTATGGCTGCACTGGCGCGGGAAGTCCTGCGGGAAGTCTGATCAGGGCCGCGGCGGCACGTTGGGCGGTGGGCCGCCGGCGCCCGTCTCCCCGGGTTCGTTCGAACCGGCATCTCCCTCGCCGGGCGCGTCGGTCTTTCGCTCTGCCTTCGCCTTGAGCTTGTCTTCCTTCTTGCGCTTCTTGGCCAGTTCCTTTTGCCGCTTCTCGTATCCGTAATTGGGTGTCGCCACAGGGCCTTCCGTTTCTATCTGTCAATGGGGCCAATGTAAGCGATAAAGCCGCTGCCGGAAAGCGCGCCCATCAGCGCAGTGCGGCCAAGGCCTGCTCCAGGTCGGCCTGCAGATCCTCGACGGCTTCCAGGCCCACCGACAGACGCACCAGCGTGCCCTTGTGCGTCCAAGTGCCCAGGAGGGCGCTGCGCATCGCGCGGACGTCATAGGGAACCACCAGGCTGATGGGTCCGCCCCAGGAATAACCGAGCTTGAACAGCTTCAGCGCGTCGCAGAAGGCATCGACCTGGGCCGCGCTGTAACGCTCGTCGAAAACCACCGAAAACAAGCCGGCAGCCAGGCCATCGTGTCCGCACACCGCGCGCCAGTGCTCATGCCCCGGCGAGCCTTCGAACGCGGGATGCAGCAGAACTGAAATCTCGGGCCTGCCCTTCAGCCAGGCCGCCAGGCTCCGGGCTGCCTCGTCATGCGCCCGGTAACGCAGGGGCAAACTTGGCAAAGAGCGCAGGATCGCTTCGGCATCGTTGCCGCCCACGCCCCAGCCGACCCGCATATGGGTGAGCTTGAACTTGAGATGCAGGGCGTCATCGCGTGTGACGACCGCGCCCATCAGCACGTCGCCACCGCCGCTGGGATACTTGGTGAGCGCGTGCACCACCACGTCGGCGCCGTTGCCGGATAAGCGCCCCTCGCCCGCGCCCAGGTCGAACCCGTTGAACGCCACGCCACCGGCCCAGGTGCTGTCCAGCGCGCTGACCACTTTGCGCTGACGGCAAACCTCGGCGAGTTGCGCCAGCGGCACGAATTCCATCGTCACCGAGCCTGGGGCCTCGAGCCAGACCAGTTTGGTTCGTGGGCCGATGCGCGCCTGCAGGTCGGCCGGGTTCATCGGGTCGTACAACTGGTGCGTGATGCCCCAATTCTTCAACTCCCCAGCGGCCAGGGCCTTGTTCGGCCCGTAGGCATTGTCGGGGATCAGCACCTCATCACCGCTCTTGAGCAGGGCCATGCTGACGTTGGCGATCGCGGCCAACCCGCTGGGCACCAGGACGCAGTGCTTGCCTTGCTCCAGCGTGGCGATTCGCTCCTCCAACATGAAGGTGGTCGGCGTGCCGTGCAGTCCGTAGGTGTATCCGCGCTTGTGTTGCCAATCGCGCGCTCGCATCGCCGCAGTGTTCGCGAAGACCACGGTGGACGCCTTGAACACGCCCGGTTGCGGCGCGGCAAATCCCGCGGGCGGGACGTACGGGTGGTGGATGAGCTTGGTGATCGGCTTGCGCATGAGCAAGATGTTAAGGGCAAGCTGGCCCTGTCGCGGTTCGGGAACTACAACTCCGATGGCTTGACCTCGAGTATGTGGGGCGCCATCTCCAATTGCCGCCAGCAGGTGGCCGACACATATTCGGCAATCGTGCGCGCTGTATCCTGAGGTACGCCTGCTTTCACCGCTTCCGCGACAACGTCGTGCAGGCTGTCGATGACCAGGAACGCCAGCTGACCGAGGCGCTGCGACACCATGCGTAGCGGCAGCCCGCATTGGGCGGCGAAGTGAGCCCATTCGACGGGCCTCAGGTCGTCCTCGGTGAATGCATCACCGACGGCCATGGCATAGGTGTCGGACAGTTGGTCGTTGCCCAAGGCGCGGGTGCAAACAATGTCGTACGCAGGTGCCAGCCGCAAGCCCTGTACATCGCAGAAGAATGAGACATTCTTTCCGTGTGCGTCGGTGTTGCCGACGAGGACCTGGAAGATCGCCCAGCGCAGCAACGCCTGACGGTCCCGCGCCGGTTGGGGGCTCCGGTCCAGCAGCCGGAACAGTTTCGGGAGGTTGACCCCGTCGCGAATGTGCTTCACGTCGCGGCCGTCGCCGTACGCACGCTCGTATTTCATCGCGACCGACACGCCGAGCGCCTGGCAGCCGTCGACCACGTGCAGGCGCCGGACGCCCGAATCGCTTTCTGCGCGGTCGAAGCGGGTTACCAACAACACCGGCTCGGGCACATGCACAAGGCGGGTCGGCGCAACCTCCAGTCCGACACGCCGGGCGAGCTGCATGCACAGGTACTCGTTGGTCGGCAAGCTCGCCATTCGGGGGTTGGGCGGTTGCGGCTTGACGATGACTGTCGATGCCAGCCGCGGGCCATCGGCCAGGTACCAGTTTCCGCTCTTCTCGTACACGGCGATCTTGTCCTGATAGCCTGCGATGGACAGGCGGACCTTTCCGTCCCAGACCGAGAAGGGAATTTCGGCGCGCTGTCGTATGCGTTCCGAGAGCTGTTCGCGCGTGACGAGCCGTAGTGCATTCTCGTCATGCGCTGGCTGAGCGCCGGTCAGGACGCGCAGTGCACCGGCGGTTTCCCTGCCCAGGGCGACGATGAGCCCGATCAGGTTGGACCTGGAGGTGCCCGAAGCCTGTGCCGCGTGGTCGAGTGCCTCGCCTTCGGGCAACAGGTTCTCGAAGAACTGGCGCACCAGGGCGCTGTGAACCTCCGCCGTTTCCCCATGGGGTGCGTCCAGCGGCAGCTGCGGGCTCAGCGGATAGGAACGCGCCGCGGCCTTCCATTCAGGCGTGTAGGAAAACGCGAACCGGTTGGTCTCGCTGTCATGGGTGAGCCAACCCACCTTGTCGCTGTCCAGCCAGATGTCGAGGCGAATCACGGCGCCGGCTCTTCGCGCAGGGCGCGGATAGCGCGGCGAACCGGCTCGCGTTGCGCTGCCGGCACCGCGAAGATGGCGACGCCGAGTTCACGGGCCACCCGCAAGGCTGTGCCAACGCCCACCGAGGATTTCGCTGTTTCCAGATCGGAGAGCGTCTGCTTCGGAATGCCCAGTGCAACGGAAGCATCCACCAGCGTCATCCCGGCATTCGCCCGGGCCGCGCGGATGGCTGCGCCTAACGCCTTGCTATCGAGCATCAGCGGCTCGTCCGGGAAAGGAACGGGGAGTACGCGGCGCACGTTAAATCCTAGATTTACCGGATTTTAGGCGCCAAGACGGATTTTCGTCAAATAATCCTATATTTCTAGGATTAAACCGTCGGTACCTGAATCGTCACATAAAATCCTGGAATTCCAGGATTTAAGAGCCCCCTCAGATCTTCCATTTCTCCAGCAGCTTCTCCGGCCCCATGCTGTCGTAGGTCTCGAAGGGCTGGTGGATCCAGGGATTGGTGGGCAAAAACTCCACCGAGTAATCGGGCTTGAATTTCGACAG
>JBKJHN010000049.1:0-14631 GCA_046599015.1 Ramlibacter sp.
GCGGCCCGTACCGGCAAGATCGGCGATGGAAAAGTGTTCGTCTATGACCTCGAGCAAGTGGTGCGCATCCGCACCGGCGAAACCGGGAAGGAGGCGCTGTAACACGCGCCACCTCAACAACAGAGAGACACGAACATGAGAAATCTTCTAGCATCCCTGGCCCTCGGCCTGGGTCTGTTGACCGGCGGCGTGGCCACCTTCGCGCAGACGCCCGCGGCGCCTGCCGCGACCCCCGCAACCGCCGCTCCTGACGCAGCCGCACCCGCCGCTGCCGGGGCTGCAACAACTCCCGCACCCGCGGCTGCAGCCGCACCGGCGCCGGTACCGAACAAGGGCGACACCGCCTGGATGACGGTAGCGACCCTGCTGGTGATCATGATGACGATCCCCGGCCTGGCGCTGTACTATGGCGGCCTGGTCCGCAGCAAGAACATGCTGTCGGTGCTGATGCAGGTCTTCGTGGTCACGTCATTGATCTACGTGTTATGGACGCTCTACGGCTATAGCGTGGCGTTCACAGCGGGCAATTCGTTCATGGGCAGCTTCGACAAGTTGTTCTTGAAGGGCATCACCCCGGACTCGGTGGCGGCCACATTCAGCAAGGGCGTCGTCATTCCCGAACTGTCGTTTGTCGGCTTCCAGGCCACTTTTGCCGCCATCACCTGCGCGCTGATCGTCGGCGCCTTCGCCGAGCGGATCAAGTTCTCGGCGGTGCTGCTGTTCTGTGCGCTCTGGTTCACGTTCAGCTACCTGCCGATCGCGCACATGGTCTGGTATTGGGACGGCCCGGACGCGATCACCGACGCGGCTTCACTGGAGAAGGTCACGGCCGCGGCCGGCTGGCTCTGGGCCAAAGGCGCGCTGGACTTTGCGGGCGGTACCGTGGTGCACATCAACGCCGGTGTCGCCGGCCTGGTAGGCGCTTACGTGATCGGCAAGCGCGTCGGCTATGGCAAGGAATCGCTCACGCCGCACAGCCTGACCCTGACCATGGTCGGCGCCTCGCTGCTGTGGGTGGGCTGGTTCGGCTTCAACGCCGGCTCCAACCTGGAAGCCAACGGGGTGACCGCACTGGCCTTCGTCAACACCTTGGTCGCCACTGCCGCTGCCACGCTGTCCTGGATCGCCGGTGAGGCGTTGTCCAAGGGCAAGGGGTCGATGCTGGGCGCCGCGTCCGGCGCGGTGGCCGGCCTGGTGGCCATCACACCGGCCTGCGGTTTCGTCGGACCGATGGGTGCGATCGTGATCGGCCTGCTGGCGGGCCTGATCTGCCTGTGGGGCGTAAATGGCCTGAAGCGCATGCTGGGCGCGGACGATTCACTGGACGTGTTCGGCGTTCACGGCGTCGGCGGGATCCTGGGTGCGCTGTTGACCGGCGTGTTCGCCGCGCCGTCCCTCGGCGGCACCGGCGTCTACGACTACGTGGCCAACAAGGTCAACCCGGACTACTCCATTGGCGGCCAGGTCTGGATCCAGTTCCAGGCCGTGCTGACGACGATCGTGTGGTCCGCGGTGGTCGCGTTCATCGCCTACAAGATCGTCGACCTGGTGATCGGGCTGCGCGTCTCCGAAGAAGAAGAGCGCGAAGGTTTGGACATCTCCTCGCACGGAGAAACGGCCTACAACCGGTAGCCCCCAAGACGCCCGCGGCCCCAGCGGTCGCGCGGTGTTCCGCCAAAGCGCAAGTCCTCCAGTGGATGTTGGCCCGCAGAGCTTCGGCTCCGCGGGCCTTTTTTCTTCAGGCCGATCAAGGTGTGCGCCTTATTGCAGAAAGATCAATTTGCCTGACGCATGCAGAATGTCCTCGCGCGCTTAACATCCACCCATGGACTCCATCCTTGACCCACTGATCGAGCGTATCCGGCAGGCTGCCGCCAATGCCACGCCGCTGCGCATCCGCGGCGGCGGCAGCAAGGACTTCTACGGCGAGCCACCGCAGGGCGAGTTGCTCGAAACCGGCGCGCTGGCCGGCATCACCAGCTACGAGCCGAGCGAACTGGTGGTCACCGCGCGCGCCGGCACCCCGCTGGCGCAGCTCGAAGCCGAGCTCGCGCGGCAGGGCCAGTGCCTGCCTTTCGAACCGCCGCACTTCGCCGGCAATCCTACGGTCGGAGGCATGGTGGCCGCCGGCCTGAGCGGCCCGGCGCGGGCCAGCGCGGGTTCCGTGCGCGACTTTGTGCTCGGGGTGGTGATGGTCAACAGCGGCGGCGAGCTGCTGACCTTCGGCGGGCAGGTGATGAAGAACGTCGCCGGGTACGACGTGTCGCGCCTGATGGCCGGCTCGCTGGGCACCTTGGGGCTGATCACCGAAGTCAGCTTGAAGGTTTTGCCGGTTGCGCCGGCCGAAGCCACACTCAAGTTCCAGATGAACCAGGCCGACGCCCTGCGCCAGCTGGCCGAGTGGAGCGGACGGCCCTTGCCCCTGAATGCCAGCTGCTGGGTCGACGATGAGGGAACGCACACCCTCTTCGTACGGCTGCGTGGCGCCGTTGCCGCGGTGGAAGCGGCTTGCCGGACCATGGGCGGCGAACACCAGAACAACGCCGAGGTCGCAGCGGACTGGACAGCATGCCGCGATCATCGGCTGCCCTGGTTCGAACAACGCGGGGGCCGCGACTTGTGGCGCCTGTCGGTGCCGCAAACCGCGCCGGTGCTTGAACTTCCCGAGCCGCCGCTGGTCGAGTGGCATGGCGGCCAGCGCTGGGTGCGGGCGGCGGGCAGCGATGGCCAACGTCTGCGGGAGACGGCCGCGAAGGCCGGTGGACATGCCACGCTGTTCGCTCCAGGTGGCGATCCAGGCTCGCCCGCCATCGGCCGGTTTGCGCCACTGGCAAAGCCACTCGATCGCATCCATCTTGAGCTGAAACGGCAGTTCGATCCCGCCGGCATCTTCAATCGCGGCCGCCTCTACCCCAACTTCTGACATGCAGACCCACCTCAGCGCCGAATACAAGGACACGCCCGATGGACGTGAAGCCGAGGCCATCCTGCGCAAGTGCGTGCACTGTGGTTTTTGCACCGCTACCTGTCCCACCTACCAGATCCTGGGGGACGAGCTGGATGGACCGCGCGGGCGCATCTACCTCATCAAGCAGGTGCTGGAAGGCGAGACGCCCACCCGCGCTACGCAACTGCACCTCGACCGCTGCCTGACCTGCCGCAACTGCGAAAGCACCTGTCCCAGCGGCGTCGAATACGGCCACCTGGTGGACATCGGCCGCAAGATCGTGGACCGCAAGGTGCCCCGCAGCGCGAGCTCGGCAGCCTTGCGCAGAACACTCAAGGAAGGCCTGACTTCGCCGATGTTCGGTGCCGCGATGTCGCTTGGCCAGGCAATGCGGCCGTTTCTCCCGCAAGCGTTGAAGGACAAGGTGCCCGCGCGACGGAGCGCCGGTCTGTGGCCCCGCCGCGAGCACGCGCGCAAGGTGTTGATGCTGGCCGGTTGCGTGCAGCCTTCCATGGCGCCCAACATCAACACTGCCACGGCCCGCGTGCTGGATGCGGCGGGGATTCAAACCGTGGTGCCATCGCAGGCGGGCTGTTGCGGCGCCGTGAAGTTCCACCTGGACGACCAGGAAGGCGGAAAGGCCCAGATGCGGGCCAATATCGACGCCTGGTGGCCGTTCGTGCAGAGCGGCAAGGTGGAAGCGATCGTGATGAATGCCTCCGGCTGCGGCGTCACGGTCAAGGAGTACGGTCACTTCCTGCAGCGCGACCCCGCTTATGCGGACAAGGCGCGGCGGATCGGCGAACTGACGCGGGATCTGAGCGAGCTGCTGCCGGACCTGGTCGTGGCGCTGCGCGGGAAGGTGCAGCCGCCCAAGGGTCTGCTGGCGTTTCACCCGCCCTGCAGCTTGCAGCACGGCCAGCAGCTGCGCGGCGGCGTGGAAAGCCATCTGGCTGAACTGGGCTTCACGGTGCGCGTGGCGATGAACGAAGCGCACCTTTGCTGCGGCTCGGCGGGAACCTACTCCGTGCTGCAGCCGGAGATCGCGCACCAGCTGCGCGACCGCAAGCTCGGCCATCTCGGCGACCTGAAGCCCGAGGCCATCATCTCGGCAAACATCGGCTGCATCACCCACCTGCAAAGCGGCACCGGGACGCCGGTGCGGCATTGGGTCGAAATTCTCGACGCAGCCTTGTCGCGCTCCTGAGAGTCCGGCCAGCCGCCGCCCAGACTCCTAGGCGAGCGCCTTCTCGATGTCCTTGGCCAGTGAGGCGGGCGCGTCGGTCGGGGCGTAGCGCTGGATGACGTGGCCGTCCTTGCCCACCAGGAACTTGGTGAAATTCCACTTGATCGCCTTGCTCCCGAGCAGGCCCGGCGCTTCGGCTGTCAGCCATTGGTACAGCGGGTCGGCCGTCCCCCCGTTCACGTCGATCTTGGCCATCATCGGAAAGCTCACGCCATAGTTCACCTGGCAGAACTGGGCAATTTCCTGGTTCTCCCCCGGGTCTTGCGCACCGAACTGGTTGCACGGAAAACCCAGCACGACCAGCCCCTTTTTGCCATAGGCCTGATGCAAGGCTTCAAGTCCGCCGAACTGCGGCGTAAAGCCGCACGCGCTGGCGGTGTTGACGATCAACAGCGCCTTACCCTGGTACTGCTCCAGGGGAACGATCTTGCCGTCGATGGTGCGCGCTTCGAAATCGTAGAGGGTCTTCGTCATCCGTCTATTCTGCGCCCCCTCGTCAAATCCTCCCCCTTTGGGGGAGCTTCTGTCTACTCCCTCCCCCTTTGGGGGAGGGTTGGGGTGGGGGTAGGGGGCGCCCCCTACCGGGGCTTCCCGCTGGGCCAGGCCGACCACACGGCCGCAGCCACGATCAACGCACCGCCGATCCAGGTGCGCACGCTCATCTGCGCTGCGCCGAGCGCCACGGCCGAGAGGCTGGCGAACACCACTTCAGATAGCATGATCAACGCCACGGTGTGCGCGTTCAGCCGGGACGCCCCGTACTGCAAGGCCACATTGCTGGCCAGAAAGCCCAGGCTCAACATCAAGCCCAGGCCGGCCCAGGCCAGTTGCGGCGGCGGCGGCGCCGACAATATGCCGAGCCAGACACCGAGCAGTCCGGCCCCGCCCGCCATCACCGCGCCGCCCGCGAACATCGCCAGAATCCTTGGCGCCGCTTCGACGTCGCGCAGCTTGCGCAGCAGGATGTTGGTGAGCGCAAAACTGAATCCGCCGATCAAGGCCAGCCAGTCGGCGCCGCTCTCCGGCACCGGCCACCCTGCATCGCCCTGGAGCACGATCGCCACGCCGGCCATCGCGAGCGCCAGCCGCAGCAGCGACACCGGCGTGGGAGCTTCGCCCAGCAGCGGCCAGGCCAGCACCACCGTCCAGGCAGGCATCAGATAGAACAGCAGCACCACCCGGACCACGTCGCCGGTCGTTACCGCCCAATTGAAGCCCACGTTGGTGAGCCCGGCGGCGGCCAGCAAACACCACAGCAGCGGCTGCCCGCCAAATCCGCGCCAGGCGCCTGGGCGGACCGCCAGCAGCAACGCAAGGGACACCAGGTAGACCAGCGCTGTAGCCCACAGGGGATGCAGCCCCCGGGCCTGAAGCTCGCGGAACGGCCACCACGACACTCCCCATACAAAAGCATTCAGAACCAGGGCCAAGCCCGGCAACAGACCCCCGGGCGGGTTAGCCATGCAGGTTGTCGTGCCTTGCGATTTTCAGGAGGTGTTCGAGTTCGTCTTTGTGCTTCACGCAGTTGCTTTGATGCCAGCGCATGATCAGCCACATCACCCCCGCCACGATCAGGCCAAAAGCCGTGATCGCCGCGAAGGCCGACATGCCCATGCCCGTGGACAGGCTGTAGAACGCGCCGAGCGCGAGGATGCAGGCCTGCTCATTGAAGTTTTGCACCGCGATCGAACGTCCGGCGCCCATCAGGTTGTGGCCCCGGTGCTGCAGCAGCGCGTTCATCGGCACCACCAGAAAACCGCCCAGCGCACCCAGGAAAATCAGGAATGGCGCGGCCACCCAGACGTTGCTGATGAAGTTCATGACGATGATCAGCAAACCCATCAGAATGCCCATGGGGATCACATTGGTGGCGATGTCCAGGCGCATGCGCATCGAAGCAACGATGGCGCCGACGGCGGTGCCGATGGCCACCACGCCCCCGAGCGAAGACGCCTGGGTGGTGCTGTAGCCCAGGGCTGCCGCGCTCCAGGCCAGGATGATGTAGCGCAGGTTGCCGCTGACGCCCCAGAACAGGGTGGTGGTGGCCAGTGAAATCTGGCCCAGCTTGTCGCGCCAAAGCCGCGAGTTGCAGGACCAGAAATCCGGCACCAGCTCCAGCGGGTTTTTCGGCATCGGCCGCATTTCCACGCCGGTGTTCGGGATGCGCAGGTTGAACCACGCCGCCAGCGCGTAAATGAAGATCAGCACCGAGATGGCGGCTTCGGGCCCCGTGTCGATGGCGGTGTCCATGAAAGGCAAATCGAAAGCCAGCAACCAACGAGAGATCCCAAGGCCCACCAGTTGGCCGCCCAGGAGGATCCCAAGGATGATGGACGCGATCGTCAGGCCTTCGATCCAGCCATTGGCCTTGACCAGCTGGGACGCGGGCAGCAATTCGGTCAGGATGCCGTACTTGGCCGGCGAATACGCCGCCGCACCCAGGCCGACCACGGCGTAGGCCAGCAACGGATGGACGCCGAACAGCATCATGAGGCAGCCCACCACCTTGATGGCGTTGCTGACGAACATGACTTTTCGCTTGGGATGCGCGTCGGCAAAGGCGCCCAGCCAAGGCGCCAGGATCACGTAGAACAGTGCGAAGATCGGCACCAGCGCGGCGCGTTGCCATTCGGGTCCGCCACCAATCTTGATCAGTTCCACCGCGGCGACGAAAAGCGCCTGGTCGGCCAGTGACGAAAAGAACTGGGCCGACATGAGAGTGTAAAAACCGCGCTTCATGGGCGATGGCTAGGGCCCATCAGGCGGCCTGATGGTCGGTAGTTTTGTAATGCTGTCTCCAACTGGCGGTTTATATCACGCTCGGTAATGACAGAATCCCGGCATGCCCCGCCCGATCCAGGCCATCATCCATGCTGAAGCACTGCGCCACAACCTGGCCCGCATGCGAGCGGCCACGCCCGATACCAAGGTTTGGGGCGTGGTCAAGGCCAATGCCTACGGCCACGGCATCGAACGGGTCTGGCAGGGACTGCGCGGCGCGGATGGTTTCGCGCTGCTCGATTTGCACGAGGCCGAGCGCGTCCGCACGCTGGGTTGGCGCGGCCCCATCCTGCTGCTCGAAGGCGTGTTCGAGGCGCGCGACCTGGAGCTGTGTTCGCGCCTCGATTTGTGGCACACGGTGCATTGCGACGAGCAGATCGAGATGCTGGCCATGCACAAGACCCACCAGCCGCACCGCGTGTTTCTGAAGATGAATTCCGGCATGAACCGCCTGGGGCTTGCGCCGCAGCGTTACCGGGCGGCCTGGACCCGGCTCCAAGCGCTGCCGCAAGTGGACGAGATCTCGTTGATGACGCACTTCAGCGATGCCGATGGAGCCAAAGGCGTGGCGCAGCAGGTTCGCGTGTTCGATGAGATCACCCGCGACCTGCCGGGGGAACGCACTCTGTCCAACAGCGCCGCGGGCTTGCGTTTCGGCCTGGATCCCGCAGTGCGCGGAGACTGGATCCGGCCGGGTATCGCGGTCTATGGCAGCGCGCCGGATTTCCCGGGCCACGACATCGCGCACTGGGACCTGCTTCCGACCATGACCCTGGCAAGTCGCATCATCGCGGTGCAGCAACTCGCGCCGGGCGATACGGTGGGCTACGGCTCCAACTTCACGGCCGACGCGCCGCTGCGTATCGGGGTGGTGGCCTGCGGCTACGCCGACGGCTACCCACGCCATTGCAATACCGGCACGCCGGTGCTGGTCGAGGGTGTGCGCACGCGAGTGGTCGGCCGGGTCAGCATGGACATGATCACCGTCGACCTGACGCCGGTGCCTGACGCGGGATTTGGCGCGCAGGTGACGATGTGGGGCCGCGCCAGCAACGGCGCCGTGCTGTCGATCGACGAGGTGGCGCGCGCTGGCGGGACGGTGGGTTACGAGCTGATGTGCGCCCTGGCGCCGAGGGTGCCGGTCAGCGTCGATCAGCAAGAGGCAACCGCCTAGCGCCTGCGCATTCCCAGCGCCATCACCGCGCCCACCACGATCAGCGCTCCGCCGACCTGGACTGGCGCGATCGCCTGGCCCAGGATCAGCCAGGCCAGCACCAGCGCGAAAACCGGCTCCACGTTCATGATGGCCGAATTGCCGACGACGCCGAGTTTGGGCAGCACCGTGAACATGATCGTGAACGCGGTGCCGTAGAGGAAAGTCAGCGCGGCGAGTCCGCCCCAGCCGGCGGCGGCATCCGGCAAGTGAAAACCGCCCTGCAGGCCGACAGTTACGAGAGCCACCAGCCCGGCGATGACCATGGTCGTGGCGGTGCGCACCCGGCCATCGACATCGCCGGCTTCATGCTGGGTAATGACCAGCGCCAAACCGAATGTGCCTGCCGCCGCAAGCGCGAAAGCCACGCCGGCGCCGATACGCGCCCACTGACCGGCGGCACCCAGCCCGGATGCCGCGCCCAGCACATCGAGCGCCAGGGCCAGTCCGAGCAGGATCACGGGCATGGCGATCAGCATCGCCCGCTCCGGCCGCTGCTTATAAATCAGGCGGGCCCACAGCGCCGTCCAGATCGGGTAGGTGTTGAACGCCAGCAGCGCCAGGGCCACCGGCAGGCGGGCCACGGAAGAGTAAAGACACAGGCTCTGGACACCGATCAACAGGCCGATGACAGGCAGCATGCGCTTGTGGCGTGGCGTGAAGCTCACCCGCACGCCTTGCGCAGCCAGGATCGCGACGATCACCGCCGCGGTCACGGCGCTGCGGAATACCACCGCCGTGGCCACATCGACGCCATGGTTGAACGCGATCCGTGCGGCGACGTGATTTGCGCCCATCATGAAGGCGATCAGCAGCAGAGTCGCAAAGGCGGTACCGCTCAAAGCTTTGGCGGAAGGCGCGGTCATCAGGTGGCAGCGCGGTTGCGCATCACACGTGTCAGATATTCAAGGGCTATCACTGAGCTGTCCCAGCCGATGCAGCGGCCGGTGACGCGCTGGCCGCAGCGCAATCCTGATGCGCCTTGGGGACGTTCTGGCCCGAGTAGACGCGCATGACCGGGACCCGCCGCGAAGCCTCATCCATCGGAAGGTAATCGGGCCAACAATTTGGCGAGCAGCAGTTCGACATAAGCGCCGTCAGTGTCCTGGTGCATCAGGACGGAAGGAGCATTGGACCAGAGAAAGCCAGGCTGGATCCGGGCCAGCTCAGTCTCCGAGTTCGCACTCAACACATAGCCGCAGATGGGAACCGAGAAGCTCCACGAAGGGACAATCTTTTCCAGCAAATCGAACTTGTCTTGCGGCCACTGGTGGCGCAATCCCTTCGGCTCGATAAAGGCCAGCGCTTGCTGGTCCGCACGTTTGACCCACATCAGGAAGTCGGGGTAGAAGCCTTCGGCCGCGAACAACCCGACACCGACCCCCGCCAGGTTGCGCAGCAGCACTACGTCGACGCCGGCCCACTCGCGTTGGGCGTGCAGCCGCTCCCAGACGCGGCGCACATCCCACACCAATCGGGCCTCGCTGTCCTGCAACGGCGGCGGCGAGATACGCAACGCCACCGGTGGTTCGTCAAGCAGGCTGAGCTGTGAACCCGCGCTTGCCGCTACGCCAGGGGCAGCGAGCAGCAATGGGCTGTAGAGATGCTGCGGAATGTGCAACCTGGGCAGCGGCGGCCCCAGCGTGTCGGCATCGGTCCCATCGTCCAATGCCTTGAGAACTTGGGTCAGCGTGTCTTTCAGATCGATCTCGCCGGCTTCCTCGCGCAAGGCCGAAAGGATGCGGTCCCAGCCTTCCGGCTTAAGGCGCACGCCAGACAGACTCTTGCGCAGAGCAACCACGGCCGATTCGACCACTTCCTGCGCCAGCATCGCCTCGACCCGATAGCCCATGCGCCTCGTTCCGTCGTGTAGGGTTTGCATCGGGAAATTGGCGTGCTGCGTTGTCACGGCCTCCAGCAGCGGCTGGCTGGTCAGATAGGAAAGCCGTGCCCGGCGCAGCGTACGGGCCAAGGCCGCTTCCCATTGCGCAACAACCTCATGGCGCAGGCGTTCCTGGTCTTCGCCGCCCAGTGGTAAGCGCGCCGATGGAACACGAGCCTGCACGGAGCCGAGCCAATGCAGCGCTTCATCGGGGGTTACCCACAATTGTTGCATGCTCTGTTGCCGCAGAAAGCGCATCGCGTTCTGGAACAAATGCTCCGCATCGAGCGTCCGCCCCAGCAGCGAACTTGCAGGAAAGATCTGAACGGCATCCTGTAGGGTCTGCACCGCGCCCACTCCATCCTGCAGCGACAAATGGCTGGAGAGGTCGACAACGGAGGGCGCGTGCGCATGGGCCAGAAACCGCACCGGTTCATCGGCAAATGCCGCGTCACGCGCCGGATCATGTGTGGGCACCTGCAAGCCCAACGCGTTGACGTCGGAGCGCACGGCAACAGGAACGACTTCGCTTTGCGCAGGCATGCCCTCGCGGCTGAGCGTGTCCAGCCATGTCTGCACGTATTCGGCCTTCACGCCGAATACATAAAGTGTCTCGCCCAGTTCGATGCCCGCCGCGTGCGGTCCCAGCTCGGGCACATAACTCGCGCGTTTCAGGCGACCACCCACCCCGGCGAGGCGGACGCCCCGGCCAAACAGTTGAATCACCTGGGTGCCGGCATTGCGGCCGATCTGTAACAGGCCCAGCGTGCTGACGCGAAAACTCGACCAGCCCTCGATGAACTTGCGCGAACCCACCAGAAATTTCACCTCAGGCATGTCCGCCAGCCGCTTGAACAATGAGCCCGTGACCTCATCGTCGTCTTCAACCGTCACGCCTGCCGCGCGCAGGGCCTGCGCCAGCTTGGGCGCATCGCCCACATAAGCGGTGCCGAACCAGCGGTCCTCCTGCGCGCCGGGAAGGCGGATACCCAGCTCGTCCTTGGACAAAGGGCGGACTGCCAATTTGCCCTGCCCGCCAAACAGGTCCGTGCACATTTGTGCGTGCAAGGCTTTGGCACCCAGTGTCCGTTCCGCTTCCAGGTCGAGCTGCGCCGCGAACAGCGCCTGCTGGATCGGGTTGGCCGCGTCCAGCACCTGCCTGAGCAAGCCTTGGGCAAAAATCTTCTCGCCGGCAAATCGCGCGAGAAAGGCCAACACCTGGACCACATCCTGGCTCTTGCCCGTCACGCTCTGGCCCACGAACACCGCCAGCGGTGGGCTCAGCCGGTAGCGCCGGGCCCGCGCATCATCCTCGCCGAAGTAACGCACCTGCCGCCAGAAGGCGACCAGCGCGGCCGCCAGCACCAGGTCCTGCGCATGGCTGTCGAGGGTGACCAAGCTGCGCGGGCTCTTGCCGAAACCGTCGTCATGAAAACGTCGATAGCCATAGTCGAACACCGTGCAGCGGGCGTAGTCGTTGAAAAAACCGGGATCGCCATCGGCGATCTGCGCAAACGTGGCCGAGTACTCGAACTCGAAGCCCGGCACGCCTTCTACTGGAAACTTCTCGTGCGTGCCGACAAGCGCCTGCCGGCGTGCGCGAAACGCAGACTCGTCGCCCGAATTGCTCTTACCTCCCTTGTGCCCTTCATCCACCAAGAGCAGATTGGGGCCTGGGAAAAGGTCTGTGCAGACCGACACGCCTTCCTTGACACGGTTGCGCTGGCCATCCCTATCCTCCGGCAGGTAAAGCTTGGTCAGCTCCGTGATTTCCAGCGTGCGGCCCAGGGTGATGTCGTCCAGGCCGCTCAAGCCCAGCTCCGCACTGTGTTGGCCTGACAAGGTTTCGTTGGGCGTGAGCAGCAGCACTCGTTGCGGTGCCTGCCCCAACACGGCGAGCGCGTGGCGAAGAAACTGCCGTGTGTTCAGATGCAGCATCAGCGTCTTGCCGCTGCCCGTGGCCATCCACAGCGCGAGCCGGTTCAACTCCGTTGGCTGGATCTCCGGCAGGTAGCCGAAGGACTGTTCCCGAAGCGCGTTCAGCGACTGGGCCAACGCCGCACGGCCACCCGGCGCTCCCAGGCGCGCGAGGTACAGCTCCACAAACAGCGCCGCCAGCCACTGAAAATGCGTCAAGACAAAACGCTCACCCGTGGCCGCTTCGCGGGCGGCCGCGATGCCGGCCCAATCAGCCATGAAGTCACGCTCGGCCTTTACCAGCTCGGACGGCGTGACGCGCAGCCCGCTGCGCGACAGCACCGCCATCAGCCGCGCCGACGTTCCCGGCGCACCGGAGTCCGGCGCTTCCTGGACGCGCTCCAGCAAGTCGCCATAGCGCCCGCCCAGCTCGTCGGCAAGCCAGCGCACCAGCAGCAGGCTGCTGTCGAAGCGCTGGCCCAGGCGTGCGGCCGTGGCCATCAGTGCGCCCGTTCCATCATTCGTTCGGCCAGCAGGCTGTCGATGGGGGTGCCTTGCATGCCGGCGGGCCAGAAGGCGGCGCGGTTGTGGAAGATGGTGGCGTAGTCCTTGAGTTCCCGGCCCAGCTGGGCCTGGATGGCTTGTGCCAACCACTGGTGCTCCGCCTGTGCGGCCTTCTCGTCGCGGGCATCGTCCACCGCGCGCAGCCACAGCAGGACGAGCCTGGGTTCCGGCACGCCACGGGCGAGGTCGCTCGCCAGCACGGCTTCCATCAGCTGGTGGCGCCGGCCCTGGTTGTCCTGGAGCTCACGCGAGCGCTTGGGTGTCAGGCCCAGCAACAGACGGGCGGTTTCCATCAGGTCAACGTCGACTACTCGCTCACCGCTGGGCTCGTGCAAGGTGAGCTGGTAGGCGAAGGGGTCGGTCAGCTTGCTGGTGGACAGACGCACGGGCTGGCCTGCGCTGTCGTCCATCAGCCAGTAGCGAAGCAAGTGGGCGTCTTCATCTGTCACAAAGTCGATAGCGCCCTGTGGCAGATCCGCGCTGGGTTGCGCCTGACTTTGTGTGAAATCCAGGGCATTCAGGCTGTCTTCGTAGCGTTCCAGCCTCAATACGCGCACCAAGGGCAGGGTGCGGCGGCTCCAGTGGTCGGGGTCGCCGCCATCGTCATGAACCACGGTGTCTTTGGGCGCGCCTTCTTTCCATTCGGGCGCGGTCATGGCCTTGGCAATGCGGGGCAGTGTCACTGTGTCGAAGTACTCGCCTTGCTCGATCAGCAAGAACCTTCGCGAACCACCGTCTTCCCGATTGAGGTTGATCACTGCGTGGCCGGTGGTAGCGCTCCCGGCAAAAAAATCGAGGGTTATGGCCGTGCTGCTGCTGGCACCCGCGACATAGATGGTGTCCTGCACCGCATGGATCGACTTTGGATAGGAGAAAGGTGGCTTGCCAAACATTTTCTTGAGCAGCGCGGTGCCATGCTCGGTCGCGCTGTACTTGGCGTCAAACCACGTGGTCACTGCGACTACGCCTTCCTCATTCGGTCGCCGTTTGTAGTACACGTAGTTTTTGCCGCTACGGTCCTTGCGTACCGCGATATCTTTCATGGAATCGCGAACCGTCTCGTGGCTCCATCGCCACGTCTTTTCATTGTCTTTGTCGTCAATCGGCCAAGTGGCTATCTCCCCTCTCTTAGGCGCGTCAGTAACAATCCACTCCTCCATCTCGTCATCCCAAGCCATCTCCGGGATGCGAACCTTCGCTTCGGAGACGTACAGCGGGTAGAACAACGCACGACGCGCGATCCGGTCCGAATTTGATCCTTCTCGGCGCAAGTTGCGCCATTCGAATGCGCCCTTGTCGTCTTGCTCAGAAAAACGGGCGGCCTGATCTTCGGTCGGGTTCATCTTCCCGATGACGGCAGTTGAAGTCCGCCCCACGAAGTGGAGGTATTCATGAGAGACTGAAAAACCTGCCTTGGTGGGGCGCCCTGAAGGGTTTGCGCGCAGAGCTACCGTGCCGAGTAAGCTGTCACCGTAGGTGTGCTCCAGATGCACGCGGATCGCGGCATTTTCCGTGTCGTCAATCGCTATGCACAACACGCCAACTTTCGACAAGATGCCCATTCCGCAATCGACGCGCCGATCCATCAAGGACAGCCAGCTGGATTCACGGAAGCCATTCTTGTAGTCGATGGGTGACGCATCCGTGTTGTACGGTGGATCAATATAAATGCACTTCACCCGCTCTCGATACGCAGGCTCGATGGTTCGCAGCGCCGCATAGTTGTCGGCATGAATCAGCTCGCCGCCGAGCGCGGCCTCCAGGTCGTCGAAGCAGGCCAGCACGCGGGCCTTGAACCGGGCATCGAAGTGCTTGGTATGCAACGGCAGGTGCGGGTAAGCAGTCAGTAGCTTCTTGCCGTTCGCCTTTTTTGCCTTGTCGCCCACCCAGCCGGCCCACTCCTTCGCTTGCGCGGCGTTGGCGCTTGCTTCCTCGACAAGCTGCTTGCCTTGCGCGCCGCCTTCGCGCAGAAGCCAGCTGCATTGCACCAGGTAGTCGGCCTGCAGCACGAACTTGCGCTTTTCGAACAGCGTGGCCTGAAAGCGCTCGATCTGATCCAGGAAGGTAATGAGGTCCAGTGC
>JBKJHN010000088.1:0-8382 GCA_046599015.1 Ramlibacter sp.
CGCATCGTGCGCGAAATCCCCGGCGCGACGCTGGCGCGCGACAGCGCCGGGCGCGAAACCGACATCGCCATCGACCACAGCGAATTCGTGACGCTTACCCCCGCCGCGGTCGCGCAGGTGGTGCGGTTGATGCAGGACGAGGGCATGAACGCCACCGTCAGCTCGATCCACATCAACGGCTGGTTCGGGGAGCACGACAAGCTGTCTGGCGCGCGCTGGATCGTGCGCGAGCTGTTCGGGCGCGATCTCGATGCCGAAGTCGAGCGCTGGGTCTATGTCGGCGACTCGACCAACGACCTGCTGATGTTCGAGCACTTTCCCAACAGCGTCGGCGTAGCCAACATCCGGCGCTTCGAGGCCGAACTGTCGCATCCACCGCGCTATATCACGGCCAGTGAACGGGGCGCCGGGTTCGCGCAGGTGGCCCAGGCGATTCTCGGCCGCTGAATGCCCCACACGCAGCCTCAGGGATGAGGCTGATGACTGTGCCTCATCCGGACATCCTGCGCCGCCGGTGCTCCTCGCATGCCCGCGCAAAAGCTTCCAGCGTCCTGGCATAGAACGGATTCGATTCGTGCCGCCACTCGGCATGCCACTGCACGCCGAAAGCAAAGGCCCGTGCCTGCGCAACGCGCACGCCTTCAACCAATCCATCGGGCGCCAAGGCCTCGGCCACAAGCCCCTCACCGAGCCGCTTGATCCCCTGGCCGTGCAGCGAGTTCACCTGCGCGGTGGGCCCGCCGGCCCACTCGGCAAAGGCGCTGCCGGGAGTCAATCTCACCTCGTGTCGCGTAGCAAATTGCACGTCGAGGTCGGCTTCCGCGGGTTCGCGATGATCCATCAGGCCCGGCTCGGCGTGCAGTTGCTGGTGCAGGCTGCCTCCAAGCGCCACATTCATCTCCTGCAAACCGCGGCAAACGCCGAACAGTGGCGTGCCGCCCGCGATGGCCGCCGGCACCAGCGCCATGGTCAAGGCGTCACGGCGCGGATCGAGAATGTCGGTCGGCAGCGCAGCCGCGCCAAAGCGCACGGCCTCCACGTTGGACGGAGAGCCGGACAGAAGCACTCCATCGACCATCGGCAGCAGGTCGGCTACATCCGCCGCCCCCGCCATCGGGAACAGCACCGGCTGCAACCCCAGCGCGGTGACGGCGCTGGCATAGCGATCGGCGAGCACCGTGTAGCCGCCTGGATCGGACAGGTCGAGATTTCGATGACAGGCGGGCAGCCAGACCAGGGGCTTATGGGTGCGCATCCCGCCATCTTGCCGCAGATTGCGCGGCGGTGGTCCGGCTGACGCGCTCGGCCCCGTTTGGTCGCTCCCCAACCTGATCAGCAGCCTTCGGGACGGTTGCCGAGCAGCGGAATCGCCCCCGAGAGAGTGATCGACAGCCCGGTGTTCTGTGTCGAAGTGAGCACGGCGTTGGTGTAGACCACCCGGTTGGTGGAACGATTCACCGTGGCTCCAGCGGTGCCTTCAAGACGATACTCGATCGTGTTGATAGAGACAAAAGTGGTGTGCAGATCGTCGTTGCCCGGGATGTACCGGATGTCTCCGCTCATCACGCGGTCAGACCCGGACACCAGCTGCGCCAGGCCGGTGAAGCGCGTGCGGCAAGTCTCGCGGGCGTCGATCGGGTCCACCTTGGTAACGTTGTTCAGGAAGATGTTGTTGCTGGAGTAGGTGCCGTTCAGGACCGAATTACCGGCCTGTGTGACCGTCGCGGTGGCGGGAAGGCCGGTGGCACTGGGCTCCCTCTCGTCGACAAAGACTCCTTCATCGTCTCCACCACCGCAAGCGGAGAGCAGAACCGCTAAGGCGGCGACAGGGGCGATGGCTCGGAAGGAAATGAAATTCATGGCGCTACCTCAGGTGGATGAATGCCACAGGCTAAGGCAGCCTTGTACCTGAAGTTTGTCGGCGGGTATCAAGAGGAAACGTAGGAAGGCAGCTGACTCAGCCGTGGCGTCAGGTGCGCGCCAGCGCGCCCGCGAGCGCGTTGCCGGTGTGAGTGCCGAGCTGTACCACCTGCTCCGGCGTCGCCGCCGCCACCACCTTGCCGCCGGCATTGCCGCCCTCCGGGCCCAGATCGATCACCCAGTCGGCCTCGGCGATCACGTCGAGGTCATGCTCGATCACGATCACGCTATGGCCGCCATCGACCAGCCGGTGCAGCACGCGCACAAGTTTCTCGACGTCGGCCATGTGCAGGCCGACGGTTGGCTCATCCAGCACGTACAAGGTGTGCGGCGGCTTCTGCCCGCGCCGGGTGATGTCGTCACGCACCTTGGACAATTCGGTCACCAGCTTGATCCGCTGCGCTTCACCGCCAGACAGCGTCGGCGAGGGCTGCCCTAAGGTGAGATAGCCCAGCCCCACATCCTTGAGCAATTGCAGCGGATGGCCGATGTTGGGCATGGCCGCGAAGAATTCCACCGCTTCGTCCACTTCCATCTGCAGCACGTCGCCGATGCTCTTGCCGCGCCAGGTGACGGCCAGCGTCTCGGGATTGAAGCGGGCGCCGTGACAGGACTCGCAGGGGATCTTCACATCGGGCAGAAAGCTCATGCCGATGGTGCGCAGGCCCTGACCTTCGCAGGTGGGGCAGCGGCCTTCGCCGGTGTTAAAGGAAAAGCGGGCGGGTCCATAACCGCGCGCGCGCGCTTCCAGCGTGTCGGCGAACAACTTGCGGATCGTGTCCCAGAAGCCGATGTAGGTCGCCGGGCAGGAACGCGGCGTCTTGCCGATCGGGGTCTGGTCCACTTCGAGCACGCGGTCCACGATCTGGTAACCGTCGATGCCTTTGCAGCCGATCCAGTCCTTGTGCCTGCCTGCCGCGTCGGCGTCACGGCCGGCCTTGGTGTAACGCTGCTGCACTACGGCCTGGACGTTCTGCAGCAGAACGTCACGGGCGAGAGTCGACTTGCCGGAGCCCGAGACCCCGGTGACCGCGACCAGCCGGCGCAACGGAATATCGACGTCGATGTTCTGCAGGTTGTGCAGGTTGGCGCCGCGGAGCCTGAGCCATTGGCTGCCCCGGCCCCGCCGCGCCTTCACCGGATGCTTCATCGCATGCAGCAAATAACGCCCGGTCACCGACTCTTCCACGGCCGAGATATCCGCCGCCGTTCCCTGCGCCACCAGCCGGCCGCCGCGTTTGCCGGCGCAGGGGCCGATGTCGATGATGTGATCGGCACGGCGAATGGTGTCCTCGTCGTGTTCCACCACCACCAGGGTGTTGCCCTTCTCACCGAGCTTGTGCAGCGCGTTCAGCAGGATCTGGTTGTCACGCGGATGCAGCCCGATCGTGGGCTCGTCCAATACGTAGCACACGCCCTGCAGATTCGAGCCGAGCTGCGCGGCCAGCCGGATGCGCTGAGCTTCGCCGCCGGACAAGGTAGGCGCGCCGCGGTCGAGCGTGAGATAGCCCAGGCCCACTTCTTCCAGGAACTCCAACCGGCTCCTGATCTCCGGGATCAGATCGCGCGAGATTCCTTCTTCGCGAACGCTGAGCACCCCCTTGACCTGCAGGCTCTCGACCCAGCGGCGGACGTCGACGACGGAGAGCGCGGCAATCTCGGCAATGCCGGTGCGGTCGAACTTCACGTTGCGGGCCTGCAGGTTCAGCCGGCTGCCGCGACAGGATGGGCAGGCTTCGTCCGTCACGTCCTCCACCTCGGGTTCGGCGAAGGTCTGTTCGCGGCCCTTGCTGTCGTCGTCGCGGAGGGTGTCGTCATACGCCTTGCGCTGCTCGCGCGTGAGCTTCACGCCGGTGCCGACGCACTCCGGGCACCAGCCGTGCTTGCTGTTGTAGGAGAACAGGCGCGGGTCCAGTTCGGCATAGCTGGTGCTGCACACCGGGCAGGCACGGCGGGTCGAGAACACTTCGATCTTGCCGATGTGGTGGTGGGCGCCGAGACCGGCGAGCATCGCGCCTTTAAGCCCGTCCAGCGGCGCCAGCACATGCAACACGCCTTTGCCATGCTCCAGTGCCTCGGTGAGTTTGGCGCGCAGCAATGCCTCGTTGGCGGGGGTCACGTCGAGGTCGCACACCGGCAACTCGATGGTGTGTTCCTTGAAGCGGTCGATCCGCGGGAAGCCGGTGGTCGGCAGGAAGTTGCCGTCGACGCGCAAATGCGTATGCCCGCGCGGACGCGCCCAATCAGCGAGTTCGGTGTAGACGCCCTTGCGGTTCACCACCAGCGGCGCCAGCAGGCCGATGTGCTGGCCGCGATAGCGCTTGAGCAGTTGCTGCGCGATGCTGTCCGGCGTTTGCGGCCGCACTTCGGCGCCGTCCTTGACGCAATGCTGGATGCCCAGCTTCACATAGAGCAGCCGCAAGAAGTGCCAGACCTCGGTGGTCGTGCCCACCGTCGATTTGCGTCCGCCGCGCGACAGCCGCTGCTCGATCGCGACTGTCGGTGGGATGCCGTAGACGGCGTCCACCTCCGGCCGCCCTGCGGGCTGCACGATGCTGCGGGCATAGGCGTTCAACGATTCCAGGTAGCGCCGTTGTCCTTCGTTGAACAGGATGTCGAATGCCAGCGTGGACTTGCCCGAACCCGAGACGCCGGTGACCACGCTGAATTTGTTGTGCGGGATGTCGACCGACAGCGACTTGAGGTTGTGTTCGCGGGCGTTGACGATCTGGATGGCTTTTGCATTTCTTCCCTCCCCCTTTGGGGGAGGGGCAGGGTGGGGGCTCCGCTCGCCGGAAGCGATCCCACTTGCCCCCACCCTCACCCCGACCCTCTCCTGAAGGGAGAGGGAGTAAGAGGATGTGCCCTCTGCCACGCTGAGAGCACCCACTCCCAAAGTGCCGTCGTACTCCCGCAGCGCCTTCGCCGTATGCGAGCTGGCGTGCAGCTTCACCTCCTCGGGGGGGCCCTCGGCGACCAGCAGACCCCCGGCATCACCGCCCTCCGGGCCGAGGTCGATCAACCAATCGGCGGCGCGAATGACATCCAGGTTGTGCTCGATGACGACGATGGAATTGCCGCCTTCCAGCAGCTTGCGCAAGGCGCGCATGAGTTTGGCGATGTCGTCGAAGTGCAGGCCGGTTGTCGGCTCGTCGAACATGAACAGCACCCCGCGCGTCGCAGTGGGCTGCCGGCTCGAGGTCGCACTCTTGGCTGCCTGCGCCAGAAAGCCCGCCAGTTTGAGTCGCTGCGACTCGCCGCCGGACAAGGTGGGCACCGGCTGGCCCAGCTTCACGTATTCCAGGCCGACGTCGACAATGGGCTGCAGTGCGCGGATCACATCGCGGTCATTGGCGAAAAGCGATGCCGCCTCGTTCACCGTCAAGTCCAGCACGTCGGCGACGTTCATGGTGCGGAAATTGGAATCTGACCCCGATTTTCTTTCGATGGTGACTTCCAGGATTTCCGGGCGATAGCGCTTGCCATCGCAATCCGGGCAGCGCAGGTACACGTCGGAGAGGAACTGCATCTCCACATGCTCGAAGCCCGAACCGCCGCAGGTCGCGCAGCGGCCATCGCCCGAGTTGAAACTGAATTTCGAACTGGTGTAGCCACGCTGGCGCGCCAGGCCCGCGTTGGCAAAAATTTCGCGGATCGCGTCCCAGGCGCCGACATAGCTCACCGGGTTGGATCGTGCGGTCTTGCCGATCTGCGACTGGTCCACAAACACCACGTCGCTCAGGTGGTCCGCACCCAGCAACCGGTCGTGCGCGCCGGGCGTCTCCGTCGCCTTGCCGAAGTGCCGCGTCAGCGCCGGCGCCAGCACGTCCTGAATGAGGGTGGACTTGCCCGACCCCGAAACCCCGGTGACGCACACCAGTCGCTGAAGAGGGAACTCGACGGCGATGTTCTTCAGGTTGTGCTCGCGCGCGCCTTCCAGGATCAACCGCGGCGTGGCGTCCGTCACCGCGCGCTTGAAGCCCATGCCCACGTGCTTGCGCGCGCCCAGATAGGCACCGGTGAGTGTGTCGGCGTTGCGCAGATCCTGCGTGCTGCCGTCGAACACAATCTGGCCGCCGCGCTCGCCCGGCCCCGGCCCCATGTCGATGATTCGGTCCGCCGCCATCATCACGGCCGGGTCGTGCTCCACCACCACCAGCGTATTGCCCGCATCGCGCAGGCGCTTCATGGCTTCGGTGATGCGGTTCATGTCGCGCGGATGCAGCCCGATGCTGGGCTCGTCGAGCACGAACAGCGTGTTGACCAGCGAAGTGCCGAGCGCGGTGGTGAGATTGATCCGCTGCACTTCGCCACCGGAGAGCGTCCGGCTCTGGCGATCCAGCGTGAGGTAGCCAATGCCGACGTCGACCAGGTACTTCAGGCGGGTCGTGATTTCTTCGTAGAGAAGTTTGAGGGCTTGTCTATCCCCTTCCCTCGCGGGCTTCGCCCCTTCCGCTGCGGGCGTGGCCCCTTCCGCTGCGGGCTTCGCCCCTTCCCCCTTTGGGGGAAGGTTGGGATGGGGGCTGGCCAGCGCTGTCCCACGCCCCCACCCCTGCCCTCCCCCGAAGGGGGAGGGAGAGATACGATCAAAAAACCGCCGCAGCCGATCGATCGGCATCATCATCAGGTCGTGCAGGCACAACCCAGGCAGTGCTTCCAGTTGCTCACGGCTCCATTGCACGCCGGCCGGCATGAAACGCTTGGTCGGTTCAAGCACCGCATCGGCGTCTTGCTTGCTGCCGATGCGCCAGAGCAGGCTGTCGGTCTTCAGCCGGGCGCCAGCGCAGACGTCACACGGCGTGTAGCTGCGGTATTTGGACAGCAGCACGCGGATGTGCATCTTGTAGGCTTTACTCTCCAGGTATTGGAAGAAGCGCTTGATGCCGTACCACTGCTTGTTCCAGTTGCCCTCCTTGTAGCCGGGCGTGCCGTTGATCACCCAGCCGCGCTGCTCAGGCGTGAGCTTGTACCAGGGCGTGTCGCGCGGAATGCCGGCCGCTTCGGCGTGGCGCATCAGGTCTTCCTGCGCTTCCGACCAGGCCGGCGTCTGGATGGTCTTGATGGCGCCGGCGCGCAGCGTGAGCTTCTCGTTGGGAATCACCAGGCCGTAGTCGACGCCGATCACGCGGCCGAAGCCGCGGCAGGTTTCGCAGGCGCCCACCGCCGAGTTGAAGGAGAACATCGAGGGGATCGGATCGGCGTAGCGCAGGTCGCTGTCGGGGCAATGCAGGCCGGTGGAGAATTTCCAGATATGCATGGCCCCCGGCGTACCCCCACCCCCGCCCTCCCCCAAAGGGGGAGGGAGTAAGCCAGTGGCCTCTCCGCTCCCCGCCCCGGCCACCGCCGTCTCTTGCTCCCTCCACCTCTGGGAGAGGGCTGGGGTGAGGGCAGGCAGTCCGTCAACGACCGCCGTGTCTCGCTCCCTCTCCCTCTGGGAGAGGGCCGGGGTGAGGGCCGCATAGACCGACATCCGCCCCGCCCCGCGCTTCAGCGCCACCTCGATCGCCTCGATGGCCCGCGCTTTCTCCGTCGCGTGCAGGCGGAAGCGGTCCGCCACCACATCCAGCACCTTGCGCGGCCCGGTAGGCGTCGCCACCTCGTGCTCGGCCTGGACGCGGGTGAAGCCGCTCGCCGCCAGCCATTGGGCAAGCTCTTCAGCCGAAGTTCCGGCCGGCAATTCAACCGGGAATGTGATCACCAGCCGGGGATCGGCCGCCGCCGTGCGGGCCACCAACTCGCCATGGATCGTCTCCGGCGTGTCGTGCCGCACCGCCAGCGCCGTCTTGCGATCGAACAACTGCCCTGCGCGGGCGAACAACAGCTTCAGGTGGTCGTTGAGCTCGGTCATCGTGCCCACCGTGGAACGCGATGAGCGGACCGGATTGGTCTGGTCGATGGCGATCGCCGGCGGCACGCCGTCGACACGATCGACGGCAGGCTTGTCCATCCGCTCCAGGAATTGGCGTGCGTAAGCCGAGAAGGTTTCGACGTAGCGGCGCTGGCCTTCCGCATACAGGGTGTCGAACACCAGGCTCGATTTGCCCGAACCGCTCGGCCCGGTGACCACCGTCAACTCACCGGTGCGCAGATCGAGATCGAGATTCTTGAGATTGTGTTGCCTGGCGCCGCGGATGCGGATCAGTCCCTGAGTCATACGGCCGGTCATTTCTGGAGTTGGGCCGAACATTCTAGAGACCCGGCGCGGTCAGCTTGCGCGACGGGTCTTTTGCCCAGGGAGACGCCGTTCGGCGTGTGCCCTCACCCCAACCCTCTCCAAAGGTAGAGGGAGTAACAGCCGCGTGCCCTCACCTCTCCCAGGGGGAAAGAGAGCAACAGACGCTCTGCCGCCCGGATCCTAGCGGCCGGCCTGCGCGGCCAGGGCCAGGATCTGCGCGAGCAAATGGTGATACTGGGTGTCCAGTTCGCGCCCTCACGCGATCGCAGTGGGCGAGAATGTCTTTG
>JBKJHN010000055.1:0-5708 GCA_046599015.1 Ramlibacter sp.
GCGCTTTGGATGCCGAAGCGGAACACACTTTGTACGAGCGGCTCGCGGCGATGATCAAACGCAAGCAGGGAGCGCTGGTGTCCATCGCGCACCGGCCGGCGCTCGAAGCCTTTCACCGGCGCCGCTGGGAGCTGCGCAAACTGCCCGAAGGGGACGCCGCGGCCTACCAGCTGCGGCAAGCTTGAATTGCGCACGCACGGAGTGCGCGAAACGACCCATTGCGCCAAAGCTACACTTTTTTACACGGGGGAGATGCAAAGTCCGGCACCGGACACAGGTCGAGTTACGATCGCCTTTTTCACTCGGCCAGTGTGCCTTCATGGAAAGCCAAGAAAGCCGTGAGCTGGCCAACGCACTTGAGCGCCTGGCGAGCCAAGGGGGAACCATCGCACAAATCGCCGCCGCGATCGCTTCCGCCTGGACGCAAATCGAGGCGGCGCTGACACCGATCATCGGCGAACGCGGCGTTGCCGCGCTCCACGAGCGCAGCCTCTACCTCACCCGTGTCAACCATCCCTGGCTGGCCGCGGTTCCCGCGAGCACCGAAACGCGGATGGATCTCACCGCCCTCAATAGCGTGCTGGCAAAGCAGAAGAGTGCCGCCGCAGCGGCCGGCGGCGGTGCGCACCTGCAGGCATTCTATGAATTGCTGTGCAGCCTGATCGGAGGCTCGCTCACCGAACGATTGCTTTATTCCACCTGGTCCAGTTCATTCACCGGCCGCGCCGCACAGGACCATTCGCCATGACAAACAAAGTGACAATCAACCGGATGCATACCGGGGTGCCGGGCCTGGACGAGGTGCTGGGAGGGGGCCTTCCGGAGTTCTCGCTCAACCTGATTGCCGGGCCGCCAGGAAGCGGCAAGACGACGTTGGCGCACCAGCTGATGTTCGCCCTGGCCACGCCCGACTGCCCGGCGCTGTACATCACGGTGCTGGGCGAGCCGCCGCTGAAGATGCTGCGCTACCAGCAGCAGTTCGACTTTTTCAACCACGCCGAAATCAACCGCTCGGTGCGGTTCGTCAATCTGGGTGAAGAAGCCCTGAGCGGCGACCTTGATGCGGTGCTGCGCCGGATCGTCGCCGAGGTGAAGCAACACGCTCCGCGTCTGGTGTTCGTCGACTCCTTTCGCTCTGTGGTGCTGGCGGGCAAAACCGAGGGGGAGCAGCGCAACAGCCTGCAGAACTTCATGCAACAGCTGGCCGTGCTGATGACCAGCTGGCAGGCGACGACTTTCCTGATCGGCGAGTACTTCATCGAAACCGATGCCAACCCGGTATTTACCGTGGCCGACGGTTTGATCTGGCTGCGCCAGAGCGTGCAGGGCAATTCCATGGTTCGCAAGCTCGAGATCATGAAGATGCGAGGCCAATTGACGGTGCCGGGACTGCACTCTTTTCGCATCGGCGCGGCCGGCATCGAAGTGTTCGCTTCGTCCGGCGCTCGCCGGCCAGCGACTCTTTACCCGACTCTCGAGCAGCACGAATCTCGCTTGCTGACCGGGGTTCCCCAGCTGGACGAAATGTTGGGGGGCGGCTTGCCGCGCGGCTATTCCATCCTGGTGGCAGGTCCTTCCGGCTCGGGCAAGAGCATCCTGGCCGCCGCGTTTTTGGCAGAGGGCGCGCGCTGCGGCGAAAGCGGCGTGATCGCGGCATTCGAGCAGGTCCCGAACCGCTCGCGCAACCGTCTGCTGGCGGAGCTGATCAAGGCCGGGCGCGTTGGTTTAGTGGAAACCGGCGCGCCCGACCTGTCGATCGATGAAGTGCTGCGGCTGCTTCTCAATGAAGCGCGGCGCCTGAAAGCGACGCGGGTCGTCATCGATTCGCTGTCGGGGTTCGAGCTCAAGCTGGCCCCGACCTTCCGAGACGACTTTCGCGAGTCGCTGCTGCGCCTGGTCACCGCGCTGGCGGCCGAGGGCGTCAGCGTGCTGCTGACCTCGGAACTGGAGGACCGATATACCGACCTGCGCTTCAGTCCCTATGGCACCGCTTTCCTCACCGATGCGATCGTGGTGCAGCGCTACATCGAGGTCGATAGCCGGCTGCGCCGCGTGATAGCCGTCGTGAAGGTACGCGGCAGCACTCATTCGAACGAACTGCGCGAGTACCAGATCGACAACAGCGGCATCCGCATCGGCGACATGCTGCCGGACCAGGAAGGATTGCTGGGCGGGCGTCCGACCAGGCGGGAGGAGCGCGAACCAGGCTCGCCAGAAACAAGCAGCTCGCGGCCGTGAAGCGCCAACCTGATTCCCCCGAAAGCGACCTGACCGCGGCCGCCGGCGAACTGGCACGAATCCAGGAACAAATCCAGGCCGCCCAGGCGCAGTTGGCCCAGGTACGCCAGAACCTGGCCACGGCCCAAAACGAGGTGGACAACAGCCGGGCGGCGCGGCTGGTGGAAGCCAATGAGCGGCTGGTGCTGGCAACGCTGGCCTCTCAGCGAGCCGCCGAGGAAAGCGCCCGGGCCCTGGAGGAAGTGTCGCAAGCGGCCGCGCTGGACCCCTTGACAG
Source organism: Ramlibacter sp. (assembly GCA_046599015.1). Lineage (GTDB taxonomy): Bacteria > Pseudomonadota > Gammaproteobacteria > Burkholderiales > Burkholderiaceae_C > Ramlibacter. The sequence goes on from JBKJHN010000055.1 coordinate 2,515, forward strand.
GGTTGCCCAATCGCGTGCTGCTGCGCGCGCGGCTGGCATTGGCCGTAGCGAACGCCAGGCAAAACGCTGGCCGGGTCGCGCTGCTGCTGCTGGACCTCACCGACTTCAGGCATATCAACGACACGCTCGGCCACGCCGTCGGCGACCGGGTACTGCAGATCACGGCGCGCCGGCTGGCCGATTCGGTGCGCGAATCGGAGACCGTGAGCCGCCACGGCAGCGACGAGTTCCTGATCCTGCTGCCCGATGTTGCCGGCGCTTCCGAGGCCCTGAAGGTGGGCGCCGCATTGGTGGCCGCGCTGGGCGCGCCGTTTCGTCTGGACGACCACGTGCTGCGCCTGTCGGCGACCGTCGGCATCAGCCTGTTCCCTGACGACGGAGAAGACGCCGACAGCCTGATCGACCGGGCGGTCGCCGCGATGTACCGGGCCAAATGGCGCGGGCTCGACAGCTTTGCGTTCCATGGCGAGGCGCCCACCGGAACTAGAAGCCTGGAGCTGCGTGCGCTGGAAGCGCTGCGCAACCCATTGACCCGGCACGCGGCGGCGCTGGCGGAACACCAGCGCCAGCACGGCTTGCTGCAAGAAGCCAATACCCAACTGGTTCTTGCGGTGCTCAGCGCCCAGGACCTACAGGCCGCGGCCGAGCGTGCACAGCGCCGGCAGACCGAATTCCTGGGGGTCCTGGCGCATGAGCTGCGGCATCCGCTGGCGCCCATGAGCAATGCGGCGGCGAACCTGAGCCGCATCCCCGAGGGCGGCGCGGCGTTGGCAAGGAATCAGGCCATCATCGAAAAACAGGTGCGCAACATGTCGCGGCTGGTGGGCGATTTGCTCGACGTGTCGCGCGTCAACACCGGCAAGCTGCGAATAGAAAGCCGCACGGTGGAATTACTGGACCTGCTCGATGAGGTGGTGGATGCCTGCCGGCCCGCGATGGACGCCCGCTTGCAGCACTTCGAGGTGTCTTTGCCCGGCCGCACGATCGATGTGGAGGGCGACGCCGTCCGCCTGACACAAGTCTTTACCAATCTGCTGGACAACGCATCCAAGTACACGCCGCAAGGCGGCGAAATCCTCCTGACCGCGGCCGTGACGGAGGCAGCGGTGCTGGTGACCGTGTCCGACAACGGCATTGGGATCACGGCCGAGGCATTGCCCAATGTCTTCGAGCCCTTCGTGCAGGATGCGCACGCCATGGCGTTCGACGGCAGCGGCCTGGGCATCGGGCTGACGGTGGTCCGCGAACTGGTCCAAGCGCACCAGGGGACGGTGCGGGTGACCAGCCCCGGCAAGGGATCTGGCAGTCAATTCAAGGTCATGCTGCCGCTGCTGGGCGCCCCGTGACTGCGCGTGGCGCCACGCGGCGTTGACGCAGGGTCGGGTCAAGCCAGGCCGATCAGCGGCTGGAGCTCCGTGTCGGTGCTGCCCGTCTCTTGCTCCGGCAGTTGCTCGCGCACGCGCTCCTGCGCTTCAGTGTGCTTGACGATCGTGATGGGCAGTCGGGAGACGTGCATCAGTTCGTGCGCGACCGAGCCCAGATCGGCGCCGCCCAGGCCTGCCTTGCCGCGCGCGCCAGCGATGATCGCGGTGCAGTGGTAGTTCTCGGCTATATCCAGCAAGGTATGGGCCGGGTCGCCCGAAGCCACCTCGAATTCGTAGTCCACACCGGCGCTGTGGAACAGGTCGCGCGCGGCCTGCAACGAATGTTCTCCGGCACGAGCCGTGAGGTCCTGCAGCCGCTGCGCGTCGTGCACCGTGAGCACTTCGTACAGGGATGCAGGTTCCTGCACATTGGCCAGCACAAAGGCCGCTTTCAAGCCCGCTTCCCGCAGCCGCAGCGCATGCCTGACGGCGTCCAACGACAACTCCGAGCCATCCACGGCAATCAAGATTTTCAGCATCAGCGGCCTTCCTTTCGCGCAGCCTGGTGACATTAGCACCAAGCGGCTGTTTGCACCAGCGCCTGTGGCCATCGGTCCTATAAGGGACCTGGATTGCACACATGTCATGATGAGATTTTCTTTCGAGCCATGGCATGAGAACAACCGGCAAGGTCCGTCGTGCGGCGTTCATCATTCTGATTGGCACCGGTACGGCGGCGACGGCCGGCCGGCCGTTGACCGTGGACGACGCGAACGTAAATGAGGCCGGGCGCGGGCAGCTCGAGGCATGGGTAGCCCATGCGACCGGTGCCACCGTGTACAACCTGGCGCCGGCGTACGCGCCCATGGACGGTCTCGAGATCGGCGCCCTGCTGTCACGCGAGCGGGGCGCCTCGCTCAGCGCCAGCGCCTTGCAGGCGAAATGGCGCATCACCGCGAGCAGGGAGCACGGCTGCAACGTAGCGGCCGTGGCAGGATTGGCGCGCGCCACAGCCGCAGCCAACGCCGCTTACCTGAACGGTTTGCTCACCTGCAACCAGCCTGACTGGGGCAGCGCTCACCTGAACCTGGGCGTGTCCAAGGCAAGACGCTCGCAGGGGACGTTGGTCTGGGGCATCGCGTACGAGAGACCGTTCCTTGGCGTCACCCCTCACATCGAGTGGTTCGGCGCCGAGCGCGCCAAACCGACCCTCCAGGTTGGCCTGCGCGCGAATTTCACGACCCAGCTACAGCTGGACGGCACCGTTGGGAGCAGCAGCGGGATCCGCGTCTACACAGTAGGCGCGAAGCTAACCTTTTGAGCAAAACTTGCTTGCCAGCGTGCGGCCCATGTCCGGTCGCAGTTCGATTGCTTGCACCTGAGCCCTTGAAACCCGGGAAAAAGGCCTTATCATTAGCACTCGCTGGAGTTGAGTGCTAACAGCGCCGCTAACTCCTCGTATAGTTCTTAAGCGCTAATTTTGTTGGCGCTTTTTGATGTCCCCCAGTTTCAAGTCAAGGAGATGCAATGAAACTTCGCCCCCTGCACGACCGCGTGATCGTCAAGCGTATCGATAGTGAGACCAAGACCGCTTCGGGCATCGTCATCCCCGACAACGCCGCCGAAAAGCCCGACCAGGGTGAAGTGCTGGCCGTCGGCCCTGGCCGCAAGACCGACAAGGGTGAACTGATCACCCTCAATGTCGCCGTCGGCGACCGCGTCCTGTTCGGCAAGTACAGCGGCCAGACCGTCAAGGTCGATGGCGAGGAACTGCTGGTCATGAAAGAAGACGACCTCTTCGCCGTGGTCGAAGGCGCTCCCGCCGGCCTG
>JBKJHN010000134.1:0-9403 GCA_046599015.1 Ramlibacter sp.
CCGAAGATCACCGCGACCTTGTCTTGCGTGAGCAGCTGCTTGGTCTTCTCGGCAAACAGCGGCCAGTTGGAAGCCGGGTCGACCACGACAGGTTCGAGTTTCTTGCCCAGCACGCCGCCCTTGGCGTTGATTTCGTCGATCGCCATCAGCACCGTGTCCTTGAGCACGGTCTCCGAGATGGCCATCGTGCCCGACAGGCTGTGCAGGATGCCGACCTTGATGGTGTCCTTGGACTGCGCGTGGGCGGGCAGCACCGACAGGCTGGCCAGGGCGACGGCGGCGGTGAGCGCCTTGAGGGTAAAGCGACGTTGCATGTGTGATGCTCCTAAAGCGTTGAACAATCGAACGGATAACGACCGGATTTGCGCCGCACCCTGGGCCTGCGGAGCTCCTGATGTGGACAGCCCATCGTAGGTTTGGGTGCTCAGCAGCGAAATACGGCACATGGCGTATGCCGCGAACGGGATCACCCGGCGCGCCACGGTGATGACAAGCCGGCGTCCGACAGACGGCGAGGCGGTATGTCTTTTTAATGGGCAGCTGTCCATTTAGCGAAAAAGCCATGATCCAGCTGCTCAGCCGCTTGTCTCCGAGCGTTACCAACATGATCCGCATGGATCACACGCATGTGCTGACCACTTGCCGGGCCTGATTCACACCGCAGGGCGCCATGTCGCCCCGCCCAACCTGCATCGATTCGAAAAGGAAGCTTCATGAAAACGCTGGTCGTCTTTTCCCACCTGCGCTGGAATTTTGTCTACCAGCGCCCGCAACACCTGTTGTCGCGGCTGGCAATCCGATGGCGAGTGATCTTCATCGAAGAGCCCGTCGTCAAGGCGGATCGCAACGAGCTCGAGCGATTCGCGCCGGCTGACGGCGTGGAGGTGTGGCGGCCGCACGTGACCGGCGAGCCATACGGTTTTCACGACGACCATTTGCCGGCCCTGCAACAAATGGTGATGGAGGCGATGCGCGACGAGGCCGTGACCGATTACTGGATCTGGTTTTATACGCCGATGGCTTTGCCCCTGGCGACCGAACTGAGGCCGCGCGGCGTGGTGTATGACTGCATGGACGAACTGACCGCGTTCAAGAATGCACCGCGCCAGCTGGTGCAGCGCGAGAACGCTTTGTTCAAGATGGCCGCCCTGGTCTTCACGGGCGGCCGCAGCCTGTACAACGCCAAGAAGGGCCGCCATCCGGACGTGCATTGCTTTCCGAGCAGTGTGGACGCGCAGCACTTCGCGAAGGCCACGCAGGATCATCCTTTGCAGGCGCAGCTTGCGCGGCCCCGGCTGGGTTACTGCGGCGTCATTGACGAACGGATCAACCTGGACCTGATCGCCTCGGTGGCGCAGGCTCGCCCCGATTGGGAGATCGTGATGGTCGGTCCGACCGCCAAGGTCGATCCGGGCGCGCTGCCGCACCGCCAGAACATCCACTGGTTGGGCCAGCAGAGCTACGACGACCTGCCGTCCTTCATCTCCGGATGGGATGTGTGCCTGATGCCATTTGCGCTGAATGAGGCGACACGCTACATCAGCCCGACCAAGACGCTGGAATACATGGCGTGCGGCCGCCCCTCCGTCAGCACCTCGATCAGGGACGTGGTCGAGCCCTACGGACATGTGGTGCAGATCGCCGACACGCCGCAGGGCTTCGTGGCCTCGTGCGCGGAAATCCTGGAACGCACTCGAGCGGAACAGCTGGCGCATGCGCAAATGCTGGCCGAAGTGGTTGCGCGTACCTCGTGGGACAGAACTGCCAACGCGATGATCGAATTGATCGCGCAGGCCGACGAAGCGCTGGAGAGCGACAGCGCGCTGGTGGAAGCGCAGCCCGTGGTGAACGACAGCGCTCCGCGGAACCTGGCCAATGCCGCGCAGGTGGTTTCGATGGTCGGCCCGGCGGCGAAGGCGAATCGGGCTTCGGCGGCGGGTTAAGTGTTCCCACTCCCTCTCCCTCTGGGAGAGGGAGCAAAGTCATCATCCCTCGAACTGCGGCAGCAGCTGCCGGATGCGGCTCATCGCCATGCCGGCGGCGGCCGTTCGCGTCTCGACACCCAGCTTGACGAACACCCGTTCGAGGTGCTTCTTCACCGTGGCCGGGCTGGCGCCCAGGATGTCCGCGATGTCGCGATTGATCTTGCCCTTCACAACCCAGTACAGCACCTCGGCCTCGCGGGCAGTGAGCTTGAACGACAGGCTCATCGCCTGAATCACGGCGCTGTCGGAGACCTCGCGCATCACGATCAGCCAGTCGTCATCGCCGGTCTGCTGGTGCAGCCGGAAGGTCAAACGCCGCGCGCCGAGTTCGGCCGTGAGCCGCGGCGGCTCGATCTGCTGCTCTGCCTCCTTCAGGTGCCGGCGCAACCAGCCGATCACGGGCCCCGGTGTTTGCGGCGCGCTCGTACCGTAATAGGTCATGAGCAGTTCTCGCGCCAACGCCGTTTGCCACATCAGCTTGCCGTCGCTTGCGCGCACCGTGATGCTGGCGTAGCCGAAAGCGTCCAGCGCATTGCGTGTCTGCCGCGCCTGCCGGGCGCCCTGCATGTGCACACCCATGCGCGCCAGCACTTCCTTCGGCTTGATCGGCTTGGTCACGTAGTCAACGCCACCGGCCTCCAATGCCGCGACCAGATGTTCGGTCTCGGTCAGGCCGGTCATGAAGATGATCGGAATGTGCGCCGTTTGCGGTGACGCCTTCAGCCGCCTGGCCACTTCGAAACCGTCGATGCCGGGCATCATCGCGTCGAGCAGCACGATGTCGGGCAGCGCCTGCGCGGCGCGCTGCAGTGCCGCCCCTCCGCTGGTGGCCACCAGCACCGTGTAGCCGGATTCGTCCAGCGCGTCGTGCAATACCGAAAGGTTGTCCGGCACGTCGTCGACGATCAGCACCACTTCGCTGGTTGCGCGGTCGAAAGTCGAACCATCGGCGGCGCGCCCCAGATCAACGGGACGTGAGCTCATTGCAGCTTCTCCTCGGCCGCTTGCGAGAGCCGCCGGCTCATCGCTTCGAACTGGAACTGGCGGGCCAGCTCACTCATCGACGCGACGAATGAAGCGCATTCCGGCTGCGCCGCTTCGATCGCGGCCAGCTGGTTCATGATCCCGCGGTAGTACCCCAGCTCGATCACTTCGTGCAGCGCCTTCAGGGCTGACAGGGCCGGCCAGGTCCACGGCAACGTTGCTGTTGGCGCCGCCGTTGCAGGGGGCGTGACTGTGTCGAGCCACCGCAATTCCAGCTCGCGTTCCAGCCAGTCCAGCAGCTCGCTGTGCCGAACCGGCTTGAGAATGAAGTCTTTGGGTCGAACGCCGGCGTCGTTGTCCATGCCCTTGTCGAAGGCGTTGGCCGAGACCACCGCCACCTTCGCATTCGCGCCGAGTCGCCGCAAGCGCCGGATGGTTTCCCAGCCGTCGATTCCGGGCATCGCCAGGTCCATCAGGATCGCGTCGGGGCGCAGGCCTGCGGCCACCAGATCCAGCGCATCGTGCCCGCTCGCCGCGGTGCGCAACTGGAAGCCGAGCGGTTCGAGCACGTGCACCAGCAGTTGCCGGTCAGCTTCCTCGTTGTCGACAACCAGGATCCGCCGGCGCCTGCCCTCATAGTCCCGGCGCGGGCGGGGCGCCGCTGCCGGCGCGCGCCGTGCGGGGGTGCGCACCTGGGGCACGAACAACTGGATGCGGAAGACCGAACCGACGCCCGGCGTACTCTCCACCTTGAGCTCCCCGCCCATCAGGTCCGTCAGCATCTTGGCGATGGTGAGGCCCAGGCCCGCGCCCGGTGCCGAATGCCCGGCACTGGCAGCACGTGCGAAGGGCTCGAAGATCTGCTCGATCTCGTGCGATGCCAGCCCGGGGCCGGTGTCTTCGATCTCGACCCAGGCCATTTCGCGGGCGTGCCGCACGCGAAAGGTCACCTGACCTTCTGTCGTGAACTTGATCGCGTTACCCAGCAGGTTGATCAGGATCTGCCGCACCCGCTTCTCGTCGGCGCGCACCACCTCGGGCAGATTGCCCAGCGGTTCGAATTTGAAGGCCAGCCCCTTGCCGGCGGCCTGCAACTCGAACATGCCGGCCATCTCGTGCACGCAATCGGCGAATTGCATCGGCTTGACGGTGAGCGTGAGCTTGCCGCTTTCGATGCGCGCGATGTCCAGCGTGCCCTCGATCAGCGACAGCAGGTGCTCACCGCCACGCTTGATCACGTTGACGGCCTGCTTGCGGTGCACCGGCACGCCCGCGTCCTCGCCCATCAGCTGCGCGTATCCCAGGATGCTGTTGAGCGGCGTGCGCAGTTCATGGCTGATCGCGCTGATGTAGCGGCTCTTGGCCTGATTCGCCTGCTCCGCGGCGCGCCTGGCCTCTTCGGCCAGCAGCTTGGCGCTTTGCAGGGCTTCGTCGGTCTGGCGATGCGATTCGATCTCGCGCATCAGCAAATGGGTTTGCCGGTTCGATTCTTCCTGCGCCACCTGCCGGCTCTTGTGCGCCAGCACCAACCACCAGGCGACGATGCCCGCGATGACCAATAGCGCCATGTACGCCTTGAGGAAGCCGGAACGCAGAGTTCCTTCAGAGATCGCCGAGGTGTCCAGCATCTGCGTCACCATGCGCACCTCCTGGTGATACAGCAGCCCAAACACTGTAGCCAGCAGCAGCACGACGATCGACATCAGCAAGAGGAAGTGAGCCAGGCCGGTATCCAGATACGGCCACAGGCGACGCGGCAGCAGCCAGCGCAGCGATGCCGACCACTGCGAGGCAAGACTCGCCTGCGGCTTGCAAAGGTCGCCGCAGCGCGCATCGAGCGTGCAGCACAACGAGCAGATCGGTCCCTGGTAGGCCGGGCAGTGCGCCATGTCCGGCATCTCGTACTCACGCTCGCAGATCACGCAGCGCTTGAGGGTCGTGGCGAGGTAGGCGCCGGAAGGCCGCGCCCCTTCTCCCTGTCTAGCGATGTAGTAGCGCCCCTTGGTGGCCCACGCGATCAGCGGCGCGGTCAGGAATGAAACTCCCAGCGCGATCAGCGCCGAAAACGCCTGCGCCGTCGGGCCGAACACTCCCAGGTGCGCCGGAATCGACAGCGCCGAGGCCAGCGCCATCGCGCCCACTCCGACCGGGTTGATGTCGTACAGATAGGCGCGCTTGAATTCGATGCCCGGTGGCGACAGCCCCAGAGGCTTGTTGACCACAAGGTCCGCGACTACCGCCATCATCCACGCGATCGCCACGTTGGAGTACAGGCCCAGCACATCCCCCAGCGCCTGGAACACATTCATCTCCATCAGCATGAACGCGATCGATGTGTTGAACAGCACCCAGACGACTCGCCCCGGGTGGCTGTGTGTCACGCGCGAGAAAAAATTGGACCAGGCCAGCGAGCCGGCATATGCGTTAGTGACGTTGATCTTCAACTGCGATACGACGACGAACAGCGCCGTGGCGGCCACCGCCCACCCGTAATGCGGAAAGACGTATTCGTACGCGGCGAGATACATCTGATTCGGATCGACAGCGCGGTCTGGCGGCACCATGTGCTTGATCGCGAGATACGCCAGCAACGCGCCGCCGAGCATCTTGAGGACGCCCAGCACCACCCAGCCGGGGCCGCCGGCCAAAACGCCGAGCCACCACGCCTTGCGATTGGCGCTAGTCTTGGCCGGCATGAAACGCAGGTAATCCGCCTGCTCGCCCATCTGCGTGATCAGCGCAACGCCCACTGTCAGCGCGGCACCAAACAAGTGCAAATCGAAATTCGCGTTCTGCGCCTGTTCACCAACGTAGTGCAGCACGCCTGCGAACGCACCAGGATCGCGCGCCATCACATACCCGAAGGGCACGACCAGCATCACGAGCCACAAGGGCTGGGTCCACATCTGAAGCTGGCTGATCGTCGACACCCCATGCGTCACCAGCGGAATCACCACCAGAGCGCAGATCAGGTAACCCCAGCTTGGCGGAATGCCCAGTGCCAGTTCCAGCGCGTACGCCATCACGGCAGCTTCCAGCGCGAAAAAGATGAATGTGAAGGATGCGTAGATCAACGACGTGATCGTGGAACCGAGGTACCCGAAGCCGGCGCCGCGCGTCAGCAGGTCCATATCCAACCCGTACCGGGCGGCGTAGATGCTGATCGGCACGCCTGCCAGGAAGATGATGAAGCCGGTGGCCAGGATGGCCCAGAAGGCGTTGACGAATCCGTACTGCACCAGCAGGGTCGCGCCCACGGCTTCCAGGATCAGGAACGAAGCCGCGCCGAAAGCCGTATTGGCGACGCGAAAGGTGGACCATTTGCGAAAACGCTGCGGCGTATAGCGTAGCGCGTAGTCTTCCATGGTCTCGCTGGCCACCCAGCTGTTGTAGTCGCGCCGCACCTTCATCACCCTTTGCGGGGCGTCCAGCGGAATCGGCACGATCGGGATGGTTTCGCTCACGGGTGGGAAGTGCAGTTTCCGTGCCATTCATGGCCGGCACGCCCCTTGCACTAAGATCGATCGATGGAACTCACGCCCCGCGAAAAAGACAAGCTGCTGATCTTCACCGCCGCCCTGCTGGCGGAGCGGCGACGTGCGCGTGGGCTGAAGCTCAACTACCCGGAGGCGATGGCCCTGATTTCCGCCGCAGTGATGGAAGGGGCGCGTGACGGCAAGTCCGTCGCGCAACTCATGAGCGAGGGCCGGACCATCCTGACCCGGGCTGACGTGATGGAAGGCGTGGCGGAGATGATTCCCGACATCCAGGTGGAAGCGACTTTCCCCGACGGTACCAAGCTGGTCACCGTGCACCAACCCGTGGTTTGAACAGCATGATCCCCGGCGAACTCTTGACGGACACGGGCGATCACCCGCTCAATCCCGGCCGCCGCACGGCCACGCTGATCGTGCGCAACACCGCGGACCGGCCGATCCAGGTGGGATCGCACTACCACTTCGCCGAAACCAACGGCGCGCTGCAGTTCGACCGCGACGCGGCGCGTGGCATGCGGCTGAATATCGCATCGGGCACCGCGGTGCGCTTCGAGCCGGGGCAGCAGCGCACGATCGAATTGGTTGACTTCGCCGGCGACCGCAAGGTGTACGGCTTCCGCGGCCTCGTCCAAGGAAACCTGTAATGGCCACCATCGGACGACGCGCCTATGCCGAGATGTTCGGCCCCACGACGGGCGATCGCGTGCGGCTGGCCGACACCGAACTGGTGATTGAAGTGGAAGACGACTTCACACTGCGCGCAGGCGGCTACGGTGAGGAAGTGAAGTTCGGTGGCGGCAAGACCATCCGCGACGGCATGGCGCAAAGCCAACGCACACGCGCTGAAGGAGCGATGGATTGCGTGCTCACCAACGCGCTGATTCTGGATCACTGGGGCATCGTCAAGGCCGACATCGGCGTGAAAGACGGTCGCATCGCTGCCATCGGCAAGGCGGGCAACCCCGACACGCAACCCGGCGTGGACATCATCATCGGTCCGGGCACGGAAATCATTTCCTGCGAAGGCAACATCGTCACCGCCGGCGGCATCGACAGCCACATCCATTTCATCTGTCCGCAGCAGATCGAGGAGGCGCTCGCCTCCGGGGTCACCACGATGCTGGGCGGCGGCACCGGTCCGGCCACCGGCACGTTTGCCACCACCTGCACACCGGGCCCCTGGAACATCGAGCGCATGCTGCAGGCAGCCGACGCCTTCCCGATGAACCTGGGCTTTCTCGGCAAAGGCAACGCGAGCCTGCCGGCCGCGCTGCACGAGCAGGTGAACGCGGGCGTGATCGGATTGAAGCTGCACGAAGACTGGGGCACGACACCGGCTGCGATCAGCAACTGCCTGGACGTAGCGGACGAATGCGACGTGCAGGTTGCGATCCACAGCGACACACTGAACGAGTCCGGTTTCGTCGAGAACACGATCGCGGCAACCAAGGGCCGCGCGTTGTGCGCATTCCATACTGAAGGCGCGGGTGGCGGCCACGCGCCCGACATCTTGCGCGTGGTCGGCGAAGCGAACTTTCTGCCTTCATCGACCAACCCGACGATGCCCTACACGATCAACACGCTCGACGAGCACGTCGACATGTTGATGGTGTGCCACCACCTGGATCCCGGCATCGCCGAAGACCTGGCTTTCGCAGAGAGCCGAATCCGCAAGGAAACGATCGCTGCCGAGGACGTGCTGCACGACCTGGGGGCGATCAGCATGATGTCCAGCGACTCGCAGGCCATGGGCCGCGTCGGCGAAGTGATCCTGCGCACTTGGCAGACCGCGCACAAGATGAAACTGCAGCGGGGTTTCCTGGCCCCTCCCGCTGCCCTGGCTCCCTCCCCCTCCGGGGGAGGGCAGGGGTGGGGGCACACCACCCAGCAAGACACCCGCAACGACAACTTCCGCGCCAAACGCTACATCGCCAAGTACACGATCAACCCGGCGATCTCGCACGGAATCAGCCACGAAGTGGGCAGCATCGAGCAAGGCAAATGGGCCGACCTGGTGGTCTGGAAGCCAGCCTTCTTCGGCATCAAGCCGGCGTTGATCCTGAAGGGCGGCTTCATCGCGATGGCCGCGATGGGCGACCCCAACGCGTCGATTCCAACGCCGCAGCCGATGCACTACCGGCCGATGTTCGGCAGCTTCGGCGGCGCTGTCGCAAAAGGCTCGCTGACATTCGTTTCGCAAGCCGGTTTGAATGCCGGCATCAAGGAAGCCTTCGGCCTGGCAAAGAACCTGAGCGTCGTGAAGAACATCCGTCAAGTGCGCAAGCAGGATCTGATCCACAACGGCTATCTGCCCAAGATGGAAATCGATCCGCAGACCTATGCGGTGCGGGCCGACGGCCAGCTTCTGACCTGCGAGCCGGCCACCGTGCTGCCGATGGCGCAGCGCTACTTCCTGTTTTAGGAACAGCCGTGCTGCAAATCTCCAAGGTACTGGCCGGCGGCCACGGCCTCGCGCCGGTGCTGCTCAAACGCGCGGCGACGGTGGAACTGGACTGGGACGTGCGCCAGAGGAGCCGCTTTGAATGCACTGACTCGCAGGGCCGCCGTCTCGGTGTGTTTCTTTCGCGTGGCACCGTCGTGCGCGGCGGCGATGTCCTGGTCGCTGAAGACGGGTCCCTGGTAAAGGTGATCGCCGCGCCGCAGCCGGTGCTGGTGATCACGCACTGCGCCGAGCACGGTACGCCGTTCGACCTGACTCGCGCTGCATATCACCTGGGAAATCGCCATGTGCCGATCGAGCTCAAGCCGGATCACCTGAAGATCGAGCCGGATCACGTGCTCGCCGACCTGCTGAGGGCAATGCACCTGATCGTGAACGAGACGGCGGCGGCGTTCGAACCGGAGAGCGGCGCGTATTCGGCTCAAGCGTCGCACGGGCATGCGCATCACGGGCATGACCATGCCAAGGGCCACGAC
>JBKJHN010000141.1:0-17985 GCA_046599015.1 Ramlibacter sp.
CGGCATGCGAACGCAGTGGTCAAGACCTCCAAGGGCGTGACCCACGCGGTGGCCCGTCCCGGCGGCGAGTTGATCAAGACCGCCGCGGCCGGCACACGCGACGCGCCGGCTGCCACAGACGAGATCGCGCAAGACTCGCGCTCCAAGCAGGGCACGCCCGAGGGCTCCGACCATCCGCCCCGCAGCGGCAAGGCGATGCTGCTTGCCGCCGTGGCGCTCATGTCCGGCATCGCGCTACGGCGCTTCAGCGCGAACAGACAATGACCGTGGGCCCTCTGGCGGCCCTGGCGGAGCGGGCACTCAAGTGGAGTGCGCTCACCACAGTCGCCCGCTTCGCATTGCAGCTCGTCGCGCAGATCGCGCTGGCGCGAATGCTGGGCCCCGGCAACTTCGGTGTGTACGGCATCAGCATGACAGTGCTGACCTTCGCCACTTTTCTTTCAGCGGCGAGTTTCAGCTACACGCTGATGCTGCTGCCGACGGTTTCGCGCGATGACATCCGGTTTTCGTTCACCTGGCAGCTGATGGCGGGCCTGCTTTCAGCCGTTGCCATGTATGCGGCGGCACCGGCGATCGCGAGCTTCTTCGGCGATCCCCGCGTCGAAGGAATGGTGCAACTGCTGTCGCTGGCCAATTTGCTGATGGCCGCCGGTGGTCCCGCCACCTGCCTGTTGCAGCGCGACCTTAATTTCCGTGTCCTGGGTTTGATCCAGCTGGCGAGCTACGCCATTGGTTATCTGGCGGTGGGTGTTCCGATGGCCTTGAATGGCTACGGCGCCTATGCGCTGGGCACGGCTTGCGTGGTGCAGGCCGCGGTGACGCTTGTGGGCACTTACGCGGCCAAGCCGCACGCAGTCCGGCCGCTCTTCTCGCATTCAGGTGGTTCCGTCGCGCTCTCGACCGGGTGGGCGGTGTTCCTGACCAACGTCGTGAACTGGCTGCTGAGCAATCTTGACCGGGTCCTGATCGGCCGGGTTCTGAATGCGCACGCCGTGGGCTTGTACATGCTGGCATACAACCTGGCGTCCATTCCGAATGTCCTGCTGGTCGGCGCCTTGCAACCCGCGTTCCTCGCCACGGGCGCCAAACTCCAGAACGAGCCTCAACGGCTGGCCCAGGGCTGGCTGCTTGGATTGGCCTGCCTGCTGGTGCTGGTCACGCCCATAGCGGCCGTCGCAGCGCTGATGTCGGCCGACCTGGTCAGCCTGATGTATGGAGCCGCCTGGGCAGAGTCGGCCTGGGTGCTGGCGATCCTGTTCCTGTGCCTGCCGGCCTGGAGCTGCTGGGGATTGTCAACGCCGGTGTTGTGGAACACGGGCCGGCGGCACCTCGAATACCAGCTGCAGATACCCCTGCTCGCCTTGGCGGTGCCGGCCTGGTGGCTGTATGCACCGGCTGGCATCCGGGGCGTGGCGGCCGTTTCGGCAGCAGTCATTTTTGCGCGCGCGCTCGTCATCATCGCGGCTGCCCTGAAGGCCTTGAACTTGCGTTGGAGCGTTCTCGCACCGGATGCCGCGCGCGGCCTGGGCCTGGCATCGGTATGCGCCATCAGCGTGATCGCGGCGCAGCACGCCACAGCAGCCTTGAACATGCCCGCCATTTCCCTGCTCGCCGCAGGCGCGAGCGCCTCGCTGGCCATGCTGCTGCTCGTCGGCATGCGTCCCCAGGTGCTCGGCCCCTCGGCGCAGACAGCGCTGGCCAGGCTGGCGCCCCGGTTGGCGCCGCGTCTGGCGAGCACTGCCGCTGCGGTTTCTCATGTGACGGAACAACCCCGATGACCCGGCCGAACGGATTTCTCCATTGGGTCCTGCCCGCCATGCTGGGTTTGGCGGCGCTCACGGTGCTGCTGTCGGGCCGCGACCTGGCGCTGATGTTCAGCGAGCTTCAGTCCGGCGAGGCGGGGTATCGCCACCCCATCGTGGTCTGGGCCCAGCGCGGTGTATCGCTGCTGGTGATCGCGGCTTGCGGCGAACGCATCGTCAGCCACTTCATGCAGCACCAGCAATTGCCTTCTCCCATCCTGGCATGGAGTTTCGTGATTTACTGGCTGGCCAGCGTCGCCGCGCCGGCGATGTTCGGTGCGCACCCGCATCTTTCGCACGAGTACCTCTACACGCTGCTGATCGGGTTCGCCTACATGCTCACGACCGTTCGGGATCGCGACATGCTGCTGGACGCTTCGCGCACTGCGCTGATGCTCTTCATGCTGTTGGGCGTCCTGTTGATACCGATCTTTCCGGCCATGGTGCTGGACGCGAATTACAAGGAGGGGCTGCTACCAGGCGTACCTCGCCTGGGCGGCGTTGCCACGCACCCGGTGGCATTGGGGATGTTCGCGCAGACCGCGCTGCTGCTGCTGTTGGCCCGTCCCTTCGAGCGCCGGTGGGTCAACCGCTTTGCGTGGGTGCTGGGACTGTCCGTGCTGGTGATGGCGCAGTCCAAGACCGCCTGGATCGCTTTCGTCCTGTGTGGCGGCTGCATGATTGCCGTGCGCCACGGGCCCAGCCTTTGGCGCCGGCTCGGAGATCCGACTCAAGGCGCATTCGGGATCATGGTCTGCCTGTCCGTGATGGCAGGGGCTGTAGGCGTGCTGGCTGTGTTCCTGCTCACCAATCCGGAAGCGCAGTGGATCGATTTCCTGGACACCGCACAGGGTGCCCAGCTGATGTCCATGTCGGGCCGCGACCGCATCTGGGCCGTCGCGCTCGAGGAGTGGCAGGCAAACCCCGTATTCGGCTACGGCCCGAACCTCTGGGACGACGCCTTCCGGGCCAGCATCGGCATGCCCAACGCGATCAACGCGCACAACCAGTTCATGGACACGCTGGCACGCTCGGGCACTGTGGGTGCGGTTGCCCTCGTCCTCTATGCGAGCGTGCTGCTCGTCTTGTCGGTCCGCCACGCCCGGGCTACCGGAGGCTTGAGCCTCGCCCTGTTCCTGGGGCTGGCGCTGCTTTCGATCAGCGAAGTGCCCATCATGCTGTTCGCGTACGGAACCGAACCGTTCGGGCACCTGCTGCTCCTGGCGGTCCTGCCTTCGGCCGGGGCCATGGCCGCGAAGGTGATGCCGGTACGCGCACGGCCGGTTTATGGAACCGCATCATGAAGTTTTCCGTTGTCATTCCGCTGTACAACAAGGCCGGGTACATCGAAAGCGCGGTCCGTTCGGTGCTGGCGCAAAGCTTTGCGCCGCACGAAGTGATCGTCGTCGACGACGGCTCATGTGACGGCGGTGCGGAAGCGATCGAAGGCATGGGCCACGAGCGCGTGCGAGTCATCAGGCAAGCCAACGCTGGTGTGTCCGCGGCGCGCAACCACGGCATTGCGCAGGCGCAAGGAGAGTGGGTCTGCTTTCTGGATGCCGACGACTGGTACCACTCGCAATTCCTGGCGAACCTGGTCAAAGCCCATCGCGCCTGGCCCAATACCGACATGCTGGCCACCGGGTTTGTCAGGCTGCCCGCGCGGCGCGGCGAGGAGTTCGACACGTGGCAGTTGCCGGACGCGTTCGACCAGATCGAGCTGATCGAAGACCTGCGTTCGCGCTGGATGAAGGGAATTCCGTTTTGCGCCAGCAGTGTCGCGGTGCGAACGTCGAGATTGCGACAGATGCAGCCCTGCTTTCCCGAGGGCGAATCGGCTGGAGAAGACCTGGATCTGTGGTTCCGGCTTGGTGACGAAACACCGGTGGCCTTGGTGCGTGCCCCGCTCGCGGCATACCGGATTGCAGTGTCGGGGTCGCTCTCGGCGGTGCATGCGGGCTTTCCCAAGGAGCTGCCTCCGTTCCTGCGCAGGATGCGACAGCGGGCACTTGAAGGCGCCATGCCGGAGCGGTTCCGGCAATCCGCGTTGTGGTTTGTGGCACAGCAGGAAATCAATCTGGCCCGTGGCCTGCTCGCTGCCGGCGAGCGCCGGGAAGCGCTGCGCTGGTTGATGGATGCCCGCCATGCGGCGATGGGGCGACGCTGGCAGTTGACGGCGATCATGGCTTTGTTGATGCCGGCCCGAATGGTGCATCGCTGGCAACGCTGGCGCCTCGATCGCGGCGATAGCTTCGCCCACGCCGGGATGCCGCTATGAACACTGGCGCCGCCCCCCTGCCGGCTGAGCGTGCGCCACGCTGCACTGTGTCAGTCATCATCAACGCCTTCAATGACGAGAACCACGTCGCCGCTGCGATCGAAAGCAGCCTTGCGGCGGTCGGCGAGGTCGGCGGCGAAGTGGTGCTGGCCGATGGCAACTCCACCGACCGTACCGTGGAGATCGCCTCGCGCTACCCGATCCGGATCGTGCAGTTGCTCAACCCCAGCGAGCAGTGCCGGGGTATCACGCCCCAGCTCGGCTTCCAGCATTCCCGTGGCGACTACCTGTACATCCTGGACGCGGACTCGCAAATGCTGGTCGGCTTTCTTCCCAGGGCACTGGCGTTCCTGGCGCAGCATCCGGAAGCCGCCGCAGTGGGCGGCCGGCTGCTCAAGGCGGACGAGATGCGGGTCGAGCGCCAGCGAACCATACGCATCCGCCCGCCGCGCCGCGTCGACCAGCTGGATGGGGGTGGGCTGTATCGTCGCAGGGCAGTCGACGAAAGCGGATACCTGACGGACCGCAACCTGCACAGCCACGAAGAGTTCGAGCTGGCCTTGCGGCTGCAAACGCTCGGGTGGAAGCTTTGGCGCATCCCCGTCGATGTGACCACGCATCCGGGTTTCGAGGGCCCGCCCTACCAGTTGCTGATGCGCCAGTGGCGCAATCGCTCGGTGTGGGGCCTGGGTGAACTGGTACGCGCAGCAGCAGCCCAGTCGCGCCTGCGGCTGGTATTGCGTCGTGCGCCCGCGCTGCGCATCTGCCTTGGCGTGCTCGCCTGGTGGGCCTTGCTGCTGAGCGCGGCGTTCTGGCCCTTCTCGCCGCTGGCAGGCCTTGCGGCTTTCGCAACGCTGGCGGCCGCACCGTGGCTGCTCATCCTATGCCGCCAACGGTCGCCTCGTGTAGCTTCCTACTCCCTGCTCTCGTGGTGCCTGAACACCGCAGGGCTGGTGCGCGGTGTGCTGCGCCAGCCCCGTGCACCGCGCGAAGCGATCGCCAGCCGCGTGCTGCAAGAGCCGCCGCAGACCTGGGTGCCGCGGCGCGAGCATTACGCATGAGCGGCTTGCCGGATCTTCAATCTTCCAGAAGTAGCAATCGATGAGCAACGATCCAAAGCACTCCAGTCCGGCGCCCACGCTGCATGCAGCCTCGCTCTCACAACCAGCGCGCTCGTCTGCCGCTGTCAGCGCGCACGGCGGGCCCTTCATCTACATTGCCGTTCCGTGGGCGCCAATGGGTGGAGGAATGTTCAAGGTCGCCGATTACCTGATCCAGTCCCAGACAGAGCAGGCCCCGGCCCATGCCGCGCAGTTGCGACCGCTGGACACGCGCGGAGGCGGCAGCGCCATGTACTCGATGTGGGTGCTGCTGACCGCACTGGCCAAACTGGTACGCGGCCGCCTCCAGGGCAATCTGGCCGGAGTGCATGTCAACATGGCGGAGCGCCTGAGCGTGCTTCGTAAAGGCGCCATCATCGCGCTTTGCCGCGTGATCGGCGTCCCCGTGGTGCTGCACCTGCATGCGGCGCAACTCAGCCAGTTCTACCACTCGCTGCCGCGGCCGCTTCAGCGGCTGACCCGCTGGGTCTTTTCGCTGCCCGCCAGTGTCGTTGTTCTTGGCACGGCTGCACGGCGCTTCGTGGTCGAAGAGCTTTGCGTCCCACCTGATCGGGTCGAGATCCTGAATAACGGTGTGCCCGAGCCATCACATCGACGGGAAAGAGCCTGCGCCGGGTCCGCCCGAAACGTCCTGTTCGTGGGCAACCTGTCGGAACGCAAGGGCGTCTCGGACCTGCTGAATGCCCTGGCTCGCCCCGTGCTGCGCGAAGGATCGCTGCAAGTGACGCTTGCCGGCGGAGGCGACGTGGCCGGGTACGAAGCCAAGACCCGGCAACTCGGCATCGACGACTTCGTGCACTTCGAAGGCTGGGTAGACCAGCAAAGAGTTGCGCAGCTCATGGCTCGCGCCGATGTGCTGGTGCTGCCATCCTATGATGAGGGCCTGCCCCTGGTCATTCTGGAAGCCCTGGCACACGGCATTGCAGTGGTCTGCACCCCCGTCGGAGAGATCCCTTCCGTGCTGAAAGACGGGGTGAACGCCCGATTTGTCACGCCTGGCGACGTTGACGGGCTGGCGGCGGCATTGCTCGAAGTGCTTTACGAACCCGGGCTGACCGACACTCTGGCCCGCAATGGGCGCGCGATCTACGAGGAACAGTTTTGCCTGTCGCGGTTTTTCAGCAGCGTGGCGCGTATCCACCAGCGGCATTTCGGCGTTGCCGCACAGCTCGGCGACTCGCCCGCCGGTCCTCACGAGGGCACGAGATAACCGGCTTCGGCCCCTCAGGTATGCGCGGCAAGTCAACGGCAAGAGCAGCGGCGCGAGCGCGCGGCGAGCGATATATCTACCTCGCCGGCCCATGGACGCCGGTGTGCGGCGGCATCTTCAAAATAGTGGATTACCTGATCCAGTCTCAGGCCCCGCCGGTCACTCGGGAGTTCGCGCAGTTGCGCCCGCTCGATACGCGAGGTGGCGGACACGCTTTTTTTTCGATCTGGTTCCTGTTCACCGCGCTCGTGAAGATCCTGATCGGGCGCCTCCAGGGAGGGTTGGCGGGAGTTCATGTCAACATCGCCGAGCGACTGAGCTGGGTCCGCAAGGGAACCTTGGTCGCCTGGTGCCATGCTCTGGGTGTTCCGGTCGTGCTGCATCTGCATGCGCAGATGCGCGATTTCTATCTTCGCCTCCCATCGCCGCTGCAACGCATCACGCGCTGGGTGTTTGCGCTGGCAGACGGCGTGGTGGTGATCGGCCCGGCAGCCCGGCGCTTCGTCACCGAGGATCTTCGCGTGCCGTCCGATCGGGTCGAGCTCGTCTTCAATGGTGTGCCGGAGCCAACCGAGCCTCACCGCGATCCGCTGCATGCGGGCACGCAGCATCTGCTGTACCTCGGCCGCCTGGCAGACGCCAAAGGCCTTCCGGAGCTTCTGCAGGCCCTGGCACAGCCCGCCTTCGGCCGCGAGGCCGTGCGGCTCACTGTGGCCGGCGGAGGAGACGTTGCCCATTACGAAGCGAAGGCCAAGGCACTGGGAATCGGCGACCGCGTTCGCTTCGAGGGCTTATGCGACCAGGCCAAGGTGGCATGCCTGTTGTCCGCCGCGGACGTGCTCGTGCTGCCATCGCATGACGAGGTGCTTCCGCTGGTCATTCTGGAGGCCCTCGCCAGCAGTGTCCCCGTCGTCTGCACACCGGTAGGCGAAATTCCTTCGGTGCTGTGCTGCTAGTCCTTGTGCGCCACCGCATAGACGTTCTTGCCAAGCCAGGGTGACGCCACCCGGTCGAGCCCGCGGCTGATGGGAAACACCCAGCGGTCGTACAGCGCTACCGAGCCGGCAGTGATGGTCCCGTCGCGCCCGGGCAAGCACTTGTAGACGAGGCTTGCGAAATACCCGACCACGTCCGCATACGCCACGCTATCTACTGCGAACCCAGCCTGATCCACGAGCGAGCGCAGGCCGTCCCGACGATAACGGCGATAGTGTCCCACCAGCGCATCCATGCTCGAATACAGGCCCGGGAAAGCCGGGACGTAGATCAACAGCTTGCCACCGCTGCGCAGCTTGCGGTGCATCAGTCGCAAGGCATTGCCGTCCTCGGAGATGTGTTCAAGCACATTCATCGCGTAGATGTAATCGACGGAGTCATCGGGGACCTTGTCGAGGGAATCGAATGTTCGCAGTCCCTGGCGGGCGATGCCCTGGCACAACACCGCATCCACCTCCACCGCAACGACGTCGTGACCGGCCCGCTTCAGTGGAATCGCGAACTGGCCGGCCCCCGCGCCAAAGTCGAGCCAGGTGCCGGACGCGGGCGCGTTGAGCGTGATCAGTTGCTGGAGAAAATCGTTGTAGCGATGCGCCTCGCTCATGGCTTGCAGGTTGTCGCGGCCACTGTAGGTGAAGGTTGCCGTGGCGGCCGCGCTATCGATTGATTTCAAGTTGTTTTCTCCACTGAAAAAGAATTCTGGAAAGCGAGTAGTTCATCGCCAGGCCGAACACCGCGCCGATCGCCAACGGCAGCCAGGGCAAGCTCCTCCATTCAGGCCGCCATGCCACCACCAGCATGAACATGGCCAGGTTCGTCAAGGCGCCGGCCGCTTGAATGATGCCGTAGGCAAATGCTGTGCGTTGCTCCACACGGGTACTGGACCGCTGCACCTTGAAAGTGAGCTTGCGGTTGAGCAGATACGTCCACGCAACTGCCACCGTGAACGACACCAGCCGCGCCGCGGCAATCGGCCATTCCCGCTGCAGCAGGAAGCTCAGGATTCCACCATCAACCAGGAACCCGGTGCCGCCGACCGCGACAAAGCGCGCAAGCTCACCCCAGGGCGGCCGGCTTGCCACCGTCAGCACACCGCGCCCATCTTAGATCGTGACACCTGCAGTGGTACCAAGGTAACGCTCCAGCACCGCCATCTCCTGCGGCGTGGGGGCGCCCTTGCCGGTAATGACGGAATAGATGAAGCCCCCGAACACCTCGCCGGGGTAGTACTGCATGAAGCTCCAGCCGATCAGCATCTGCTGGAACGGACGGGCGTTGTAAGTCGTGCTGCCGCTGGCAACCTCCGATGCGTTAACACGCAGGCGCTGCGCCCCCGGGACCGAAGTGGACGAGATCACAGCCGGCACATTGGCGGCCAACACCGTCGGGCTGGTCAAGGTGACGATATGCGCTTGCTCATCGGTACATCTGAACTGGGGCTGCCCGCCGACGATGCGCAGCTGCGATGCGTACCGGTCGTCCGCGCGAGACGCCTCGAACACCATGCCACCGGCCCAGTTCCCAAGGATCCTGACCGCCGCGATCGTGAAATGCGAATCCTGAATGTCGTACGGCACCCGTTGCTGGGGATTGGGATTGGTGACGGGCACCGGAACCTGCTTCCTGCACCAGAAGCCGAACGTGTTCCAGTAGGTGTGGTCGCTACTCTTCTTCCCGTTGGCGACGCGCATGACCGGAGGCAGCATGCTGCCCATCCCCGGGCCGTCGTTCACCCAGTTCAGCATCTCCATGGCATTTCCGGGGGCGGAGCCGTAGCCCGAATCCGAAATCGCACGAACCTTCTGTCCGTCGGCGGCCGGGGCGCCCTGCAGGTAATCGGTGTAGCCATCGGCCATCTCCCACTTGCACGCGCTGTACTTCGCGATGATTGCCATGGCCGCATCGGTCAGGTTCGTGGCCGAGTAAGCCACCGGGTCCGTCAGCGAGTAGATCCTGCGCGGCGGGGGCGGCGGCACGGCTGAAGCAGTGGTGTACGTGAGCGTCGCGATGGCGTTGGATGGCGAAGTGAAGGTAAACGTATCGCTGCCATTGGCGCCAGCCGGGATGGTAAGCGCCGTCTTGCTCAAAGTGCCGCCGTTGCTGGACGACACATTGAGCGTCAGCGGTGCCGCGAGGTACCCGCGCGCATACACCGTGATCGTGACCGGAGTGCCCGAGAGTGCCCAGCCTGGCCCGGCGTCGAACACGGCCGCCTTCTCGAATCCCACCGAGGCCAGCATCGGCCCGGACGATTGCGGCTCGAGCGTCTTGTTCTGATGCCAGCCCGGCACGTGGTTCAGCGGGAAGTTATGCAGCGGCCAGAAATTGCCGCCGTTCCAGTCGTACACGTCGACATTGTTCAGGCGCGCGTAGTTGAGCAGGCGTTGCCACATCACTTCCCAGCGCGGGTCGTCGATCGGCACGCCGGTTTCGGTCAACGCCAGCCTCACTCCCTTGGACTTTGCCCAGTCGACCGCCAACTTCAACCGGTTCACACCCGTGTCAGGATTGATCGGGCCGTTCTCGCCCACACTCCAGCCCAATGCCGCCTCGGTGTTGTAGTCAAAGCGCTGGCCGCTGCTGGGCGCGTCCAGGTACATGTGAACTTCGTAAATGATGTTGGCGCCCGACAGCGGCCACGAAGGATTCTTGGTCGCCAGCGACATGGCCGAGCTCCATTCGTTGCCGCCCAGGTAGATCGGGTTGGCGGAGTCCAGCCCGCGGATGGCGTTGATGGCCGCTTGCGCGTACGCCGGCCAGATCGTCAGGTCGTCGTTGCCCCCGGAGGACTCCACCGTGGTGCCCGGCGCCGGCAAGTTGAACGGCTCGTTCATGAGGCCGTAGCCGCCGAAGCCGGGATGACCCTTCCACATATTCGCGGCCCTCGTCCAGAAGTCCGTGAAGTTGGACTGCTTCAAGGTCGCGCCACTGGCCAGGGCAAAGATCCGCGTCTGCACCTGCTGCCAGTCCGTGGTGTAGGGATGGGCCAGCGGATCGGAATGCCTGACCAGTCCAATAACCGAACCGTCCGCCTGGAAGACGAAGTCGCGGTAGCGGCAGTAATTGTGCAAATCCAGGATGCACTTGGCGCCAACGGCGGCACACGCATCGAGCACACCGGTGATATAGCCGGCGTAGCCCGCGTGAAAGGCGCCGGGCTCGCCGACGATGCTCCTGACCGTGGCATTCGCAACGGTGTCGTGCAGCATGGGCTGCAGCATCTCCCACGTGATCGGCAGCCGCATGTTCTTGTAGCCATTGGCTGCCAGATACGCGACGTCGGCTGCGCGAGCAACGCTGTAGTTGATGTTGGGTACGCTGCTGGCGCTGCTGCGGAAGTTGTTCGACGCCCATTCGAGACCGGAAAGGTTGACGCCGATCACGGAAGCTCCGCCCGCAGCGGGCGCCGGTGTCGGAGCGGGCGTCGGCGCCGGTGTCGGAGCGGGTGTGGGCGCCGGCGTTGGAGCGGGCGTCGGCGCAGGTGTGGGCGCCGGTGTCGGCGTAGGGGTCGGACGCGGCTTCCTGGCCGCGTAAGCCGCTGTGCTGCCGATTACAACGGCGGTCACCGTTGTGAAGGTACGTCTTTTCATCTCAATTGCTCGATTCGTGGGGTACTGCTGGAGGTAAAGGCAAGTATCGGACGCCCTGGCGTGTTCCAACGTGCTGAGCGGCGCTGTGCGGGGAAAATGGAAATAGGCCTACAGCGCCCGCGGACCTGGGACGACAGGTTTTTGTGTCATCTCTTCTCAACGAAGACCAAAGGTTTGCGGCAGAGTCACCTAGTCACTCAAGCTCGTCTGTATTCATTCGGGTTGGTGGCATTTCAAAACCCCGGTGCTAGGATGCCCTGACGCATGGAACCCGATTCGATAGTTGCCGCTGGCGACCTGTCGCGAACCAGCGTACGACGGCCAAGGTCAAGCCTGTCAGCGGCGACGGGCGGCAGCTTCCTGGCTTTGCTCCTGGTTAGCTTGTTCGCATTGAACGTTTTGCTCCACTACCCGGGGACGATGAGCAACGACTCGAACAACCAGTACGCCGAAGCGATCAGCGGGCGCTTCAGCGACTGGCACCCACCGGTGATGGCGTGGTTGTGGTCGATATTGCGGATGCTGGCGGACGGCCCGGCGCCTTTTCTATTGCTGCACCTGACCGTGTACTGGGCGGGATTCGGCCTGCTCGCGGATGGCACGCGGCGCGCCGGAATGCCCCGCATGGGCCTGCTCATTGCGCTCGCCGGTGCGTTCCCTCCGTTCCTGTACCTCAACGCCAGCGTCGTGAAGGATGTGGGCATGGTGTCGTCCTGGCTCGCGGCGGTCGGGTTGATGTTCTGGTTCCGGACCCAGGGCCGTCGCATCCCGGTGTACGCCATTGCCATGGTGGCCATGCTGATCCTGTACGGCACGCTGGTGCGTGGCAATGCGCTGTTCGGCCTGGGGCCGCTGCTGCTCTATGCCGTGGCGCCGGCCTCCTGGCTGCGCAACACCCGCCTGATCGCCAGCGCGCTGATCGTTGCCGTGCTGGCCATCCCGGTGACGCAGCAACTCAATCGTGTGCTGTTCAATCCCGAAGCGCGCGATCCGGTTTACTCGCTGTTCCTGTTCGACCTGCTGGGCATCGCGACGCATGCGCGCGACCCGGGCTTGCTGGAGCCCCGGGCCACATTGAGTGCGGACGACCTCAGGGCTTGCTATACGCCCTATTGGTGGGACAGCCTCAGCCCGTGGGGCCGTTGCGGGGCACGCGTGCACCGGCCGGACGACAACCACGCGACCCACGGCGACGGCCTCGCTGTGCAATGGGCCAG
This sequence comes from Ramlibacter sp., assembly GCA_046599015.1. Classification (GTDB taxonomy): domain Bacteria; phylum Pseudomonadota; class Gammaproteobacteria; order Burkholderiales; family Burkholderiaceae_C; genus Ramlibacter. The sequence goes on from JBKJHN010000141.1 coordinate 12,215, forward strand.
GACGATAGCGGCGCATCCACTGGCCTATGCCCAGCACCGGCTCAAGCACTTCAACTCCGCGATCCTGTTCGCGGTTCCGCCGAAACACATTCGCCTGACGCCTGAATACCGCGCCAGCGGGGCGGTGATGACCGAACACGACATCTACTTCGACCTGCTGCGCAAGAACCCCTTCACCTGGCCGGCGACCTGGCTGGCCTGGGCGGCGGGCCTGCTGCTGGTTCTGGGCCGCGAGACCGGCAGCCAGCAGGTCCTGCTGGCCCGCGTGCTGCTCGTGTCGGCGATCGGCTATTCATTTGCTTACCTGGTGATCGGCGTCGCCACGGACATGCGCTATCACTACTGGTCCCTGATTGCGACCCTCATCGCCACCTTGCTGACGCTGCCGCAACTGGCCGAAGCGCTGCGCCGGCGTTCGGCGCTGCTCGCCAGCGCCCTTGCGCTCACGGCTGGAGTGGTCGCGATCGGCGTTACGACGCGATTGCTCGACTACCAGCGGTTCGTGTTCTGAACCCACTTACGGCCGCAAGAACAGGCGCAGTGTGGACCGTGGATGCCGCAGCAGGCTGCGCCAGGTCTCGCGGCGTGACGCCGTTGCAGGGCCCGGGTCGTCGTCGGCCAACAGCGGGTCGGCATGCGGGCTGGCATCGGCCCACTCGAGCCAGCGCCGGCGCTCTTGGGCGCTCAGGTTTCCTGCGATGCGCTGGGTGCCGGCGAAAAGCCGCAGCATCCAGCGATCGCTGAAGCGCCAGCACGCCTCGTGATCCCATTGCGCGGCGGATGCCGCGAGTTGCCGCAGTCCCGCGCGGTCGCCCGCCGCTGCCAGGAAGCACAGCCGCGCCACGGGAAGAGAACGCGCGAGCTCGAATCCCATCTGGCCGTAAAAGCGCGGGTTGAAGTCGATCAGCAGGAAGCGGCCCTGCGAGTGAAGATGAATGAACTCCACTTCGAAGGCGCCCCGGTAACCGACAGCGTCCATCAGTTCACGCAATCGCCGCGCCGGCTCCGGGTAAACGGGGCGGCTCTCGAAGCACAGGCCCAGTCCGATACGCAGCGGCTTCTGCAATACTTTTTGCGAAGCGCGCAGGAGGTAGATGTCGTCCTCCGGCGCATAAAACCCGGCCAGCGAATAGATGTTCTCCGCCGCTTCAGGGTGGAATTCCTGCACCATCAGTTCACCCACGCCCGGGTCATACGCAAGCATCTCCGGACGGTATCCGAAGCGCGTGGCGAACTGACGCAACGCAGCGCGCAGCTGGTCCGGATCATCGGCAACCATGCCTTTCACATTGACTCGCATGCCGGCTTGCGCCTGCGGTTTGGCCAGCACCGGGTACCGCGGTCCGGCGGGCGCGGCCAGAGCCTCGGCCGGCGTCCACAGCGCCGGTTGATCGATGCCCAGCGCTGCGCACTGGGCATGCAGCCTCTTCTTGTTCAACAGCAGGTGCATCGCTCCCGGCCGCGACAGATAGAGATGGTAGAAGCGGCCGAGGGCCTCGCGGTGCTGCTCCAGCAGCCAGCAAACGTTGTCGGTCGTCGGATACAGCACATGGCCCGGTTCGCGTCGCCCGAACTCCAGCAGCCAGGCCAGCCATGCCTCGGGGTCGCTGATCGGCGGACAGCGCAGCTTGCGGGTGACGAATCGCGAATGGGCGCTCAGCGTGCCCTCGGATGAATCGGCCAGTACCACCGGTATACCGTGGCGGCCCAGGTCGCGCGCCGCAGCGAGCGTACCGAGGAAGTCACCGGTGGTGAGTAGAAACCTCCGAGCCTCAGGCAATGCTGATGACGCGGCGGATCTCGTTGAGCATTCAGTTCCAGTTGCAGGTGACCGCATGACCCCGGCGCCGCGCTGATCAGGACTCGCCGCGGTAGCCGTTCGGGTTTGCGCTTTGCCACCGCCAGGCGTCCGCGCACATGGCTTCCAGCGGACGTTTGGCGCGCCAGCCGAGTTGCTCCCGCGCGAGCGTGGGGTCCGCGTAGCACTGCGCGACGTCACCGGGCCGCCGCGGCGCCAGCTTCAAGGGCACGGGCCGGCCACTGGCCGCCTCGAACGCGCGCACCACGTCCAGCACGCTGTAGCCCGTGCCTGTGCCCAGGTTCAGAGTGAGGCTGCGTCCTTGCTCGATCAACGCCTTCAGTGCGGCGACATGGCCGTCAGCCAGATCGCACACATGGATATAGTCGCGCACGCCGGTTCCGTCCGGAGTCGGATAGTCGCTGCCGAACACCTGGAGATGAGGCAGGTGGCCGAGCGCCACGCGCGTGATGTATGGCATGAGGTTGTTGGGTGTGCCTTCAGGGTCTTCGCCGATCAGGCCGCTCGGGTGCGCGCCCACCGGATTGAAGTAGCGCAGCACCGCAACCCGCCAGGAAGGCTGGGCCACGCACTGCGCGGCCAGCATGTCCTCGATCACCAGCTTGGTGTGGCCGTACGGATTGGTGTGGCTGCGTGGAAAATCTTCGCGGATCGGGACAGTGGCCGGATCGCCATACACCGTGGCACTGCTCGAAAACACCATCGCCTCGCAACGTGCCGCTTCCATCGCCTGCATCAGGCTGACAGCGCCGCCCAGGTTGTTTCGATAATACTTGAGGGGCTTGGCGACGCTTTCGCCGACTGCCTTGTCGCCGGCGAAGTGGATCACGCCGGCGATGGCGTGACGGCGCAGGACATCCTCCACCCAATGGGTGTCGAGCACGTCACCTTGCTCGCACGGCACGGGCCGCTGCGTGATGGCCTGCAGCCTTTGCAGCACGTCCGGATGGCTGTTGGAAAAGTTGTCCAGGATGATCGGCGAATAGCCGGCCTCGGCCAGCGCCACATAAGTGTGGCTGCCGATGTAGCCAGCGCCGCCTGTCAACAGTATGTTCATGAGATTCAGGTGGCCGCGCGATCTGCGCGGGATGTTGCCGCGGCCAGGGACAGCGCTCGCGCGATGAACAGGGGATTGCCGATGACATAACGCATGAAAAGGCGCCTGGGTTCCAGCGCCAGCCTGAAGACCCACTCCATCCCCATGCCCCGCATCCATCCCGGAGCCCTGGAGGTCTTGCCGCCCAGAAAATCGATGATAGCCCCACCACATACCACGAGACAGGGAAATGTCAGAGCCGCGCGCAGGGCGCGTGCGACCTCTTCCTGCCGGGGCATGCCCATCCCCAGCACGATCAGGCTCGGGCGATGCTCGGCGGCCAGGCGCAGATAGGAGGCTGTATCCAGGAAACCATGAGCCGTGATGCAGAGACTGCCCGGGGCAAGGCGTGAGTTCACCGTCTCGCGCGCTCGCGCCAGATAGGGCTCCTCGGTGCCGAACAGCGCCACCGGGCGGCCCGCAAATTGCCGCATGATCTTGGGGATCAGGTCGGTGCCGTTGAGGTTGAGCCCCGGCGTCTGGCCCAGCAGCCGCAACAGGATGGCCATGCCTATGCCATCGCGCAAGATGATGTCAGCGGACGTGACGGCGTCGAAGAACTCGCGCGACGCGGCGGCGCAGTTCATCGCGTGGGCATTGACGAATGCCAGCACCAGCGGCTGGCTGGTGCTGGACAAGGATTCGAGCAGCTCCTGCTCCCCCTCCGTGGAGTTCACGCGGACGATCCCCTTGACCATCTGCCGCCAACGCGGCTGCCAGTCGTCGCCGGGCCCGCCCGCGCGGTCCGTCATGCGCGCGCTGCTCCGTTGAGCACCGCACCCACCACCGTCACGCCGAACTGGCGCAAGTTTTCCGCGAGATGCGAGACCCGGGGCACCGAAGTGGCGTCCCGGCACGCCAGCATCAACGCGGCGCCGGCACGGGCAGCGATCGTGCCCGCATCCGCATGACCATCGGCGGCGGGCGTATCGATCAGGATCACCTCGTAACTGGACCGAAGGGCCTGGATCAGGCGTGCGAAACCGGGGCGCGAAAGAAGCTCCTGCGGGTTCGGCGGCACCACGCCCGCCGGCAACACCCAGAGATCGGGCAGCGACTTGATCTCGACCACGGCATCCCAGCCGGCCCGGCCCGCCAACACGGACGACAGGCCGACACGGCCGGACAAGCCGAAGATCTGATGCTGGCGCGGCCGGCGCAGATCGGCATCCAGCAGCAGCGTGCGCTTGCCCAGCTGCGAGAACAGCACGGCCAGATTGGCCGTGATGTAGCTGCGACCTTCGCCTGAGCTGGGGCTGACGATGGCCAGCGCCGCCTGCCGCGCATCGTTTTCAAACCAGCGCAACATCAGCTGGCTGCGCAGCGAACGGAGATGTTCCACGGCATCGCAGTCAGGATCGTAGGCGGCCACGAGTTCGGCGCCCAGGCCGGAATCGGGCGACACAAACGTGTGGCCGAACTGACGGGCGAGCGCGTGGCGGACATCGTCTTCATGGAGCAAGCCCATCGCGATCCCGGCTTCGCCAAACATCAGGCCCGCCTTCTTCTGGTACTCGAGAATGCGCGGCACGTTCTCTGGCGCCAGCCGGCCCGAGTTCACCAGCAAGGCGCCGATAGGCTCGCCTGCCTCGCGGCTGGGCATCGCAATGTCAAGCTCCGCGCGATTGGGCAGCGGGAAGATCTGGCTGTTCATGCAAGACTCCCGCGGTTCGCCAGAGCCAGGCGGCGCGGCGGCGCCCGAAGCGGGACGAACGCCCGCGACGACGCGGGCACAGACGCCAATATCGGGAGCTGGGTGACGGAAGACAAGTCGCTGGCCGAGCGAACGCGCCGATTGATCAGTTCGAGCAGCAGCGCGCCGGCGATGGCGAGCAAGGTTCCCGCAAGGGCTGCGACCAGCATCGCCTGCGACTTGCTGGGCCCGGTCGCCTCGAGCGGCTCGATGGCGGGCGCCAGACGCATCACATTGGTTTGCGTACTCATCGCCTGCAGCCGAGACTGCGCGGAGCTGGCGCTTACCGTTTCATAAGCTTTCTGGGCCGAGTCGACCTCGCGCTGCATGACCGCCAGTTCGCCGCGTTCCTTGTTCAGGGACAGCACGCGATTGCGTTGCTGGGCGATCGCGTTCTGCAACTCGCGCTCGCGCTGCTTGCTGGCCTGTGCGGAACTGGCCCCGGAGGCGCCCACGCGCGAGGACTCCTGCGCCACCCGGCTGCGCATGGCGGAGAGTTCCCCCTGCAGTTTCTGCATCGCCGGGTGATTCGCGCCCATGGTGGCGCCAGCTTCACCCACCTTCGCCTCCATTCGGGCCATCTCCTGGCGCAGGTTGCTCACCAACGGGCTCGCATCCGAAGATGCGGCTGCGCTCCCCACCCCACGGCCCTGCGCGATCATCAGCTGCTGAGACAGATCCTTCAGGCGCGTGGTTTCGTAATCGCTGCGTTCGTCGCTGGAAATGATGCCGGACTTCTGCTGGAACTCGGACATCCGCGTCTGCGCCTTCTCCAACCGGTCCCGCGATTCCTTGACTTGCGTCTCAAACCAGTCCGCGTACTTACGGGCCGGATCGGTGCGGATCTCCAGGTTGGTGTCGAGGTACGCCTGGGAGAACGCGTTGGCCACCTGAGCGGCCTCCTCAGGGGTGCTGCCGGTCCAGGAAATGCTGATGATGTTGCTTTCGCGAGCCGGCTTGACTTCCAGTGGCTGCTTGATCTGCTGGGCGATCCACGCGGGCGGCAATGACTTCTGCTGCGCCCGCTCGCGCAACGCGGCCATCAACGGAAGGTCCGCCGGCAGCATCTTGACGACGCGGTCGGCCACGCGGTCACTCTTGATCACGTCGATCTGTGTGGCGACGAAACTTGGCGCCACCATGCCCTGCAAGGGAGTGGCATT
>JBKJHN010000034.1:0-6197 GCA_046599015.1 Ramlibacter sp.
GATGCCGATGGGGCAGATCCCCCAGCGACTCGGGGAGCTGGACCCGGATCGGCCGATCGCCTGTCTTTGCCATCATGGCGCCCGCAGCCAACGGGTTGCGATGTTTCTGAGCGCCAATGGGTTTACCCGCGTCGCCAACATCGCGGGTGGCATCGATGCCTGGGCCGGTGAGGTCGATGGCAGCGTTCCCCGTTACTGAAATCCACACCAACACAGATCGCTTTCTCAAGGACGGACCATGAAATTGTTGCGGCCGATCGTTCGGCTCCTGCCCCTGTTGGTCGCGCTCGGTGCGGTGTTCGCCCCTGCGGCGCACGCGCAAAACCTGCTCGAACTGTACGAGTCGGCACGCGCCTACGACGCCAGCTGGCAGTCGGCCAAGGCCCAGTACGACGCGAACCTGTTCCGCGCCGAGCAGACGTTGGCCGGCATTCTTCCGGCCGCCAACCTGGGGGCGGGTGTGAGCCGGTCCAACGTGGAGACCACTGTGCCGCAGGTGAAGCGCGGCATTACAACCCAGAGCGCCACGATCACCGCATCGCAGCCCCTGTACCGCCCCGCCAACGTCGCGACCTACTATCAAGGCAAGCGCCAGGTTGAGCTGGCCCAGGCCCAACTCGCTGCCGCCGGCCAGGACTTGATCATCCGCGTCAGCCAGTCCTACTTCGATGTGCTGGCGGCGCAGGACACGCTCACCTTCGTTCGGGCGCAGAAGGAAGCGGTGGCGGAGCAACTGGCCTCGGCCAAGCGCAACTTCGAAGTCGGCACCTCCACCATCACCGACACGCGTGAAGCCCAGGCCCGCTACGACCTGGTGATCGCGCAGGAAATCGCCGCCGAAAACGACTTGCGCGTGAAGAGACTTGCGCTCGACGCGCTAGTCGGCAAGGCCGACGTGAAACCGAATGCCCTTTCGCTGCCGATCGTCATTCCCGGGCCTCAGCCGGCGGATGTGAATGTCTGGGTGCTACAAGGCGAAGAAAACAGCCCTTCGGTCCAGCAAAGCAAGACAGCGGTCGAGATCGCCCAACTCGAGACCGAGAAGGCCCGGGCCGGCCATAAACCCACGCTGGATTTGACCGCGAGCTACGGCATCACGCGCAATCCCAGTGGATCAGCAACGGTGGCCAGCGGGACTCGAAACAACACCGGAACGCTCGGCGTCGCGTTCAACTTGCCGCTGTTCGCGGGCTTCGCGACGCAGAACCGCATTCGCGAAACACTCGCCCTCGAGGAACGCGCGCAGGCAGACCTGGAGGTGACCCGGCGCACGGTGGCACAGGCGGTGCGCACAGCCTATTTCGGTGTGGTGTCCGGCCAGGGCCAGGTCAAGGCGCTGGAAGCCGCCGAGGCATCCAGCCAGAGCGCGCTCGAAGCCAACCGTCTCGGCTATCAAGTGGGCGTGCGCATCAACATCGACGTCCTGAATTCCCAGAGCCAGCTGTTCCAGACCAAGCGCGACCTCGCGCAGGCACGCTACAACGTGCTGCTCGGACAATTGAAGCTGCGGCAGGCGAACGGCACGTTGTCTCCCGAGGACCTGGCGCGATTGAATGCGCTGGTGACGAAGTAGGCGCCTTCTTACTCCCTCCCTCTCTGGGGTGCGTTGGGTGAGCAGGCCCCTCTTACTCCCTCCCCCTCTGGGGGAGGGCAGGGGTGGGGGCAGGCCGTTGCCGTCCACTCCCTCGCGCCGCGCAGCTGTGACTTCAAGCGGCCATGGCCGTCGCCCTGACTTGCTCCAGCACTCTGAAAAGCTCGTCCACTTGGGCGGATGAGAACAACCTGTCGGGCCCCTGCGGTGCATACGCCGTGAACGGCGATTCGTACAGCAGTTCGGGCTTCATCACACCGTGTTCCGTCAGGTGGTTCACTATCAGGTTGACGAACTCGATCTGGTTGCCGCCCAGGGTCTTGTCCGCCAGAAACGCAGCCAGCGCCTCGCTTGCTGCCTGACGGTCCAGCCCGACGAGTGACCGAATGAACAGGCCGAGGCCCTGTGCCTCCTGCTTGGCTTGCTCGATGTCTTTCGCGATGCCGACACCGCTTTCCGAAAGCATGCGCTCCAGTTCAGCCAGATCCGACAGAGTCAGCGGCTGGTTGCGGCGCAGCTTGTGCAGGGCGATATGGTTCTCATGCGCGCGCAGGAAGGCGCGCGCCTTGACCCGAAAGCGCTCGAAGTCGCCAGCACTGCCGCCGACAGGCAACTCCATCTCCGTGGACTCACCCAGTTCGTCCTCAAAATCGGTGTAAACGATTTTTCGCCCCGTCTTGTCCAGCAGCTTCACCAAGGCGCGCAAATGCCGCCGGGCTTGCTCCAGCATGGGAATGGTCACGTCCTTCCACCACTCCTCACCGGCAACGGCGTCGATCAGCAGCATCTGCTCTCGCACCGCCGGAATGCTGCCCAGTTCGGAAAGACGGTCCGCGATGTCCCGGACCTGTTGTTGCAGGCGTTCGAAGCCGGGTTCGGCGCGCAGCGAGCAAAGCTGCAGTCGCAGCATCAGCAGGTCGAAGCGCTTGGCCTCCTCGTCGTCATCGCGCACGGCGGTCGGCAAGCCGGACAGGTGATCGCTGATCTCCTGGAGCTGGTCGGCATTGAGACGGTTCCAGGCGCCGGCTTCGCACCAGGCTTCGATCCACCTGCGCTGGGGCCGCACGACGAAGTTGTCCAGATTCATGCCGGCCACGATTCGGTGAAGCAGGTCGGCCGTCTCGCCGCGGATGCCGGCTTCGGTCAGCCGGATGTTGTCCGGCATGGGCGTGTCGCTGGCACCGCTACCCCCGGCCGCGAAGCGTTTGTCCAACTCGCCGATCAACTCCAGCCTGGCATTGAACAGCCGCTGCCCGAGTGGCTGGCCTACCGCCCCGTCCGTCGCCGGAAGGTTCTGGCTGAAGTACTCCAGGTTCTGGCAAAAGTCGAAGATCAGAAAATCGCGCTTGTCTTCCCCGGGACCGAACAGGTCCTTGCACAAGCGTGTGCCACGACCCACCATCTGCCAGAACTTCGTCTTGGAGCGAACGATCTTGAAGAACACGAGGTTCAACACCTCGGGCACATCGATGCTCGTAGCCGTTGGTGTAGTAGATCAGCGGCCGCTGACCGAACTGCGCCTGCAGGCAATCGGCATACAGCTTGGCCTGCTGCTGGCCGACCCGGCTGTCGCGGCGTGTGCGCTTGGCCTCGACCACCGCCAGCGGTTTGCCGTCGTCACCCCACAACACGTAATCGACAAAGCCCTGGCCCTGGTTGTTGGGCATGCCTGCAACCTCAAACTCGCGATCGCGCGGCTGATCCAATGCCCAGCCGGCTTCCTGGAGCAACAGGTCGATGTACAGGTCGCGCGTCTGCGCTTCGTCATAGTCGTGCTCGTCGGGCTGGGCGTTGTTCGCCGCCTTGGCCGCTGTCACCTCGGCGCGCAAACGCGCCAGCTCTTCGTCCAAGGCAGCAGCCTTCTGCTGGGCGACCGCCACTGCGGCATCGCGTTCGGCGAGGTCTTGCGCCAGCTTCTGCAGCGCCACCTGGGATTGCGCAGCAGCCGCGGCGTCAGCCTTGGGCAAAACATCGACTCGAAATTGCAAGGATGGGTCCGGTCGAGCACCGGCGCTGCGTCCATAGTTGCGCGCCAGCCAGAACGCCACCTGGAACAACTCACGCAGCACACCGAGCGCATCGGCCGATTGCACCGGCCGCGCGCTGTGCACGGCGTTGTTGCCCTGCTTGCGGATGACATCCATCTTCGCGTGCAGTGCGGGACCCACCAGCACCTTGAAGCTGGGCTCGAACAGAAATGCCGACAGGTCCGGCTTGTAGGGCATCTTGAGCGAGCGGTCGGCGCGGAACAGCCAGGCAACCACCAGTTCGAGCGACCGACGCGCGTAGAAGCAGGTTGCGCGCGGGTCGGCCGCCAGCGCGTTTTCGGCGCGGCGGGCCTCTGCGTGAAGCTCGGGCCAGCCGATCTGCAGGAAAGAGAAGTTGGAAGGGCCGACCGTCATCGTCTTACAGTGCGTCTGGCCTTGGCAGGCGTGGGCGAAGCACCACCCTCACCCGCAATGTGCCTGAGGAAAGGGTGCATCCAGGCCGGCGCCAGCGGCAGGCCTTTCAGCAGCCGCGCCCGTTCCTTCGCCGGAATCAGCTTGCGCAAATGAGCGACCCGCTGCAGCGTCACGTGCGCCTTTCCCAAGCCGCGCAGCGCCGCGAGCACCAGATTGGTGGCTTCCGACGCAGCCGTCACGCGCTTGGGCGAGCGGTGCCGGAACTCGATGTCCAGCCCGCCCACACGCACCTTGCGGCTGGGGCCATTGGTTTCGTACACGGGCTTGGCCACCACCTGCTCGCTCAAGCCAAGCATGTTGGTGGCGGCCACGTCCACCGGCTGCACCACCACACCGTCGCGTCGGGCGATTGCCTTGACGATTTCATCGATGGAAGGCTTCAGGTCCCCGAGCAGTGCATGGGTGCGCGGCACGTAGTACAGGCCGCGCGCCACTCGCCGCAGCTTGCCCGCAGCGACCATGCGCGAGAGCGCCATGCCCACAGCGTGGGGCGTTCCCAAATCCAGAAAGTCGCTAGGTGTGAAGACCCGGCCCGGGTACTTGCGCGCAGTGCGGTGAATGCGCTGGGCCAGCCGCTGCGTCAGCGGCGAAACAGTTTTGGCCTGACGGGCTGGCTTTGAGGCTGGGCGGGGGCTCACAGCCGGATTGTGAGATTCTTCTGTTAAAAAAAAAGGTCTTATTTTTAACAACTTCCGGGCCTACAGTTGTTCGAAAAAGCGCCTGTTCTTCGGACAAATAGGACCCCGTCACTGCTGGACCTGCGGCCACCAGTAATGGGTGCGGCCGAACGGGTGGGATTCTGACGCACGCGCTTCTTCGTGCAGGTCATGCGTCCACTGCCGGTTCAGCCCGCGCAAAGCGGCCAGGCACGCCATCAGCGCGTCGAAACGGTGGTCGAGTAAAGCGAGGCACACCTTTCACCCCGTGTCGAGGCGAAAGCGGTTTCTCGACGGCACCTGCTCCAGCTGTCAGGCAGCCGCCCACACCGTCACGGCGCCTGCTGAGGACCTTTTGCCCGCAGCGGGCGAGCGCGGGCGGATGAAGATTTCCACGTCGCGATTGAGCAGGGTGATGAAGTGCAGCAGCCTCTCGCTCGAAAAGCGACCCAGCTTGTAGTTCTTCAGCTCCGACACATGGGGCTGGGCGATGCCCAGCTGGCGCGCGGCGGCCGCCTGCGTCAGCCCTTCGGCCGCCAGCAGGTCGTTCAGGCGCACGGCCAGTTGTGTGCGCAACTGGCGCTCGTCTGCGTCCGGCAGTCCCAGGTCGAGGAACACGTTGCCAGAACCCGCTTCCACAGTATCAGGCCGGCTGGCTTTGAATTTAGCTTTCATGGTGGTCCTTGTAATGCTGTTGGGCGATCCTCAATCGCTCGTGAATCAGATCGACATCGGCCTGCGCCGTGCGGATGCCACTGGGCGACTTCTTCTGGAAGCAGTGCAGCACATACACCGCCTTGGCGAACCGCACCGTGTACACCGCCCGAAACGTATCGCCACGATGGTTGTCGACCAGCTCCAGGACGCCGGGTCCCTCGCCCTTCCATAGCTTGGCTTGCGGTGGCGTCGCACCCATCTGTACCGCACCCAGGGCGTATCCGAAATCGTCCACCACCTTTGCCGGCAGAGCCAACAAGTCCTTCTTGGCCGAACCGACCCAGTGCAGGGGCTTTTCGGGATGATGCGAGGCCATCGCGCCGAGTATACCGAATACGATATTTTAAAGTTGACCTGAGAAAGCCCGATGTTGCAGCGAGGCGAACAGCGCGTCGAGTTTGACCAGCGCGGCGCGGTGAGTGGCTTTGAGGGATTCGATGGCTTGGATGCGGGTGGCGAAAGTTTGTTGCAGGGGGAGTGGAGGTATTGGTATCGGAATCGAGGACAAGCCCTTCTGATCAATTGTGGTCATCGTTGAAGTTTTTGCTTTGCTCTTAGCGACTGCGCGCAACTGCGGAAGTCTTAGCAGCCGGTTCAGATAGATCGGCGACACGAGACTGAGGTCCGGCGATATCCGAATCAGGTGGCACTCGAAGAGTGCTTGGTCGTCTAAGCCCAGAAAGACGTTGTTGAAAGCTATTCCATCAACCTTGAGAGACGAGCGACAGAACAAAATGTCACCGAACTTGAGACCGTAAGTCGCGACATCTT
>JBKJHN010000105.1:0-14540 GCA_046599015.1 Ramlibacter sp.
CCGCCGACGTCGATGAAGATCACGCGGTTGGCTACCTTGCGGGCGAATCCCATTTCGTGCGTGACCACCATCATCGTCATGCCTTCCTTGGCCAGCCCCACCATCACGTCCAATACTTCGCCGACCATCTCCGGGTCCAGCGCCGACGTGGGCTCGTCGAACAGCATCACGATGGGATCCATCGACAGCGCCCGGGCGATTGCGACCCGCTGCTGCTGGCCGCCCGAAAGCTGTCCCGGGTACTTGTCCTTGTGCGCCATCAGGCCCACGCGGTCCAGCATCTTCAAGCCTCGCGTCATCGCTTCATCGGGGCTGCGGTTGAGCACCTTGATCTGCGCGATGGTGAGGTTCTCGGTCACCGAGAGATGGGGAAACAGCTCGAAACTCTGGAACACCATGCCCACCCGGCTGCGCAGTTTGGGCAAGTTGGTCTTGGGGTCGTGCAGCGCAATGCCTTCGACAAAGATCTCGCCCTTCTGGAACGGCTCGAGGGCATTCACGGTCTTGATCAAGGTCGACTTGCCGGAACCGGAGGGCCCACACACGACCACCACGTCGCCCTTGTCGATGTTGACGGAACAGTCGCTCAGCACCTGCACCGGGCCGTACCACTTGGAGACGTTCTTGATTTCGATCATTGCAGTCATGGACAAACCCTAACGGATGATGGCGATGCGTTTGTGCAGGCGCTTGACGAACCACGACAACGTATAGCAGATGACGAAGTAGACGGCGGCGGCCAGCAAATACGACTCGATCGGCCGTCCGTAATTCTTGCCGGCCGCGTCGAAGCCCTTGAGCAGATCGTAGGCGCCGATCGCGTACACCAGCGAAGTATCCTGGAACAGGATGATGGTCTGCGTGAGCAGCACCGGCAGCATGTTGCGGAAAGCCTGGGGCAGGATGATCAGCTTCATTTGCTGCCCGTATGTCATGCCCATGGCCTGCCCTGCGTAGACCTGACCGCGCGGGATCGACTGGATGCCCGCGCGCATGATCTCGCTGAAGTACGCGGCCTCGAATGCAACGAACGTGATGACGGCTGAAATCTCCGAACGGTAGTTCTCGCCCAGCCGGTACGGGAACATGGAGTAGAAGGCGGCGGGCACGAGGAGATAGAACCACAGGATCACCATGACCAGTGGAACGCTGCGCATGCCGTTGACGTACAGGGTGGCGGGCACCACCAGGTATTTTCGGCCCGAGAGGCGCATCAACGCCAGCACGGTGCCAAAGATCACCCCGCCCAAAGTGGCAACGATCGTCAGGAGCACGCTGAAATACAGGCCCTTCAGCAGGAACGCGCGAATCAGTTCCCAGTTGTAGAAGGAGAAGTCGATGTTCATGGTCAGTGTCCCGCTGCGGGTGCGTCGGCGGAGACGATGAAGCCGGGCACGCGGCTCTTCTTTTCTATCACGGCCATGATGCGGTTGATGGCGAAGGCGGAGACGACATACAGCGCCGTGACCGCCAAGTAGATCTCAATGCCACGCGACGTCTCTTCTTGCGCCTGCAAGGCGAACATCGTCAGCTCTGAAACCGACACCGCGAACGCGACCGACGAATTCTTGAAGATGTTCATCGATTCGCTGGTCAGCGGCGGGATGATGATGCGGTAGGCCATGGGCAGGATCACATACCGGTAGTATTGCGCGGTAGTGAAACCCATGGCCATTCCGGCATAGCGCTGGCCTTTGGGCAGGGCCTGCACGCCGGCTCTCACCTGTTCGGCAATCCGGGCTGAAGTGAAAAAGCCCAGAGCGAACACCACCAGGATGAAATCAGGCAACTGCCGCATCGGCAGGATCAGCGCCGGGATCACGTGGTACCAAAGGAAGATCTGCACCAGCAGGGGAATGTTGCGGAACAACTCGACCCACGCGTTGCCGAAGCGGCCCAGCCAGGGGCTGTCCGGCAATGTGCGCATGATGCCGATGACGGAGCCCACCGAGAGGGCCACCAGCAGCGAGAGCAACGAAACGGAAATGGTCCAGCCCCATGCGGAAAGCAGCCACTCCCAATAGGTGGGGTGCTTTCCGCCGGGGTCCTGCAGAAAGATTTGCCATTGCCAGTTCGACATTGAGGTTCCTCGACTCTCTTGCTGCTCTTGTGGGCCATGCCGCATGCAAGCACAACAATGCGGCTGCTCGCCATGTTGCTGGAACGCAGCGGGTTTTTCAAGCTTTTATGCGCATGCCGCCGTTCCAGGCAAACAAAAAGCCCGCTGCGCAAGATGCGAGCGGGCTTTGCCTGAATACCTGAAGGATTACTTCTTCAGGTATTCTTCGACCGGCTTGTCATTGGGGCTGGCCCAGGCCGCCTTGGTGGCCTCGCTGGCGGGGAGCCCCACCTTGGTGTTCTTCGGCGGGATCGGCTGGACGAACCACTTGTCGTAGATCTTCTGAATTTCGCCGGTCTTCATCAGGTCCTTGACGGTGTCGTCGGCGAGCTTCTTGAACGCCACGTCGTCCTTGCGCACCATGATGGCGATCGGCTCGACGCTCAACACCTCGCCCACGATCTTGTAGTCGGCCGGGCTCTTGGAAGTGGCGATGTTGCCGGCCAGAATCTGTCCGTCCATGACAAAAGCGTCGGCGCGACCGGATTCGAGCAGCAGGAAGCTGTCGGCGTGATCCTTGCCGAACACCTCGTTGAAATTGACGCCATTGGCACGCTCGTGCTTGCGCAGCAGCTGCACCGACGTGGTGCCGGTGGTGGTCGCCACGTTCTTGCCCTTCAACTGGTCGATCGACGTGATTCCCGAGCTGCCCTTCACGGCGATGCGCACCTCCTCGACGAAGGTGGTGGCGACGAACGACACGTCCTTCTGGCGAGTGGCGTTGTTGGTGGTGGACCCGCACTCGATATCGACGGTGCCGTTCTGCACCAGCGGAATCCGGTTTTGCGAGGTGACAGGCAGGTTCTTGACCTCGAGCTTCTTGCCGGCGGCCTTCTCCAGGTTGGCGATGATGCGCTGGCAGATTTCAATGTGATAGCCGCCGTACTTGCCGTCACCCAGCGTGTACGAGAGCGCCCCGGAGGAGTCGCGCACCCCCATCGTGATGACGCCCGATGCCTTGACCTTGGCAATGGTGTCGTTCGCCTGGGCGAGCGCACCGCCCGCGGCGAGGGCCGCTATGGCCAATGCCAACAAATGCTTCTTCATACAAAATCTCCTGTGTGAGGCGTTGCGGTAACTAAGAAACGGAATTCTAAAGATTGTGCCTTGCGGGAATACCCTGCGCTGCGCGCAATCATTTACCACCACTGTTGGCTGCCAGGTAAGTCCAAAGCGCCTGCGCCGCACCTTTGGGCGCCTCCTTGGCTACGGGTTTCTCCCGATAGGCCCGCACGTCCATGGTCATCGCCAGCGCCTTCATATCGGGCGGGGTGGCGGCCACCAACCGGCGCGAGCGCAACTCCTTTTTCACCGCGCTATAAGGGAGAAACGCTACGCCGTGACCCTCGACGGCCATGACCTTCAGGCCCTCGGCCATGTCGGTTTCATAGACCCGATCCAGGTGAATGGCCGTGCTGGACTGCTGAAGTATCAGATCGGTCACTCGCCCCAGATAGGCGCCCGGGGCGTAGCCGAGATAAGGCAGAGGCTCGCCGACCCGGCCGGGCAACTTGAACAACGGCTCACCTTCGCCATCCGCCTTGCAGTACGGCGCCAACACCTCCTCACCCAGGGTCACCATCTCGTATCGATCGGCATCCAGCTGGAACGGCTGCGAAGCATGGTGGTAGCCGATGAAGATGTCGCAGCCGCCCTCCACCAGCCGCATCACCGCGTCATGGACGTTCAGTGCGATCAGGCGGCTCTTGATGGGGCCAAACTTCTCACGCAGCGCCGACACCCATGCGGGGAAAAAGGTGAACGCCAGTGTGTGGGGTACGGCAAACTCGATCACGTCGTGCCCTGCCGCCGAGTGCCCGCGCAGCATGGCCCGCGTGCTCTGCAGCGCCTGCAGCATTTCCAGTGCCTGCCCGTGGAGCGTCTGCCCCGCGGGCGTGAGGCGCGTCGGATAGGAGCTGCGGTCCACCAGGTCGGTGCCGGCCCAGGCTTCGAGCGCCTGGATCCGGCGCGAGAACGCCGGCTGCGTGACATGGCGCAATTGGGCCGAGCGGCTGAAACTGCGGGTTTCGGCCAGGCTGACGAAGTCCTCGAGCCATTTGGTTTCCATGGAACGGATTATGGAGAACGTGGCTGTCGAACTTCGGCCGCAAGGCCAAGAGATCTGGACAAAAGCCAACCGGCTTCAACTTACGTGGACGGCGGAGCCACCGGCAGGAACGCCTGTTGTTCAGGCGAGCCGGGCATGTCGTGCAACTTGGCCAACCATGGCATCGACGAGCGCTGCCAGACCTGGGCAGCCGGTACCAGTTGGGCGCGCTGCTGGACGCATCCAAGCCTGATCATGACCGAGGTGGCGTTTTCCGGCGCCGTGGCGAACAGCGGCGTGCCGCACTCGGGGCAGAACACCTGCGCGCGCCGGTTCCCGCTCGCGGCTACCTTGACGTAGCTCTTGGGCTTGCCGCGCAGAACGAGTGTCTCGATGGGTGCGGCAACCACGGCCCGAAACGGCGCGCCGGAAAGGGCCTGGCAATCGGCGCAGTGGCATACCATGACTCGCGCCGGGTCAACCTCGGCACTGAACGAAATCAGTCCGCAGTGGCATTCGCCATCGATATGCATGGCTGCCTTTCAAGTGATGCGCGGACGCCGGCCGCGCGGTAGTCCCCTGGCCAGTTCACGAGTCAGGAGCGCCGCTGGAATTTCGCGGCAACCGCTCGCGTTCTGACCCGACCACAGCGGCGAGAAATCACCCGAACCCAAACTCTCCGCCTTCGCACGAAGCGGTGCAATGGCCGCCACCGCCAATGGAAACTGCGGCGCGACTGCGCATATCGGTCCCAACTCGCGCATCAGGCGATTCACTATCGCACGTGCCGGGCGGCCGGTGAAGAGGTTGGTCAATGCGGTGTTCCGCGACGAGTCGCCCTTGATTGCGGCCCGATGCACCGCACTGGTGGTGGCCTCGTTGCACAACAAGTAGGAGGTGCCAACCTGCACGCCGGCGGCCCCGAGCTTCATGGCCGCGGCTACCGCCTGCGCATCGGCGATGCCACCGGCCGCCACGACAGGCACCTTCACCGCCGCGACGATCTGCGGGACCAGCGCAAGGGTGCCCAGTTGGGTCGTCAAGTCTTCCGAGAGGAAGATGCCGCGATGGCCGCCGGCTTCCAGCCCCTGAGCGATGATCACATCGACACCGTGGGCTTCGAGCCAACGGGCCTCCTCGACCGTCGTCGCCGAAGACATCACCTTCGCACCCCAGGAGCGTACTCGCGCCAACAGGTCCGGCGAGGGCAGCCCAAAATGAAAGCTGACCACTGGCGGAGTGAATTCCTCCAGTACTTCGGCAGCTTCGGCGGTGAATGGAAGTCGCGCTGGCCCGGCAGCGATGTTGGCTGGATCGATCCCAAGCTCCGCAAAATACGGGGCGAGCGCACCGCGCCAGGCCGTCTCACGCTCGACGCTCGGCACTGGCTGGGTGTGGCAGAAGAAGTTGACGTTGAAGGGCTTCGAAGTCGCCGAGCGAATGGCGGCAAGTTCCTTGCGTATCGCTTCGGTGTTGAGCATGGCGCAGGGCAAGGAGCCGAGTGCGCCCGCGTTCGAAACAGCTATGGCCAGCGCGCTGGCTTGCACACCCGCCATGGGCGCCTGAATGATCGGAAATTCAATTCCGAGTAACTCTGAAAGACTCATCATTGCGTTCGGCTCAGAGGCCCTCTACGCTGACAAGCCGCGCTGAACTGCACTCGTCGATACTCGCGAATGTCCAAAAGCACCCGCATCAGGTGCGGCTAGGACATTGCCGGTGCCCGGCGCCGAAAGTGCTGCCGCCCGGTCATCGAGCACACGACTTCATTCTTCTGATTGAGCACGTCCCAACGGAATTGCACGGTACCGCGGGCCGGATCCTTTTGCGACGGGGCCTGGTCAAGCACTGTGGAATGCAGCCGCAACGCATCACCCGGCCTTACCGGTTTGAACCAGCGCAGTTCATCGAGCCCTGGCGAGCCGATGCACGATGTTTCCAGCAGGTAGCCGTCGCACATCAGCCGCATCGCCACGCCGCAAGTCTGCCAGCCGCTAGCGATCAGGCTGCCAAAGGGCGAGGATTTGGCCGCCTCTTCGTCGGTGTGGTACGACTGCGGATCGTATTCGCTGGCGAACGCAATGATCTGTTGCGCTGTGAGTATCCGGGGCGGCGACTCGTATTGCCAGCCGCGCGGAAAGTCTTCCCAGTAGTACTTGATCGGCGGCATGGTGTGGCCTCGCTATCCCAAGCTCAACAACTGCGTACGGAGGGCGCTCCGCTCGCAGACCTCCCGTGGCAATGCTGTCAGTCCCCCTGTTGCTGCCATTTTGGCACTCCATTTTTCATGTGGATCAGCGCGCTGGCGGAACCATCCTTTGCCACCAACAAGCCGTCCGCCCGCAGCCGGACGGTTCCATTGCGCCCAAGCGAGCCTCGCTCTTCCACTTGCCACGAATCCAGCCAGGCGAAGTCGTCACCTCCGTTGCCAAAACTCTTGCCTGCGCCAAGCGCGATGGCACGGCGTGCGCCGCGAATGAGCAATGCTATCCCCTGCTTTCCATCCGAGGACCGTTTGACCAGCACAGCGATGTCCTGCCTTTGGTCGCCGTCGAAGTCGGCGTGCAGAACGAAAGGATTCAAGCGGCACGAGATCTCCAGACCACGAGCACTGGCCAACACTTCCCACTTGTGTGCTGCCCACGCGGGAAGCTGGGTGCCGCTGGGACAGCTGAATGCTTCGCCCGCGCCGACCGCGCACATGAAAGCTGCAATCCGGAACGCTGGTCTCCTCATGAGGGCTGACGTTGGTTGTGCCGCATTCCTATCCGATCGCGTTTTCTCTTCATGGCATCTTAGAGCTTTTTGCATGTCGCCAGGGCGCTTTCCTTGTCGCAAGGAACCGCCCCTTCCAGGGGCGCGAAGTTCGCGGTAGCCGGGCCGGCGCATGCGAATTCGCTGGAGGCGCTTCCGCGCCACACGCGCACGCCTTGCGACCTGGGCGGCTTTTCGGCTGCGTCGAAGGAGCTGAAGACGGTGTACGAGTACCCTCCAGCCTGAAAACTCACTTCCGTGTGGTCGGTCTGGTACCGGAAATAGTGGGCGTGGCGAAACCGGGCCGCCGATCCTCTGGAACCCCGCTCGGGATATTCGAGCTCCACACTTGCCATTGTCCCGAATCGGTACGTCAGCCATCCGCGGTCTTTGGCCAGGTCTGGCGAGGCGCAGAGGGACACGATCTTCTTCGACTTCTTCAGGGGGGCAGGAGAAGATCACTGCCTCTTGATCCGAGCACAGCGTCGCTGTCATGGCGGCCCCCGGCCACCCAAGGATCGTCATCGCCACGAATCCATTCATGAGCCTGGACATCTTGTTTTGTGCCCGCCACCGGAACTGCCCGATGGAGGGATCAGCCATCAAAGCCACCGCCGTACGCGAGATGCATAGCTTGAGTACTCCTCGCCGAAAAGACTTCTAAGCGCTCGCTCCTCCGGCTCGATCTGAAACCGCGTGATGTACAGGACAAAGACGACGGGACCCACGAATGGCAATCCCCTCGAAAGGTACACCGCCCAAGCCACCAGAAGCACGGCCATGCCGAGGTACATCGGATTTCGCGTCACGCGGTACACCCCGCCAGTCACCATGGACGAGGCACGTTCCGGCTTGAGTGGATTGACCGTTGTCCGGGCGCTGCGAAACGCCAGGAGGCCCAGCAGATCGAACGCAATGCCCACCACGACAAGGACGACAAGCAACACGTACTTCAGTATCGACGCGAGCGGTACCTCGGGACCCAGTGCCGAGAGTCCCCACATCCCGGCAGCGACGGCTGCGCCGACGACGGGTGGTGGAATCTTGTGATCGAGTGACGGCATGCTGGATGTGATGTGCCACAGAGCGCGCGCTACAAAAGACCAGGGTTGCTCCGCCAGACCGCCCACGTCAGCACCGAAGCAAAGCTGACCCACAAGAGGTAAGGCACCAGCAACAGCGCAGCCGGTCGACTGGCACGCCAGAAGGCTACTACCGTGGCGACGATGAGCGCAAGCAGGATCAGCACTTCGACTGCGGCGAACGCGCCCTGATGCCATGCGAAGAACAACCACGACCACAGCGCGTTGGCCGCAAGCTGCGCACCGAACAAAGCCAGTGCCGCCCCTTTCAAACCACCGGGCGATCGCCATACAAGCCATGCGGCAATCCCCATGAGCGCATAAAGCGCGGACCACACGGGACCAAACACGTCAGCGGGCGGGGCCCAGGACGGCTTGCTCAACTGGGCATAGAACGCCCCCGCATCAACGGAGGCAACGGCCCCCACTGCGGCGGCGGCGAAAGCCAGCAACAGCCACCCCGCCAAGCCGGCCAATTGCGATGACAGGGAACGCGGCGTCATTCGGATTTCCAAAGCATAGCGTTAGCTCCTGGCTTGGAAATGGTGCATCCCATGAGACACGGATGTCAAGCCGCCGCCGTGCCTTTGACCGCCCACGCCAGAGCCGCATATGAACGCGGTCCGTCTGGCTCGCCATCAAGGTAGGCATCCCGGACGGCGCTTTGGAGTCGGGTTCGTTCATCGGAATCGAGCAACCCCACGTACTCAGCCCCCGGGCCGTCTCTGCCCTGGTAAGGACGCCAGTAGTCCTCGAAATTTTCGAACTCCATCCGCATACCCAACTGGGTCTCAACTACGTCGAGGAAGCCGCCGTCGCGCCAGGCCGCTGCCAGCTCACCTGGCTTCGTGAGAGGCCTCGTGTAATTCCTGGCCCGGCGCTGCGAGGCCCGCGGGTCAAGGGCGGCGGCGGTATCGAAGAACAGTCGGTTCGCGACGAAGCCGCCGCGGGTATCCCATACTGCAGCGCCGACGACAGCCCCTGGCTTGGCAACCCTTTGCATCTCGGCAATAGCGTCAGCCGATCTGGGTACGAAGTGCAGGACCAGCAGGGATAGAACGAGGTCGAAGTGGCCGCTGGGGTAGCTGAGGGAGCACGCATCGCCCACAGCGAAGACAAGTCTCGGATCCGGGTTGTGCTGGCGCGCATACTCGACATACACTTGGGCCAGATCGACCGCATGGACTTCGGCTGAACGCGATCGCGCGAGAACCGCGTTGGCAAGCGCGCCGGTGCCGCAGCCAACATCCAGCACGCGCTCGAGGCCATCCCGGATGCCAACGAACTCAAGAAAAGGCTTGGCCAGGCGGCGGCTCCAGCGCCCCATGTTCAGCTCATAACCATCGCCGTCAGCTGCAATGAATGTAGTGGACGCATTCATGTTCTGGCCTCCAGTTCAGTCAGGCCGCCATTCAGGTGAACCGTATTCAAGATACCCATCGTGGGACTCGTGCTGCCCCAGGTCTTGAGGGGCCCCGGAGACTCACTTTGCCGGCTTCTTCGGCGACCTGCGCGCGGCCTCCAGCGCCGCCGCCTTCTCCGCATGCTTCTCGGCGCGCGTTATGCGCGGTTTGGGCTTCTTGGTTTTGGTGGCGTCGTGCGTTTCAGCCCTGACCTTCGCTTTCGCCTGGGGGTGGTGCGTTCGCACCATCCGGTCGACGGCGCTCGGCCTGGGCTGCAGCGATTGCGCCTTGCGCTTGTCCCGCTCCTCCCGGAGCAGCCGCCGCTCCTCGATCAGAGCAGCCTCGGCTTCGGACGTTTCCTGGTCCGCCCCGCCAGACTCCATCCGGCTCATCGTCGCGCGATGCAGCGCTTGGCCGTTGGCTGAGATCCTCTTGGTGAATGATGCGGTACGAATCGGCATTTGGCAGTTCCTCACGGTAGTGAAAGGCCCACTGTAGGCCAGCCCGGTCCGCCGCGCCAGTCTGTTTGATGAAATCGCACCAAGCAGCCTATGCATGAGTTGACCTTTTGGCGTTGCCGGACGCACGGCCACTGAGACCGCACTCTGCCTTTGGAGCGAGAATTGGGGTCCGGGCCTACATCATCACGGTGTTGCCTATCATCACATCCACGCCCGCCGAGGCGAAGTTGGCCAGGTCGGCGGCGGTGGCTTGGCCTTGAGGAGAGGCCATGGCGGCTCCAATGGACTCCATCGAGTCGAATTCCAGAGTGGCCACAAGGTAAACGCTGTGTTTGCCTGCCATCCCCATGACATCTCCTCGCGTGACTTCGTAGCTGCGAAGGCCCGGTATGGTCTTGGCGAGCGGCACGTGCTTTTCGAAGTAGTAGCTGTCGAAGGCAGCCGAATCCTTGGGTTGCTGGTAGATTGCGAAGAGCTTTGCCATGATCATCCTTGATTTGAGTGCAGGCGGATTGTGGTTGCCCATGGACGGTATGCGCGCGCCCGTGGTGTGTCAAGGCCCGCCATGGATCAGGCTGCGATGCCTGTGTTTGGACTTACTGTCCCGTGCCAGGCTTGACGCTGTAGAACAGTACCCACTCGAAGACCAAATACACCAACGGATAGCCGACGCTGACAACTGCAACGGAGAACAACTCTTGAATTGTCGTCGGAGGATTCAACACCATGCTTGCGGCAGTGTAGAGAACGAACACTGTGTAGACGACCAGCGCGAGGTATGTGGCCGCGAGTGCGAAGGGAGCTACCAAGGAATACGCGAGGTTCAGCCGTTTTGTCCTTGCGACGAGTGATTGCGGCAACTGGCACGCACGATAGACCGACATGCAGAACACGAACGGCAGGAGCAGCAGAGCGACTACTGTGAGCATGTAGCCTAAGGGTTCGAGTGATGTGGGGATTTGCCCATGCGGCCTGACGTCGGAGAGCGGCTTCCTGATGTTGCGTGTCCGTGTCGAGAGCTTGCGCCGTTCAATTTAACAAGCGGAGGGTTTGGAACCATAATGGTTCCACTATGGATGGAGCGCGACATGCCCACGACATTGACTCTAAAGAATATTCCGGACGCCGTTTATGACCGCCTGAAGTTTTCTGCCGAGGCGCACCGGCGCAGCATGAACAGCGAAGCAATTGTGTGCCTAGAAGCGGTACTGCTGCCAACAAGGTTGACGACTGCCGAACGCCTGGCGCGCGCGCGCGACCTTCGAAGCACCTTGCCGAAGGGAAAGTTCCGGGTGCGCGACATTGACCCGATGAAGCGCGAAGGCCGCTCATGATCGTGGTGGATTCGAACGTGTTGGCTTATTTGTATCTGCCCGGCGAGCATACGGCACGCGCCGAGGCACTGCTTGAACGAGACCCGGATTGGGCCGCCCCTGTCCTCTGGCGCAGCGAATTCCGCAACATTCTGGCCGGCTACATGAGACGTAAGACACTTACCTTGGACCAAGCGTGCAACCTTCAAAATGAGGCGGAAGGTCTGCTTGCGGATTCCGAGTTCGAGGTCGACTCGCAGACGGTCCTTGAGCTGGTGAGTGACAGCGATTGCTCGGCATACAATTGTGAATTCGTCGCACTGGCAATCAGGCTTGACACAAAGCTGGTGACTGTGGACAAGAAGCTGCTTCGAGCATTCCCGACACGCGCGGCGGCATTCACTGCGGGCTAACGTTCGCGTTAACCGGCGCGCGGCTTTTGCGCGTCCGTGTTGAACGCGTTGTTATGCGTGATGTTGTATCGCCACTCTGCGAACGCCAAATTGGGCACCCAACATAGCCAGGCAATGATGGGGTACGCCAGTGAAAAATCGACACTTGCGGCCATGGAGGCCGGAGGTAGAGCCGCAACATCACTGCAGCAAACGTGAGAGAAAAGTTACGAACCATCCACTTCCGATGCTCGGCGATAGCACGTTGGCGAATAGCGAGATAGGCACGTAAGCCTGTATATAGCCAAAGCACCGCAAGCGTTCCAAATCCGAGTTTGGCCATGAGACCGCCGTATGCAAACTGGGACATGTAAAGCCCGGATAAACCGCCGACAAGAACACCTACCGCCAAATATGCGCGACCGAGCCAACGATGGGCATTTGTGTACTGCTGCCTGAGATGCGCAGAGAATTGAAACGGGCCAAGTGCCAAGGCAACAATCGAAGCGAAGACATGGGCATATATGCCGCTGGAGTGCTCCAGAAAATTTGCCTTCATGTCAGGATGCACCAGCGACCCCAAGCGCAGAAAGCCATAAGCGAATACCGCATAGCCGGCTACCCCGAGTGCTGAGAAATATAGCAAACCGGTGCTAATTGATCGCATGGGGCTTCCTTGAGTTGAGCGCCTAACTTTCGACATGAGCGGCGTCCTCCAGCAGGCATGGTCTGCTGGGTTAGGCCACACACGCGACCGCAGTGAACATCATGAGCGCGCCCGGGTAAAGCTTGAGCGGCTGGCATACGGCACGGGCTGGCGGCTCAACCGGAAAGTACTCTTTGAAGATTTCGTTGAATTGCTCAATCGCGCCCATGTCAAGCAAATAGAGTTGCACAAACATGACGTCTTGATAGCCGCCTCCCGCCTCGCGCACCAGCGCCCCGAGGTTTCGCAGTGCCTGGTGCGATTGCTCGGCAAAGGACGGAAGCATTTCTCCGCTCTCAGGCGACCTTCCAATCATGCCCGCGGTATAGAGCATCCCGTTTGCAGCGACCGTCGCCTGCGAGACCGGGTTGTACATGGCTGCCGACGTTGCTGTCTTGATGATGCGCTTCATGGAGTTCTCGGTGGCGTAAGACAAGGAAGTCTCGTGGGGTCTAGTGTTCGAGCTCAGCGGGCGACGACGGCACGACGCCAGGCCCGGGCTCGCGAAAATGTACCGCGTACCGCCAGCCCGGGCCTGGTGGCCTGCCGTTGGCACTCCGCTTGAGCGACGGGTTAGGCGTCCGTGCGCGAAGCCAGCGGACGACTGTATGCCCGAGCCTGAGACTAGAACATCGTATTGGCATGAGCAGCCTGGGCAGGAATGACCTGAAGCCGTAGAAATGCACGGACGCGAGAACGTCATCCGTAGGTAGTGTGACTTGGTTGAGGTTCACCAGGGACTCTCGTGCGCCCTAACGAATGAAAGGGACTTCCCCGTCCCGAGCAAGCCGCGACCCGTCAAGGTTGCGGTTTACGGCAACTAAGTGCCACGATGGAGAGGTTGAACTTTTCATCAACTTGCTCTGAGAGGGGAAATCATGACTATCGTAACCGTAGGAATCGATCTGGCAAGGAACGTCTTTGCTGTGCATGGTGTGGACGAGACAGGCAAGCCTGCACTGGTGCGCCCTGAAGTGCCGCGCGCCAAACTGCTCGAACTCATCGCCAACTTGCCGCGCTGCCTGATCGGCATGGAGGCGTGCTCCGGCGCCCACCACTGGGCGCGCGAGTTTGCCAAGTTCGGCCACACTGTGCGCCTCATGGCGCCGAAGTTCGTCACGCCTTATCGCATGAGCGGCAAACGTGGCAAGAACGACGCCGCCGACGCCGCAGCGATCTGCGAGGCTGTCACCCGGCCCAACATGCGCTTCGTTCCGGTCAAGGACATCGAGCAGCAGTCACGCCTGTTTGTGCATCGTGCCCGCCAGGGCTACGTGGAGCAGCGCACTGCGCTCATCAACCGCATTCGTGGCCTGCTCTCGGAGCTGGGTATCGTGCTGCCGCTCAAAGCGGCCACCGTGCGCCGCGAAGCCCACAAACACCTGGAAGACCTGCCGGGCTGGTGCAACACCGTGGTGGGCGATGCCTTGAGCGAGCTCACCCACATGGACGAATGCATCAACCAGTACGACAAGTACATCGCCCAGGCCGCCAAAGAGGATGGGCAATCCATGCAGCTCATGCGCCTGAGCGGTATTGGTCCCACCACGGCCAGCGCCATCGTGGCCACGGTGGGCAAAGGCCATGACTTTGCCTGTGGTCGCCAATTCTGTGCCTGGCTGGGTTTGGTGCCAGGACAGTACAGCTCGGGTGGCAAGCAGCGCCTGGGACGCATCACCAAGGCGGGCGACCCGTACCTGCGCACCTTGCTGATCATGGGCGCCAAGGCGGTGCTCAATGCTGCCAAAAACAAGACCGATCCGGTGAGCCGCTGGGCGATCCAGATCCAAGAGCGCCGGGGGTACTGGAAGGCGGTGGTTGCGGTTGCGGCCAAGAACGCCAGGATGTGCTGGGCCATGCTGCAGCGTGGGGACGCGTTCAAGCTGCCAGCATGAAGTTGAAATCAGCAACGCAAGAATTTGTAGACGTCACCGTGTGATGGGAAGTCGTTGATGGGTAAAAGGTTGGGACCTGCGCTGGGGAATGCTCGTTTAGCTCAAGGAGGTCAACAGGACAGCAATGCCCTGAGCCTCGACTAACGAATGGAGCCCCCGGCGCGCGTCTTTCATCAGGGTCCGCAAGAATTGAACTTGCAACAATGACCGTTTGTAGTTTCGCCGTCCACATGCCTTTGACCGAACAGGCAACGACCGATAGCAGCACTGTGATGGGATGAAAGAGAAGACAGATTCCGTGGTCAATCGCTGGCGCGATTCAACCACGGTGGGATTCTGTTTGACAAAGGTGGGGAAGCCCTTGTAGT
>JBKJHN010000106.1:0-48149 GCA_046599015.1 Ramlibacter sp.
CACCGTCAGTTGCGCATGTTCGCGCAGCCGCGTCGCCAGGTCGCGATCGAGCTCGATGACGGCCAATCTGCCGAGCCGCTCGACCAGCGGTTGGGTCAGCGCAGCCAGCCCGGGACCGATCTCCACCATCGCTTGCCCGGCCCACGGATCGATGGCGCGCACGATCGCGTCGACGATCGCCTGGTCCGCGAGGAAGTGTTGGCCAAATCGCTTGCGCGGGATGTGCTTCATCGGCGTTGGCCAGCCCGCAGTGGCAGGATTACTGGGGTGGTTCCCGCAGCTCCACATAGGCGCGCCCGCGCACATCCTGCGCCCACTGCACATAGGCTTCGTCGAGTTTTTTCTCGCGCACCGCGTTTCGCACCATGTCGCGCCGCTCGCGCTGCGTCAATTGCGCCTGGCGGCGTTCCATCAACTGGATCAGGTGCACGCCAAAGCGCGAAACGATCGGATCGGCGATCTGGCCCGGCGACAAGCTGTTCACCACCTCCTCGAACTCGGGCACGAAGGAACCGGGGTTGGTCCAGCCGAGGTCGCCGCCGTTGCGGGCGCTGGCGTCCTGTGAAAACTCCCGCGCCAGCTGGGCAAAGTCGGATTGTCCCGCCTGCACCCGCTTCTTGTAATCGGCGAGCCGCTGGAGGGCCACGCCTTCGCTCAGCTGCGCTCCGGGGCGCAGCAGAATATGCCGGACCTGGCTTTGAACCACGTTCAGGCCCGGCACTCCGCCCTTCTGCCGTTCGACCAATTTGATCACGTGAAAGCCCGCGCCGGAGCGGATCACATCGCTGATGCCGCCCTCGGGCAGATTCTGGATCGCCTGCACGAAAAGCGGCGGATAGCGGTCCGCGCTGCGCAACCCGACCAGCCCGCCAGTGGTTGCCGCGCCGGGGGAGTCGGACAACTCACGCACCAACGCCCCGAAATCCTCGCCCGCACGAGCCCGATCACGCGCGCGTTGCGCCTTGGCGCGCAAGTTCGCGATCTGCGCGTCATTGGCGTTCTCCGGGACGGCCACGAGGATATGGGCAAGGTTGATCTCTTCCGCCCCTGCCGCGTTGCCGCTTTCCTGCTCGCGCAGGAACTGATCCACATCGGCGTCGCTGACCTTCACCCGCGATTCCAGCTCGCGCTCACGCAGGCGCGTGAGCAGAAGCTGGTTGCGCAGCTCCTCACGGAACCGGTCGGGCGCCAGGCCGTCGGCGGCCAACCGCCGCCGGAACTCGGGCACCGTGATCTGGTTTTGCCGTGCCAGATTCTGCTCGGCCACATCGACGGTGGCCTCGTCCACCTTGATCCCGATTTCGCGCGCCGTCTGCAGCTGCGCCTTTTCGCTGATCAGCCGTTCCAGCACCTGGCGCGCGAATTCGGGGCGCGGCGGCACGCCCTGGCCCTGCTGCGCGAGCTGCTGCTCGAAGCGGGCCATGCGAGCCCGCACTTCGTTGTTGGTGATCGGCTCGGAGTTGACCACTGCCACGATGTAGTCCGCCGAGCGCGGAGTGTTGTCCGGGGCGCGCGTTGCGGGCCGGGGTCCCGGCTGCGGCCCGGCGCGCAACCCCTGCGCCGCGGCGGGAAGGTGCAAAACCAGCAGCTGCGCCGCACAGGCCAGCCACAATACATAAGCGCGTGGGTTCATGGGATCGACTTCTCGTTACTCGTAATTGCTGAAGCGGCTGGGCAGGGTGACCTGCTCGCGCAGGAACTGGTAACGGGGGACATTGTCCCTGAGAGCCTGCAGGGCGTTGGACCCGACCCGCGTGAAGCCGACGAATTCAAGCTGGAACAGGATGCGCTTGTTCGAGCTGGATGTGCTGCTTTGCAGCCGCTCGACCACGATACGGCCGAGCCAGCAACCGGCGTCGTACTCCAGCCCGACGATCGTGTCCACCAGGCGCCGGTCCTTCAGGCTCACATTCAGGCGGCCGACGCTGTACCAGCGACCTTCGCCCTGGCCGCGCCCCGGCCCGAGATCCTGCCCCTTGTCGCCCCACAAGTCGTTCAGCGGCCATTGCCAGCCGACGTCGAGCTGTTCGCTCGACCCTCGCTGCAGGCGGTAAGCGGCGCTGACCACGCGGTAGTTGCCGGGACTGTACCGTCCGCCGATCGTGGAGCGG
This sequence comes from Ramlibacter sp., assembly GCA_046599015.1. Classification (GTDB taxonomy): domain Bacteria; phylum Pseudomonadota; class Gammaproteobacteria; order Burkholderiales; family Burkholderiaceae_C; genus Ramlibacter. The sequence goes on from JBKJHN010000106.1 coordinate 2,112, forward strand.
ATCGACCGGCGCGTCTTCGGGTTGTACTGCACGGTGGAGTCGACGCTCCACTCCGGGGTCCAGTTGACTGACGCGCCGAGCAACAGATCGGACAAGCGCTCACTCACGGGCGCCCCACCCGGCAAGGTCACGCGCTGGTCCTTGAACCGCAGGCGCTGCGCAACCCCGAAGCGCGCCGCTTCCGCGCCGGTGTCCGGGTCCAGCAGGCGGGTGCTGGCACCCAGGGTGAGCAGGTTGTTGTCGGAGATCCGGTCGTTGCCGCCGAACGCGTTCTCGGTATAGATCGATGCGAAGTTGAAATCGGTCGGCGCCGAATCGTAATTGGGCAGCAGGCTCTGATCGCGAAACGGCGTATAGACGTAAAAGGCACGCGGCTCCAGCGTCTGGCGGAACTTGCGGCCAAAGTAACGGGCGTCGCGCTCAAAAATCAGGCCGCTGTCCAGGCTGAGTGTGGGCAGTGTTCGAGTCGCGGACTGCGCGCCGTTGGCCAGCGGCGCGTCAAACTGATACTGCGTCGCGTGCAGCTGCAGCTTGGGCGTGAAGAACCAGCCGGGCGCCTGCCACGGACGGCTGATCTGCGCCAGCGTGAAGCTGCGCTGGGCGTTGGGTTGCCCGGTGAGAGTCCGGTCCGCTTCGAACCGGGTGTAGTCGGCCTCCACCAACGCTTCAACGCCTCCCATCAGGTTGGAGCGGGCGTAGCGCGCCACCAATTGTGGCAGGCGGTCGTAAGGGGGCACGATCGGCGCGTTCACGTCCTGCAAGGTCTGCCACTTCAGCGCCCGCGCATTCACCGAAAAATCGCCACGGGCCCATGACAGCCGGCCGTCGTTGGCCAGCAGGCGCTGCGTCAGCGACGCCGTGGTGCGCGAAAAATCGCGCCAGTAGTTGTCGTCGCTGACCCGGTTGAGGTTCAGGTTCAGGCCCACGGGACCGGCGCGCAAGCCGCTGATCGAACCCCCATGCTGGACGGAATAGCCCCAACGGTCGCGATTGCGCAACTGGTCGCTGGGCATGTAGTTGGCGCGCAGCCGGCCTTCGTAGCCACTCTCCAGGTAACGAAACTCGCCGCCCAGGTCGACGCCGCGCTTGCTCATCAGCGTGGGGTACAACGTGGCATCCCGGTTGGGCGCGATGTTCCAGTAATAGGGCAGGGTCAACTCGGCGCCGCTGATGTTGTCAAGACCGATGGTTGGCGGAAGCACGCCCGATTTACGCTTGTCCGACAACGGAAAATCGATCGACGGTACCGGCAGGATCGGCACCCCGAAGAAACTCAGCACGGCCCCGGTGGCTATGCCCACCTCTTCCTCGTTATCCAGCCGGATGCTCGCGGCGCGCAGGATCCAGTCGGGCATCCAGCTCGGGCCCGGGCGGCGCTGGCACGTGGTGTAGCTGGCATTGCGAATGATCGCGCGTTTGTCGTCCAGGAAATCGACGCGATCGGCATCGCCATACGCGCCATTGCGTAGCAGCCGGTAGCGCGGCTGATTGAAAAAACCTTCGAACGACTCAACCTTGAGTTCCAGCAGGGGGCCTTCGAAGGTGTCGCCCGCGCGATTGATGTGCACGTTGCCGCGCGCCTTGGCCAGGTCGTCGGGCTGGTAATACTCGAGCCGGTCGGCGCGAATCACCATACTGCCGCGCCGCAATTCGCCAGCGCCTTCAATGACAGTCTGCAGGTCGATGCGACCGGTGACCCGATCGCCGGAAAGATAGGTGGGCAACTGGTCGCGTGCGGGCGCGGGAATGTCCTCGCGCAGCATCGGGCTGGGCTTCAGGAGCAGCGGCGCCGCATCTTGCGCCTGCACGGCCCCGGCAAGCATCAGGCTGCAAACGACAAGCGCCACGGGTGTCAGGGCAAAGCGGGCGCAAAACGCCTCGGGATTCAAGTCGTGCATCAGAACAGTTGAACTTCCGGCGGTGGCACCCTGGCAGACCGGAGGGAGGTGGATTTGTAGAATGGATTATCCATGAGCGAACAACTCAACTCCCCCTCCGCCCAGTCCGCACTCGTTACTTGGGCCGATCCGGCACGACGCGAAGCTTTCGAACGTTGGCTCGACAGCATCGCCGTTGCGCATGAGCTGATGCCGGCGACCGTTCACCTGGCCTCGGCCGACGCCAGCTTCCGCCGCTACCTGCGCATCGGCAGCGGCCGCGGCACCCGGATCATCATGGACGCCCCGCCCGGGCTGGAAGATTGCCAGCCATTCGTCAAGGTCGCCGGACTCATGGCGCAGGCGGGGCTGAACGTGCCCCGCGTGCTGGAGTGGGAACGCGCGCTCGGCTTCATGCTGCTCGACGATCTTGGCACGCGCACGATGATGGAAGTCATCGATGCTGACGATGCTTGCTCGAACCAGCCGCTCTACCTCTCGGCCGTCGATGCGCTGGTCACCTGGCAGGCGGCTTCGCAGCCCGGCGTGCTGCCGTCCTACGATCATGCCTTGCTGGCCCGCGAGCTGGCCCTGTTTCCTGACTGGTACCTGCAGCGGCACCGTGGCATCAAGGTCCAGGGTCGCATTCGTGAAACCCTGGACGGGCTGTTCCAGCTGATCATCCAGCGCAACCTGGCCGCCCCTTCGGTCTATGTCCACCGGGACTTCATGCCGCGCAATCTGATGATTTCTTCAGGAAGTATTACGGCGGGCGGCGATGTCGAATCCCGTTTGGGCGTGCTCGACTTCCAGGACGCGGTGTACGGCCCGATCACCTACGACATCGCCAGCTTGATGCGGGACGCCTTTCTCAGCTGGGACGAGGAGTTCGTGCTGGACATCACCGTGCGCTACTGGCAGAGGGCGTTGCAGGCGGGGCTCCCGGTCGATCGCGATTTCGGCGAGTTCTATCGCGGGGTCGAGTGGATGGGGCTGCAGCGACACCTGAAAGTGGCTGGCATCTTTTCCCGGTTGACGCTGCGCGACGGCAAGCCCAGGTACCTGGCCGACGTGCCGCGATTCATCGGCTACATCCGTGCCACCGCCTCGCGCTACCGGGAACTCGGTCCGCTGCTGCGCCTGCTGGATGAAGTCGAAGGCACGCAGGAGACCATGGCGTACACCTTCGGCCGCGTCTAATGCCTCGGTTCTACTGCCCCGGTCCGCTGACGAGCGGCCAGTCGCTCGAATTGCAGCCCGGCGCCGCCCGCCACGTCCAGGTGCTGCGGCTGCAGCCTGGCGCGCCCATCACGCTGTTCGACGGCACTGGCGGTGAATTCGACGCGATCGTCGAGCACATTGGGCGCAGCGCAGTGCGAGTAGGGGTAGCGCAGCATCACGCGATAGAACGCGAGGCCGCGCGCGAAGTGCAGCTCGCGATCGGCATGCCCGCCAATGAACGCATGGATTGGCTGGTGGAAAAAGCCACGGAACTGGGAGTCGCCGGCATCCAGCCTCTGGTGGCTGAACGCAGCGTGCTCAAGCTCGCCGGTGAGCGCGCGGACAAAAAACGCAGCCACTGGCAAGGCATCGCGCTGGCCGCCTGCGAGCAATGCGGGCGCAACCGTGTGCCCGTGATTCATCCGGTGCTCGACCTGCAACGATGGCTGGCCAGCGAGCCGGCCGGTCCAGTGCGCCTGTTGTTGTCATTGGCTTCGCAGGCGCAGCCACTGGGCGAGGCGGCGGCACCGCCAGGAGCGGTGCTGGCACTATCGGGGCCGGAGGGGGGCCTTTCAGACCGCGAGCACGATGCCGCCCTGGCCCAGGGGTTCCGGCCGGTCGGCCTGGGCCGTCGCGTGCTGCGTTCGGAGACGGCGCCGCTGGCTTTGCTGGCGGCTCTTACACTGTGCCAATGACCGCGACACCCGCGCTACCGCTTACCAACGTCAAACGAAATCTTTGGTTGCTGGCGCTGTGCCAGGGATTGTTCCTCACCAACAACGTCACCTTCATCGCGATCAATGGCTTGGTCGGCCTGTCCTTGGCGCCGTTCGGCTGGATGGCGACCTTGCCGGTGATGGCCTATGTGGTGGGTGGGGCGTTGTCGACCGGCGTGGTGGCGCGAACGCAGCGGCGCTTCGGACGCAAGCTGTCCTTTCAACTCGGCCAGGCCGTGGCGCTTGGCTCCGCCCTGCTCTGCGCGTACGCGGCCTTCAGCCGGAACTTCTGGCTGCTTTGCCTGGCCACTTTCGTGGCCGGCTATTACTTTGCCAATGCCGGCCTGTATCGCTTTGCGGCAGCCGAACTATGCCCCGCGCCGATGCGCGAAAAAGCGGTGTCGCTGGTGATGGCGGGGGGGCTGCTCGGCGCTGTGCTGGGCCCGAACCTCGCGGCCCGAACGCGGGACGTGTTCCCGGTTGCTTTCGTGGGCGTTTATCTCGCGCTGGCGGTGGTTGCGCTGATCGCCCTGGGCGTGCTCTCGTTCATCCAGTTCGCGCCGGCGCCGCCCCGAGGCACGGTGGCCGCCGGCAGACCGATGTCGGTCATCATCCGCCAGCCGCTCTTCTTTGTGGCGGCGCTCACGGGCGCCTTGAGTTATGGCGTGATGAACCTGCTGATGGCCGCCACGCCGATCGCCATGCAGCAGTGCGCCTTGCCATTTTCCGATACGGCTCTGGTTCTGCAATGGCATGTGATCGGCATGTTCGCGCCCGGCTTTTTCACCGGCACTCTGATCCAGCGTTTCGGCGCAATCCCGATCATGGGCATTGGCGTGGCGCTCTATCTGGGCTGCATCGGCATCGCGCTTTCCGGCGTGGAACTGCACCAGTTCGTGGTGGCGCTTTTTCTATTGGGCGTGGGCTGGAATTTTCTGTTCACCGGCAGCACGACGATGTCATTGTCGTCCTACGGAGCGGAGGAAAAGGACCGCGCCCAAGGTGTCTTGAACCTGTTCGTGTTCGTCACGGTTGCATTCACTTCGCTCGGCTCGGGCGTGCTGATCACAACGCAGGGCTGGAGCTTGCTGAACTACGGCTCGCTCGTTCCGGTGGTCGTGACCGCGGCGGCGCTCGTCTGGCTGTGGCTCAGAACCTCGCGTCCAGCCACTGCTTGAGCATGTCGAACACCGGCTCCGAATCCAGCTCGTTGAAGATCTCGTGAAACAGGTCGGGAAAGCAGTGTGACATCACGGTGTCAACGGGCGCGGCGGCGGCAAACGCGCGGCTGCCGGCCGGATTGACCAGCAGATCGGTGCCGGCGTACATCAGCAAGGTGGGCACCTTCCATTCGCGGGCCCGGGCAATCACGCTCGGACCCCCATCGGCGATGAAACGGGCCAGCCGCGCCGAGATGCGATCGTGCACGCGCGGATCTTTCTTGTAGGCCTTCACCACGTCTGGATCATGCGAAATGAAATCGGGATTGAGGCCGTTGCCCAGCGTGAGATTGGGCGCGAACTTCGGCACCACGTCCAGCAGCAGCTTCTGGAAGCGGCTCAGCCGGGGCTCGAACGCGGGCGAGGACAGCACCAGGCCTTCGACGCGAAATTGCCCGAGCGCCACCAGGCTGGCGGCGACCAGGCCGCCCATGCTGTGTCCCAGCAGGATCATCGGCGTTGCGGGGTCCATGCGCATCCGCGTACTGTCCATCACGTCCGCCAGGTCGTCGACGAGGCGAGCCGGCACCGGCAGCGAGCCGCGCACGCCGTTGGATTCGCCGTGGCCATAGTGATCGTAGCCGCGTACCGCGAACCCCCAGCTGTTCAGCCGGCGCGCCACGTGGTCGTAGCGGCCGGCATGCTCACCCAGCCCATGCACCAGCACCACGACGCCGCGAATCTGCAAACCCTCGGGCAAGGCCCAGTCCTGGACGGCGAGGTTATCCCCATCACTCGCGGTGAAGGTGGAAAGCGTGGAATCGCTGGCCTCGTACATGGGTGGGGATGATCGCTCGCCCGCACGCCCCGCGCAACTTCCGGCGGACTAACGGTAGCGTGCGCCCCAAGCCGCGGACGCTCCGATTCACGGCAGCCGGGCAATCACCTCGGCGACGCTGGCGGTGAGCTTTTTGGCGTAGGGCACATGCAGGAATTCGTTCGGCCCGTGGGCATTGCTCCTGGGCCCCAGCACCCCACACACCATCATCTGCGCCTGCGGAAAGCCGTCGCTCAGCATGCTCATGAGCGGGATGGTGCCGCCTTGCCCGATGTAGCCGCAAGGCGCGCCGAAGTGAGCCTGTGAGGCCTGGTTCAGCGCCTGCTCGAACCACGGCGCGGTGGAAGGCGCATTCCATCCAGTGGCCCCGCCATTGCTTTCGAACGTGACCCTGGCCTCGTACGGCGCGTTGTCTTCGAGCAGCGCCTTCAGTTCCTGCACCGCCCCGGCCGCATCGATCAGCGGCGGCAGCCGCAGCGAGAGCTTGAAGGCGGTGTAGGGCCGCAGCACATTGCCCGCGTCCTGCAAGGCAGGAAAGCCTTCCGCGCCGGTGACCGACAGCGTCGGCGTCCAGGTCCGGTTGATCAGCGCCTGCACCGGGTCGGTGGTGGTGGGCAGCGCAAACGCGGTGGAGCCGCCGCAATCGTAATGCGCCCACGGAAAGCGCTTGTAGACCTCGTCGCCGAGGATCGCCGCCGTGGCCTGGGCCTGGGCCAGCCGGTCGGCGGGCATCTCGCAATGAAAGTTCGATGGCAGCAGCCGGCCGGTCTTGCTGTCCTCCAGCCGATCGAGCACCTGCCGCATGATGCGAAAGCTCGAAGGCACCAGCCCGGAAGCATCGCCGGAATGCACGCCTTCGGTCAGCACCTCCACCTTCAGGGTGCCGCTGGCCATGCCCCGCAACGACGTGGTCAGCCACAGCTGGTCGTAGTTGCCGGCGCCGGAGTCCAGACAGATCACCAGGGCCACGTCGCCAAGGCGCGGGCGCAAAGCGTCGATGTAGGGCAGCAGGTCGTAGGAGCCGGACTCCTCGCAGGTCTCGACCAGGCCGACGATCCGCGGATGCGCAACCTTTTGCGCCTTCAGCGCCTGAACGGCGGCAATGCTGGCGTACACCGCGTAGCCGTCGTCGGCGCCGCCGCGGCCGTACAACTTGCCATCTTCGTACTTGGGCGTCCACGGTCCCAGGTCGCTGCGCCAGCCGGTGAACTCCGGTTGCTTGTCCAGATGCCCGTACATCAACACGGTCTGCGAACTGGCCGGACGCGTGGCCGCAACTTCGAAGAACACCAGCGGCGTTCGTCCCGGCAGGCGCACGATCTCCAGCGTAAGGCCCTCGACCTTCTGCGCTTCGACCCACGCGGCGGCGTTGCGCACCACGGTCTCGAGGTGGCCGTGGGCCGCCCAGTCCTTGTCGAAGCTCGGTGACTTCGCGGGGATGACGATGTAGTCGGTCAGTTGCGCGACGATGTCGCGATCCCACTTTTCAGTGGTGTGAGACAGGGCGACGGCGCTGTCGAGCAGGCCCGACGGCATTTCGTGGTGGAGCGGAGCGTTCATGGTCACCTTTGCGGACGAGGTGGGCACTGTACGCCGCCAAGGCAACTCGCGCTAGAGTGGGTCTTTTCCAACGAGGTATGAGCCACGACATGAACGAGGGACAGGTGCGCACGCTGAAAGCAGGGCGACGTCGGCAGTTGTGATATCTACCGCGAGCTGGTGGGACGTCAGCCGAAGAGATTCTGGCCGCGCAGGGGGCATGAGCGGCTGCGGGACTTACTTCATCAGCCCCGGCAGCCACTGGACAATGCCGGGGAAGGCGATCAACAACGCCATCAGCAGGAGATTCAGGCCGATGAACGGGAAGGCGGCGCGGTAGATGTCGCCCATCGTCGTGCCGGCCGGCGCGATGCCCTTCATCACGAACAGCGCCAAGCCAAAGGGCGGCGTGATCGTCGCTAGCTCGAGGTTGACCATCATGATCGCGGCGAACCAGATCGGGTCCCAGCCCAGCGTCGCGACGATCGGCATGAAAATCGGGATCGTGACGAGGACGATCGCGGTCTGCTCGATGAACATCCCGAGGACCATCACGATCGCCTGCATAGCGATCATCACGAGGATCGGCGAAACGTGGAGTCCGGTCGCGTACTCGGTGATCGCCGGCGTGACGCCGGAAAAGCCAAGCAACTGGCTGAACGCCGCCGAGCCGGTCAGCACGAGCAGAATCATGACCGACAGGGAGGTCGCGGAGCCGACCGACTTCTTAATCACCGGCCAGCCGAGCTTGCCGTAGGCGGCGGCGAGGAGGAAGCTCAGCAGCGTGCCGATGGCGGCGGCCTCGGTCGGTGTCGCGATGCCGGCGAAGATGACGCCAATGACAATCACGATCATCGACATCGGCGGGACGACGTAAATGAGCGTGCTGCGCAGCCGTACAGGCAGCGGCGCGCGATCGACGACGTAGTCGGGGGCAAGCGACGGCTGCAGCGTGCAGCGCACCACGATGTAGGTGGCGTAGAAGATCGCCAGCAGGATGCCCGGGACGACGATGGCGATCAGCAGCTTGCCGACGGAAATCTTGCCCAGGCTCGCGAGGATCACCGCCAGCGCGCTGGGCGGGATCAGGATCGCCAGGCTGCCGCTGGCGAGCACCGACCCGAGGGCCAGGCGCCGGTCGTAGCCGCGCCGCTCCATGTCGGGCACCAGTGTCGAGCCGAGCATCGCAACGCTGCCCATCGCGACGCCGGTGAGGGTGGCGAACACCGCGCCCGCCGCGACGGCGAGGACCGCCAGCCGCCCTGCGATCCGCCCCAGCCACTGGTCGAGCACGTCGATCATCCGGTAAGCGACGCCCGAGTGGAACATCACCGTACCCATGAGGATGAACATCGGCACCGGGACGAGGACGAACGATGCGACCGAGCTGTCGATGCTCAGAATCAGCTGGCTCAGCCCGCCGGCGCCGCCCCACAGGAAGTAGACGCCGATAAGGTTGACCAGCGTGAAAGCGATCGCGACCGGCAGACCGATCAGCAGCAGCACGGCCAAGCCGCCGAAGAACAACGCGAGGTGCAGCAACAGTTCCATGGCTCAGACAGTGCTCACGAGTGAGGGCAGCGGCGCGTCGGCATCGCCGTGGCGCAGGATCGCGACGGCGCGGCGCAAGAACTGCAGGCCCATCAGCAGGAAGCCGATGGGGATGACGATCAGGTTGACCGCGCGCGGCAGTTCGATCTCAGCCGGCGTGCGCACGCCGCGCTGGATCGAGCCGATGACTTCGTGCACGCCGAAGCCGGCGACGACGAGGCAGGTCGCGGCGCCGATCAGCGAACTGGCTAGCAGGAGAAACCAGCGCGTGCGCCGCTGCACATGGCCAAGCAGCAGGTCGATGATGATGTGCTCGTCGCGCCGCAACACCCAGGCCGCGCCGAGAAAGGCGATGTAGAGCAGCATCACGCCGCTGATCTGGTCGACGCCGATCAGGCTGCGGTTCAGCCCGTAGCGGTACAGGACCTTGACCGTCGTCGCGAGCATCACCACGATGAGCAGCAGCGCCGCGACGGCCGCGCCGGCGTCGATGATGCGGTCGAATAGGCGCAGGACCCACGCCTCGCGCACGGGCGTGGACGGAACGCCCGCGCTGCCGTTCGTCGTCATCGCCTCGCTCCTGCCGCGTTCACTTCGCGCCGAGCAGGCGGCGTGCGGTCGCGTAGTCGCCAGGGGTCATCACATTCTTGAAGTTGGCCCACAGCGCCTCGTTGGAGGTGTCCTCCCAGCGCTTGGCTTCGGCCGGGCTGAACACGATGGTCTGCATGCCCGCGGCCTTCATCTTGGCGAGCTGCACGGCCTGCTGTTCGGCGACGAAGTCCTTGGCCCAGACCTGGGTCGCGGCGGCGGCCTTGAGCATGGTCTGTTTGGCCTCCTCAGGGAGTTCGTTCCACTTGCGCAGGTTCACGGCGATCGACGTGCCGTTGCGGTACAGCGGGTGCGAGACGACGAACTTGGTGACCTCCTGCCAACCGAAGTTGGTGAAGCCGTCGTAGATCGGCCAGGTGAAGCCCTCGACCGTGCCGCGCTCGAGCGCGAGGTAGATGTCGCCCGGCGGCAGCGTCACCGGCTCGGCGCCGATGCCGGCGATGAAGAAGCGGGTGAGCGGCGGCACGCGGATCTTCAGGCCCTTGAGCTCGTCCAGGCGCGTGATGCGCTTCTGCGTGAACAGGAAGTGGTTGCCGGTGCCGAGCTTGCCAGTCATGTGGCCCAGGTAGCGCGCGCCCTGTGCCTCGTAGAGCTTGTTGACGAAGTTGAACAACTCGCTGCCCGGGCCGTTGTCGGGGATCTCGAAGGGTGACATCTCGGTCACGTAGCCGCCGCGGACGACGCCGGCCCAGTAGTTCGGCGCGCCAAACCAGACATCGAACACGCCGCGCACCAGCGCCTCGGGCTGATCCAGGATCGGTACGACCTCGGAGGCGCCGCGGAACTTGATGACGAGCTTACCGCCCGACATCTGGTTGACCGTGTCCATGAACTTGGCGCCGATGTCGGCGGCCGGCGACGAGCCCGGCTTCCACGAGCCGACCATCTGCAGCGTGATCGGCGCAGACTGCGCCGCGGCGCCGCGTGCGGCCAGACCGGTGAGCGCGATCAGCGCGCCAGACAGCACAAGTACCTTCATCAGAGCTTTCATGCCGGCCTCCTGTTGTTGATGTGTTATGGTATCATAGATACAACTAAGGGACGTAGGAAAGTTAAGATGAATATTCGCGGCACCGAAGCGGACCCGCACCGGCCCGCCGAACTTCTGGGCACCCTGAAGCGCCTGGGCTTCGGCCTGGCCGTCGCCGTTCCCGACAGCTGGCTCGGTGAGATCCTGGTTAGAATCGAAAGCGAGCCCGGCATGCGGCTGGTGCGCGCGACGCACGAGGAAGAGGCGCTGGCGATTGCCTGCGGCGCCCGGCTCGGCGGCGTGCGCACCGCCCTGTTCATCCAGAACGCCGGACTGCTCAGCCTGGGCGCGGGGATGGTGTCGCTCGCGCAGCGCTACCAGTTCCCGCTGCTGATGCTGGTTTCGTATCGCGGCACGCCCGAGGACGCGGTCTTCTACCACCTGCCCAAGGGCCGGGTGACCGAACCGGTGCTGAAGGGCCTGGGCCTGGCCCATGCCCGAGTCGACCGCGCCCGGGCGATCGGTCCGCAGGTCGAGGCCGCCGCCACCTATGCGGAAGAGGCCTCGTGCCCGTTCGCGCTGTTGCTCTCACGGGAGGATGTCCAATGGTGATCAGCCCCACGCGGCCGAGCCGCGGCGACTATTACGCTGTGCTCGCCGATCACCTGCCCGAGGACGCGCTGGTCGTCACCGCTCTCGGCAACGCGTCCTATCTATGGGCCGCGATGCATCACCGGCCGGCGAACTTCTACATCGAGGACGCAATGGGGCTGGCGCTGCCGCTGGCGCTTGGGCTCGCGCTCGCCCAGCCTGCCCGGCGCGTCGTCGTCGTCGAGGGCGACGGGGGCTTGTTCATGCACCTGGGTGCGCTGGTCACGCTCGGCGCCGTTGCGCCCAGGAACCTGACCGTGCTGCTGATCCGCAACGGCGTGCATGCCGCGTCGGGCGGGCAGCCGCTGACGAACTCGGCGCTCGACCTTGCGCAGCTCGCGCGCGCGGCCGGCGTGGTCCAGGCCGAGAACGTCGCGACGCCGGCGGAACTCGCCGCCGCGCTCGCTAGCGCCTTCGCCGCAGACGCGCTGCAGTGCCTCGTATTGTCGACCGAGCCCGATCCGGACGTCGTCGTCCCGCCGATCGCGCTCGACCCGACGCTGACCAAGCACCGCTTCGCCGAAGCGATCGCCGCGCCGCGCTACGTGCCAACGATGTTCGGCGGCGGCCGGCTCGCCGGCTGACTGCGCCGGACTACAGCCAGGCCGACGCGCGTCTTGGGAATTGGCCACGAAGCCCGGCAGGGCTCGACGCGCGCGCGCCAGGCGCGCACGTTCGGGTAGGGACCGAGCTCGACGTTGCCCTCCGGCGCGGCGCTGACATAGCTATACGCCGCCACGTCGGCCAGCGTTGCGCCGGAGCCGACGAGAAAGGCGGGGGCTTCAGAACGGATAGCAGCGCTGACCCATCTGAAAGGTGATCCACTTGAGCTCGGTCATCTCCTCGATGGAGGCGCGGCCGCCTTCGCGGCCGAAGCCGCTGGCCTTGACGCCGCCGAAGGCGATGTGCGGCTCGTCGGCGATCGTGGTGTCGTTGATGTGCACCATGCCGGCCTCGGAGCGCAGCGCGAAGTCCAGCGCCTTTTGCAAGTCGTTGGTGATGATCGCCGACGACAGCCCGTAGGCGGTGTCGTTGGCGATCTGCAGCGCATGCTCGGCGTCGCGCGCGCGCAGCAGCGAGGTCACCGGGCCAAAGGACTCCTCGTGATAGATCTTCATCTCCGGCGTCACCTCGGCCAGCACGGTGGGCTGGAAGGCCCGGCCGTCGTGCGAGCCGCCGGCCAGCACCTTGGCACCCATCGCCACGGCCGCCTGGATCTGGCCGGCGATGAAGCTGCACTGCTCGGGGCGGATCAACGGGCCCACGACGGTGATCGGATCGCGCGGGTCGCCGACCTTGATGCCCCTGGCCTTGGCGGCGAAGGCCTCGGCGAACGCGTCGTACAGCGGCGCCTCGACGATGATCTTGGAACTCGCCATGCACACCTGGCCCTGGTGGAAGAAGATGCCGAAGGCGGCCGAGTTCACGGCGTAGACCAGATCGGCATCGGCCAGCACCACCAGCGGGTTCTTGCCCCCCATCTCGAGCGTGAAGCGCTTCATCTGCGCGCCGGCCTGAGCCGCGAGCAGCCGCCCGACGCGGCCGGAGCCGGTGAAGGTGATCATGCGCACGCGCGGGTCGCCAATGAGCATCGAGCCCACCACATCGGCCGGGCCGGGAACGACATTGAGCACGCCCGCGGGCAGCCCGGCCTGCTCGAAGCATTCGGCCATCACCAGGCCCGAGATCGGCGTCATCTCCGAGGGCTTGAGGACGAAGGTGTTGCCCGCGGCCAGCGCGAAGGCCACTTTCTTCATCGTCAACAGGAAGGGTGAATTGAACGGCGCGATCCCCGCGATCACGCCCAGCGGCTGGCGGATCGTCATGCCGAGTTGCCCCGGCGTGGTCGACGGGAAGGTGTCGCCGCCGACATGGCGCACCAGGCCCGCGGCCGCGCGCAGGCAATCCACCGCGTAGCTCACTTCCCAGGGCGCCTTCATGAAGACCGAGCCGTTCTCCTGGATGATCAGGTCGCGGATCTCGTCGGCGCGCGAGGCGATGACGTCGGCCGTCCGCAGCAGTAGCGCCTCGCGCTCGCCAGCGAGCATGGCCGCCCAGGCGATGCGCGCGCGGTGCGCCGCGGCGATGGCCGCGTCAACGTCGGCGGCGCTGGCCTGAGCGATGCGCGCGAACACCTCGCCGGTGGCCGGATTGATGTCGTCGGCCCAGTCGTCCTCGCTGCCGGCGCGCCATCGCCCGTCGATGAACAGCGGCCGCGTCGCCACCGCGGTTGCCGTGTTGTCGCTAGTACCCATGGGAAACTCCTGTCAGTGCTTGTTTCGGCAGCATGCAGTGCACGCCCTTGTTGATGTCGACCATCTGCGCCACCCGCAAGTCGGCGGCGATGCTGCAAAGCGTGTAGGCATCGACCGCCAGCAAGCCGGAAAGTTCGACGATCCAGCGGATCATCACGCGCAGAGCCAGGGGAGCCCCCAGGGCAGCCGCGCGGTCCGGGCGGCACGGTCGATCGGAATGTGCAGCCGCCCGCGCGGTGGAACGTTCTCGGACAGCCTACCGAGCAGCGGTTCGATGATGTTCCAGCCCCCAGTCCTGGCGCACGGATAGCCTTTCAACCGCACGAGCCGAAGTATCGCGCTCTGGAACGCGCTTCGAACCCCATGCAAACCCTAGATTTAGTGGAGGTGCTTTCTGTGCCCAAATGGCTGCGCTACTTCATGCAACGCGACGGGGCCGTGCTGAACATGGTGCTGCGCATCTTTCTGCGGGTCATGCGCAAAGCCTGCAATCCGCCAGCCCCGGTGCGGCACAGCTGGACGAGGCGGCCTTGCATATCGGCGCAGTGCCTTTCATTTACCGCTTTGCAAAGATGCCGCATTCCAGATACTGCGAAAGGCCTGGCGGACAAAGGACTTCGGCGTGTGGTGGTCGCCCTGCCTAAAGCAGCCCTCTACGAGTTCAAAAAGATCCCAATGCCCAAAGACCAATACACTGAACTGGTCTACAACAGATCGACTCGCATCGCGCGGCCGATCTCAGACCGCTCCATGGCGCATACCAGAATTAAAAAAACTGAGTACGGAAATCGACGAAACCCATGAGCGACTTCCAACGTATCCGCGTCGGCGTGGGCGGCTGGACCTTCGAGCCCTGGCGCAATAACTTCTTTCCGAAGGGGCTGCCGCACAAGCAGGAGCTCTCGTACGCCAGCCGGCGCCTTACGGCGATCGAGGTCAACGGCACCTACTACAGCACCTTCAAGCCGCCCACCTTCGCCAAATGGCGCGATGAAACGCCCGAGGGCTTTTCTTTCTCCCTCAAGGCCAGTCGCTTCGTAACGAACCGGCGCTTGTTAGCCACCGCCGGCGAGTCGATCACGCGCTTCGTGGACAGCGGTATCAGTGAACTCGGGCCCAAGCTCGGGCCGATCGTCTGGCAGTTCATGCCGACCAAGCAGTTCGACCCGACGGATTTCGAGGCTTTCCTCGCCCTGCTGCCGGCGCAAGTGGACGGCCTGAAACTACGCCATGTGCTGGATGTGCGGCACGACAGTTTCGACGTGCCCGAGTATGTCGCGCTGGCGCGGCGCTACGGCTGCGCGACGGTGCACACCGATTCCGGCAAGTTCCCGTCAATCGTCGATGCGGATAACAACCTGGCCTACATCCGGCTGATGCGCAGCGCGGCCGATTGCGCCACCGGCTACCCGCCCAAGCTGATCGAGCAATGGGCGGCAGGCGCCCGGGCGTGGACCGCAAAAAGCGCGGCCCACGAAGTCTTCATCTACTTCATCAACGGCGCCAAGCAGCGCGCGCCGACCGCCGCGACCGAACTCATCCGGCTGCTCGCCTGAAGCCGGCTTGAGAGCGCACCTCGTGCGCTTCTAATTTAATAGCAAGCAGTAGGACCGGGATTACAGCCTGTCTCGTCTCCGGCGGTCATGCCAGGCCTGCGGCCGGGCGTTCAATGCACGTGTACAAAAAATAACTCAGGAGCACAAGGTCATGGCTTATGTCTTCGAGACCGTTCCGGCCAACCGCAGCCTCATCGACATGGAAGATCCACGCGAGATCAGCTGGTGGCGAAAACAGTTCGTTTGCAGCGAAGACCAGTTGCGACATGCCGTAGCCCAGGTGGGCAACTCCGCCGCCACGGTCGAGCAACTGCTCGACGGCAGCGAGATCGTCACGCTTTAGCTTGCGTGCCTTCGTGCAAGGGTCAGGGGCACCCGCCCACTGTCTTCAGCGCCAGGGCTGGAACCAGCCCAACCCGGCGCTGGTGCCGCCCGGCTCAGCGCCGCGCGCAGGCCGGTATTCGCAGCCAATCCAGCCCTGCCAGCCGCACTGCTGCGCGACCTCGTCGATCACGCGGAACAGGTACGGGTAATTGATCTCTCCGACGTCTGGCTCATGCCGTTCTGGCACACCGGCGAGCTGGAAGTGACCGACGCGGCCCGTCGGCAGGTACTGGCGGATCTTCATGGCCAGGTCACCCTCGACGATCTGACAGTGGTACAGATCCATTTGCACCTTGACGTTGGCGGCGCCGATCTCCGCGATCAGTTGATGCGCATCGTCCTGGCGATTCAGAAAGAAACCCGGTATGTCGCGTGTATTGATCGGCTCGAGCAAGAGGTCGATGCCCGCCTTGGCCGCCTCGGCCGCCGCCCACCGCAAATTGCTGACGTAGGTGGGTCGCACCGCGTCGCGTTCGACTGCTCGCGGCACGAGGCCGGCCATCACGTGCACACGCGGGCACGCCAGCGCCTCGGCATAACTCAGTGCCTTGGACACGCCTTCGCGAAACTCGGCTTCGCGCCCGGGCAGGCAGGCCAAGCCCCTTTCGCCGCCCTCCCAATCACCCGGTGGCGCGTTGAACAACACCTGCTGCAAGCCATGCGCCTTCAAGCGGGCGGCCAGTTCCCGCCGCTCATGGGCGTACGGAAAGAGGTACTCGACAGCCTTGAAGCCATCGCGCGCGGCGGCTTCGAAGCGTTGCAGGAAGTCAAGCTCCGGAAAGAGCATGGAGAGGTTGGCGGCAAATTTCGGCATAGATGTCTTTCCTTACCAGCGCGCGTTGAAAGTGCGGCGCAGTTCTTCGATGTCCGGCTCCGGCAGCGGCTGTGTGTACGGGGCCAGCAGCATGAGGCGTGCGGTTTCTTCAAGCTCTTCCAGGACCGCCATCGCCGCGGCTGGCGATTCGTGCCAGACGTTGGGACCCAGGCGCTGCAGCATCACCGCACGGATCGGACGGCCCTTCTCACCGTACTGCGCAATCAGCCGCGCAACCACCTCGGCGGCCGCAGGCGCACCGGGGCGCTGGTAGCGGACCAGGGGCACGTGGCCGACTTTCATCACGAAGTAAGGTGTGATCGGCGGCAGCAGCTCGGCGGCCTGGCATTGCAGGCTCAGCGCGACGCTGTGAGCGCTGTGGGTATGAATGACGCAACGGGTCTGCGCGTCGAAGGCAACAGCAGCGCGGTAGATCGCGGCATGCAGGGCAATCGTCTTGCTGGCGCGAGCGCCCGAGACTTGCGTGCCCTGTGCGTCCAGACGCGCCAGCTGCGCGGGATCGAGAAAGCCCAGGCAGGCATCGGTGGGCGTGATCAGAAAACCATCCTCCAGCCGGACACTGATGTTGCCCGCTGTGGCATGCGCGTAACCGCGCTCGAACAGGCTCTTGCCGACGCGGCAGATCTCTTCACGGGCTTGCGATTCAGTCATGCGACTGTCATGCCGGAATTCATTGCAGCATCGTAAAGGCTTTGGTGAAAAAGTCGTCGCTGCCGAAGTTGCCCGACTTGAGCGCCAGGTGCAGCGGCCGGCCGGCATCGTCGCGGCCCCAGCACCAGGGCACACCGGGATCGATCTGCGGCCCGATCTGCAGCTGATCAACCCCCAGCGCTTGCACGCACGCGCCGGACGTTTCACCGCCGGCCACCAGTAGCTGACGCACACCGAGATCGACCAGCCCGCGCGCAATCGCGGCCAAAGCCTGTTCGACGAGCGCGCCGGCCTCCACGCCGCCCAACTGATGCTGCACAGCTGTCAGCGCCTCGGGCGTCGCGGTGGAATACACCAGGACCGGACCTTTGGCCAACAAAGGCACCGCCCAGGCCAGCGTCTCGGCCACCACGGGCTCGCCCGCCGCAATCCGCAGCGGATCAATCGCCTGTGCCGGGAGCCCGGCGGCCATGAACGCCCGCACCTGCCGGTTGGTGGCTTGCGAGCAACTGCCCGAAACGGTCGCGCGAGCGCCGGCCGCATCCGGCAACACACTCGCGCTCGTAGAGGGCGCGATGCCGAAGTTCGCCGGCAGGCCGATCGCCACGCCCGAACCAGCGGTCACCAACAGCAGGTCCTTCAACGCCGGGCCCATCCGCAGCAAGTCGTCGTTGCTGATGGCGTCGACGATCGCGATGGCGACTCCTTGGCTGCGCAGTTCGTCGATCCTCCGCCGGATTGCCGCCTCGCCCGCCGCGACCACTTTGTAGTCGATCAAACCGACCTTGCGGACGCACTGGGCTTGCATCACCCGAACCAGGCTGGCGTCCGTCATCGGAGTCAACGGATGATCGCGCATGCCCGACTCGCTCAGCAGGGCGTCGCCGACGAACAGATGGCCCTTGAACACAGTGCGCTGGTTGTCCGGGAACGCCGGTGTGGCAATGGTGAAGTCTGTGCCCAGCGCCTCCATCAGCGCTTCGGTCACCGGGCCGATGTTGCCCTCGGCCGTGCTGTCGAAGGTGGAGCAGTACTTGAAGTAGATCTGGCGCGCGCCTTGGCCCCGCAGCCAGCTCAATGCGTGCAGCGACTGCGCTACAGCGTCGGATGCGGCGATGGTGCGTGACTTCAGCGCAACGACGACGGCATCCGCTTCAGTGCGCAATGGCTGCGAAGGCACGCCGATGGTTTGCACCACGCGCATCCCTGCGCGCACCAGGTTGTTGGCGAGGTCGGTGGCGCCGGTGAAGTCGTCGGCGATGCAGCCGAGCGGGAGCGGGGTATCCGTCATCACCGCAGCGGCAGCTTGACCGCCTGGGGATTTTCACGGATGTACTCGCGGATCACGGTTTCGAAATCGGTGTCCGCGGACAAGCCGAGACCCGTGGCCCGGGCGAAGGCGATGTTGCCCGGCCAGGTGTTGACCAGGCGCAGCACAGCGGGATCGGGCGTCCAGTCGAGCAGGTCGGTGGCCGCTTTGCCCGCGATGCGTTCGAGCGCTGCCGCCATGTCACCGACGGTGGTGCGCAAGGAAGGCAGGTTGATCGCGGTGAGCGGACCCCACTCGGCGTCTGTCGCTTGGGCGGCGCGGATGAAGCCCTCGACGGTGCGGGTCGGCGAAGCCAGTGCCACTTCGGTTTCGGGCGGCACCGGGCAGGCGGCTTTCTGCCCGGCCAGAGGTTCGCGGATCATGCCGGAAAGGAAACTGGAGGCCGCGCCGTTCGGCCGGCCGGGCCGCACGCTCACCGTCATCGGCCGGACGCTGCGGCCGCGGATGAAACCCTTGCGGGCAAAGTCGGCCACCAGCTGTTCACCGATGAATTTCTGGATGCCGTAGCTGCCTTGCGGTGTCGGCAGCGTGAAGTCCTCGATCAGCTTCGGCATCGGGAAGCCCGGCAATTTGCCGAACACGCCGACCGAGCTGGCATAGACGAATGTCGGCTGCGTTCCCAGCACGCGGCAGCCTTGCAGCAGCCCGAGCGTGGCTTCCAGGTTGCTGCGCATGCCCAGGTCGAAGTCGGCCTCGCACTCACCGCTGACGGCCGCGGCCAGATGGAACACGATGTCGACGCCCGCGCCCGGCAACGCCCCGTTCGCGATCTGCTCGTTGAGGTCGCCGCCCACAAAGTGCACGCGAGCGTCGGCAGCCAGGTCCTGCGGCGACGCGGCGCGGTCCGCCAGCGTGACCGATTCGATCTTGCGCGCAGCGGCGCCGGCCGGTGCCAGGCTGCCTCGCGCGAGCAGCGTGCGCGCGAGCCGCGCGCCCAGGAAGCCAGAGCCGCCGGTGATGAGAATCTTCATTTGCCCGTTCCTTCAGTGAATCACTTTAGCGCTGTCTTCGCGGACGGCAATTCGATGCCGGGAAAAATCTTGATCACGGCGCTGTCATCTTCTTTCGCGAAGCCGCCGGTGGACGCCTGCATGAACATCTGGTGCGCGGTGGAAGACAAGGGTAAGGGAAATTTGCTGGCCCGCGCCAGGTCGAGCACCAGCCCCAGATCCTTGACGAAGATGTCGACCGCCGAGAGCGGCGTGTAGTCGCCGGCCAGCACATGCGCCATCCGGTTCTCGAACATCCAGCTGTTGCCCGCGCTGTGGGTGATGACTTCGTACAGCGCGGCCGGGTCCACCCCTTCGCGCAGCCCGAGAGCCATGGCTTCGGCCGCGGCGGCGATGTGCACGCCAGCCAGCAGCTGATTGATGATCTTGACCTTGCTGCCGGCGCCGGCCTGCTCGCCAAGCCGGTACACCTTGCCCGCCATCGCCTCAAGTACCGCGCCGCATTTTTCATAAGCTTCCGGCCGGCCCGCCGTCATCATGGTGATCTGCCCGGAAGCCGCCCTGGCCGCGCCGCCCGAGATCGGCGCATCCAGATACAAGATCCCGCGCTCGGCCAGCTTCGGCTCCAGGGCCGCCGACCAGCCCGGATCGACCGTCGAACACATCACGAACACGCTGCCGGCCTTCATCACTTCGGCACAGCCGCTCTCGCCGAACAAAACGCTCTCGGTTTGAGCCGCGTTAACGACCACGCTGACGACGATCTCGCATTGCTTCGCCAGCGCCGCCGGTGATTCGCAAGCTACTCCGCCTTCCGCGGCGAAGGCTTGCGCCACGCCCGGTCTGGCGTCCACCGCATGCACTTGATAGCCCGCACGCCGCAGCGACCCTGCCATGCCAGCGCCCATGGCGCCGAGTCCGACCACGCCCACCTTGTCTTGCATTACCTCTTCCCGCCGTTGCTGCGAATTGATATGGTTATCATACAAGTTGGGTGGGAAGGCTTCAAGCACAACGGGGTCAGGCAGGACAACAAACTCTGTTGGCCGGCGCCAATGCCGCCAGCGGAATGGCCTAATGCCGTGGCACCAGCGGCGCTGCCAACCGCGCGCCTTCCTGGCCCCAGAAAGCGGGGTCGGCGTTTTCGATGCGACGGATCGCGTTGTTCATATGGCGAGAAGCGGCGGAGCGGGCCCTCGCCACATCGCCGCCCTCGATCGCCAGCACCACCGCCGCATGCTCGTCGCGCACCTGCGCAGCGAAATCGGCGCGGCGCGCCTCGTTGGCGCGGGTCACGCCGATCGCGCCGCGCATGAATTGCGCCAGATAGTCGAGCGTGCCGATCAGGAACGGGTTATGCGCGGCAGCGGCGATGGCCTGGTGGAAACGCAGGTCTTCCTCGACGCCATCGCCGCCGCTTTTCACGGCGCGCTCCAGCGCCAGCACCGACTGCTTCAGCCGTTTCACGTCGGCCGCGCTGCGCCGCTGCGCGGCCAGCGCAGCGGCTTCCGCTTCAAGAGCGCGCCGCACCTCGGCCATCTGGATCACCGCCGCGCGCGACTCGCCATGGCGCGAATCGAAGTTCAGGGGCGCATAGGGCGGGGCGGCGCTGACGTACACGCCGCTGCCCTGGCGCGAATCGACCAGCCCCAGCGACTTCAGGCGCGATACCGCTTCCCGGATCACCGTGCGGCTGACCTGGAACTGCTCCACCAGGCGCGCCTCCGGCGGCAGCTTGTCACCCGGTGTCAGCCGCCCGGCGGCTATTTCTGCCACCAGTTGCTGCGACACCTGGTCGGATAAGCGGGCGCCGCTCGTCACCGGGGTGAATTGACCTGTCATACAAAAAACGAAGTGATATGACAAGCATACCCGTACGGCCCTAAGCCCAGCCTGCCAGCCTGAGCGCGAGCCCGGCCAGCGCGCAACCGGCAATCACCGGGATGACGCCGAGCCTGAAGCGCAGCAAGGCGATGGCTGCGGCAGCGGCGATCGCCAGCGCCACCCAGTCCACTTGAGCGACGCCAGCACTACCCGCCGCGGGCCGCCAGGCGATGTGCGCCAGAAAGAACAGCGCCAGGCTGGCTATCACGCCCACCACGGCCGCCGTGATGGCTGTGAGCGGCGCGGTGACCTTCAGGTTGCCGTGGGTAGACTCCACCAACGGCCCACCGGCCAGGATGAACAGGAACGAGGGCAGGAACGTGAACCAGGTGACGAGCGTGGCAGCCAGCACCGCGCCGGTGAACAAAGCGTCGGGGCCAAGCACCTGCCGGGTCCAGCCGCCGACGAAGCCGACGAAAGCCACCACCATGATCAACGGTCCCGGTGTGGTCTCGCCCAGCGCGAGACCATCGATCATCTGTGATGCGGTGAGCCACTGGTACTGTTCCACCGCGCCCTGGTACACATAAGGCAGCACCGCGTACGCGCCACCAAAAGTCAGCAGCGCAGCCTTGGTGAAGAACCAACTCATCTGGGTCAGTGCCCCGTCCCAGCCTTGCATCCAGACCAGGACAGCCATCGGCACCGACCAGAGCAAAGCACCGGCCAGCAGCACCCCGGCCAGCCGCCCCTTCCTGAATCGCGCGTGCTCGGGCGTGGGTGTGTGGTCGTCGATCACGAAACCGCCGCCCTCTGCTCGAGGCTGAGCCTGCGCGCCCGCGTGCCCGCCTCCCGCCGCGAACTGCGCCGGCAGGTACTTGCCGCCAATCGCTCCCGCCAGCGCGGCGCCCAGCACAACCCAGGGAAAAGGAATCTTCAGCCAGGCGATCGCGACGAAGCTCAGGATGGAGATGGTCCACAGCAACGGCACCTGGCGCGGACTCCTGAGCGTGCGGCTGCCGATACGCCAGACCGCCTGCAGCACGATCGCGGCGACTGCCGGCTTGATGCCATAGAACAGGCCCGCGACCCAACTCACCTGGCCGAACGCGACGTAGATCCAGCTCAGCGCGATCAGGATGAACAGCGAGGGCAACACGAACAGTCCGCCGGCCACGATGCCGCCCCAGGTGCGGTGCATCAGCCAGCCGATATAAGTGGCCAGCTGCTGCGCCTCGGGGCCGGGCAGCAGCATGCAGTAGTTCAGCGCATGCAGGAAGCGCCGCTCCGATATCCAGCGCTTCTGCTCCACCAGCTCGCGGTGCATGATGGCGATCTGCCCCGCCGGCCCGCCAAAGCTGATGAAGCCCAGCTTGAGCCAAAACTTCAGGGCCTCTGCGAACGACACGCCGGGGGTCTCCCGATGACCGGCTGCGGTCACGAGGGAGCGCCCTTCATCAGATCGGGGTTCCAGTTGTGCCTTTCATCCTGCGCGTCCCGGCACCAGGCGTACAGCGCGTCGTACACCGGCAATGCAGCCCGCAACATGGCCTGGTCATCCGTGTGCAGCTTCGACAAGCCGAGGGAAATCGACAACAGGCCGGCACATTGCGCGGCGAGTTCAGGCCGGCTGGTGTCCGCGCCGCGCACGATGGTGGCCAGCCGCAGCAGCGCCGGTTCGCGCAATTCGAACGCCTGCAGCAGGGCGTCGAAGCTGCACAGCTCGCCTTCGTGCGAAATCGGCGCGCCCGGGATATCGTAGGCAACGGCCTGGCGGCTTGAGGCCTCGGCGAACACCTGATCGGCCGGCACATAAAAGAATTGCGCCGAGGGATCGATGAAACGCGACACCAGCCAGGGGCAGGCGATGCGATCGATCTTGGGCCGCTCGCGCGTGATCCAGCGTGAGGGTTGCTCGCCTGTCACGCCCAGGTCAGGGCGCTTGCGCAAGCTGGGCAGGCCCAGTTCGATCGCGCCTTCGATGCCGCCCTGGAGATAACGCGCGCTCCAGCCGGCGGCGCGCAGCTGGGCTGCGGCCTTCTGGCTCACCTCGTGCCCATGCACGCAGTAGACGACGGCCTCGCGCCGGCCAGTACTTGAGGCGAAGCGGGCGACCTGATCCGGCGGGCAGCGGCGCGCAGCCGGCAGGATGCGCTCGCTCCCGGCAAAGCGCTCCTGGCTGCGCACATCCAGCACCCACGGCGCATCGGGGCGGCCCAAAGTGGCGGCAAACTGTTCAGGGGAAATGGATGGCAATGCGGTGTCCACGTGAAACTCCAGGTTGAAGCTGCCAGCGCTTGGACGGGACACCGTCTATCTTTGAAGACCCGGGAGGCTGTATTCCCGATAGGGGAATATTAGCGCAACTCGGAGCCGGCGCAATGACTCAACCGCGTTCGATCTTGAAGACCGCCGTGCCGGCCCGGGCGTTGGGCAACCATCGGATCTCGCGGCCCTCCTGCAAGCCATAGCTGTCCAGTATCGTAAGACGGTTCCTGGTCGCCAGAACTTCGAAATCCTTGAAGGTTCCCACCCGGATGTTGGGCGTGTCGTACCACTGGTAGGGCAGCCGCTTGGTCACCGGCATGCGCCCGCGTGCGATCGACAGCCGGTTCGGCCAGTGGGCGAAGTTCGGGAATGCGACGACGCCGATCCGGCCGACGCGGGCGGTCTCGACCAGCATGGTTTCGGTATTGCGTAGATGCTGCAGCGTGTCGATCTGCAGCACCACGTCGAACGAGGCATCGTCGAACATCGACAGTCCCTCGTCCAGGTTCAGCTGGATCACGTTCACGCCGCGCTTGACGCAAGCCAGCAGGTTGCCGTCGGCGATTTCGATGCCGTAGCCGCTGCAGCCGCGTTCGCGCTGAAGGTAGTCCAGCATGGCGCCGTCGCCGCAACCCAGGTCCAGCACGCGCGAGCCAGGCGGCACCAGGCGGGCGATCGACTCCATGGTGCGGGGATCGCTCATCGCGCCGGCGCCTTCACGCTTTCGTTGCCGATGCGCTCGAAGTACGAGCGCACGAGAGCCAGGTAGCGCGAGTCTTCCAGCAGGAATGCGTCGTGGCCGTGCGGCGCGTCGATCTCGGCATAGCTGACGTCGCGGCGGTTGTCCAGCAGGGCCTTGACCAGCTCGCGGCTGCGCTTGGGCGAAAAGCGCCAGTCGGTGGTAAAGCTCACCAGAAGAAACTTCGCCTGCGCCACTGCCAGCGCCCGCGCCAGATTGCCGTTGTGCCGCAGTGCCGGATCGAAGTAATCGAGCGCCCGCGTGATCAGCAGATAGGTGTTGGCGTCGAAGTAATCGCTGAACTTGTCGCCCTGGTGGCGCAGGTAGCTTTCGATCTGGAATTCAACGTCCAGCGTTGTGTACTGGTAACCATTGCGTGCCGCGCCGGCGGCCGCCCCGACGGCGCCCCGCAGTTCGCGCCCGAACTTCTCGTTCATCACATCGTCGGACAGGTACGTGATGTGGCCGATCATGCGGGCGATGCGCAGGCCGCGTTTGGGGATGACGCCGTGCTGGTAGAAGTGGCCGCCGTGAAAATCTGGATCGGTCACGATCGCCCGCCGGGCGACTTCATTGAAGGCAATGTTCTCGGCGGTGAGGTTGGGCGCGCTGGCCACCACCACGGCATGGCGTACCCGCTCGGGGTACTGGAGTGTCCATGACAGCGCCTGCATGCCCCCCAGGCTGCCGCCCATCACGGCGGCCAACGTGGTGATCCCCAAGCCATCGAGCAACCGCGCCTGGGTGTCGACCCAGTCTTCCACAGTGACCACCGGGAAGTCCGCGCCGTAGATTTTTCCGGTGTCGGGGTTCACGTGCATCGGGCCGGTGGAGCCAAAGCACGACCCCAGGTTGTTGACGCCGATGACGAAGAACCGATCGGTGTCGACCGGCTTGCCCGGGCCGATCATGGTGTCCCACCAGCCTTCGGAATTTTCCTGGCCGGGGTAGACGCCGGCCACATGATGCGAAGCGTTGAGCGCGTGGCAGATCAGCACCGCATTGCCGCGATCCGCGTCCAGCGTGCCGTAGGTTTCGTAGGCCAGCGAGTACTCGCGGATCGACGCGCCGCTTTGCAGGGCCAGCGGCTCGCTGAAGTGCATCGACTGGGAAACGGCAAGCAGACTCATTTTTTTCGGCGACAAAAAACCCGGCGTCGCTAAAGAGGCGAGGCCGGGTCGGCGGGCTGTCGATTCTTTAGCTGAATTTATTGAGCGCCCGCAAGCTGTGGCAAATCGGCGCAAGGCTAGTATACGTCCACATCAATCGTATACGTGCGGAGGACAGGACCCATCATGACCGAGCTTTACGGATCCGACGCCTACGCGCCCAGCCAGGTGGCGCGTCGCGTCGAAGCCGTGGGCGTCGCCAAGGCCCGGATGGCGACCCTTCCGCTGCTGATGCTCGGCGTGCTGGCCGGCGCCTTCATCGGATTGGGATCGATGCTCTCGGTGATTGTCCGGGCCGATCCCACGCTGGGTCCGGCGGCTTCGCAAATCGTGAGCGGGCTGGTCTTCTCGCTGGGGTTGCTGCTGGTGGTGGTCGCGGGCGCCGAACTGTTCACCGGCAACAACCTGCTGGCGATGGCCTGGGCCGATGGCAAGATCACCTCGGCCGAACTGCTGCGAAATTGGGTGCTGGTGTGCGCGGCCAACTTCGTCGGCGCCGCGGGCCTGGCGCTGCTGGTGTTTGCCAGCGGCCACACCGGCATCGGCGATGGCGCGGTGGGGCGCACGGTGGTGAAGATCGCCCTGGTCAAACAGGGCCTGCCGGCGTGGGAGGCGTTTTTTCGTGGCGTGCTGTGCAATGTGCTGGTCTGCATGGCGGTGTGGATGGCGATGGCCGGGCGCAGCGTCGTCGACAAGGCCGTGGCGGTGACATGGCTCGGGATGGGCGCCAACCTCGCCGTCGTGATTGCCGGAAACCTGATCGGCGGCAGCGTGTTGGTGGGGTTGGCCTATCACGTGATCTATCGGGTGCCGCAGCAGCCGCAGTGAGGGGTAGGGAAGTGTCATGCCGGGTCAGGCCCGGCATGACATCGCTCCTCCCCCGCCGTGGCGTGCTTTTTGCTTCATTGTGGTGCGTCCAGGCCAAAGCGGCCGGAATCGCACCAACAAAACGCAATTTCCACCAAAGAGGGGTTTATGGAAGCACTAAAACAGGGCTCGGATGCCTTGTTCATTCTCCTGGGCGGCATCATGGTGCTCGCCATGCACGCGGGCTTCGCTTTCCTGGAGCTGGGCACCGTGCGCAAGAAGAACCAGGTCAATGCGCTGGTGAAGATCCTGGTCGACTTTTCGGTGTCCACGGTGATGTACTTCGTGGTGGGTTACAGCGTCGCCTACGGCACGACCTTCTTCGTCGGCGCCGACCAGCTGGCCATGCGCAATGGCTATGACCTGGTGAAATTCTTCTTCCTGCTCACGTTCGCCGCGGCGATTCCCGCGATCATTTCCGGCGGCATCGCGGAGCGCGCCCGCTTCGGCCCGCAACTGGCGGCGACCGCGGTGTTGGTGGGCTTCGTCTATCCGCTGTTCGAAGGCGTGGCCTGGAACCAGGCATTCGGCATCCAGGCCTGGATCAAGTCTTTGACCGGCGAGGAGTTCCACGATTTCGCCGGTTCGGTCGTGGTCCACGCCATGGGCGGCTGGCTGGCCTTGCCCGCCGTGATCCTGCTCGGCGCGCGCGCCAACCGGTACCGCAAGGACGGCGGGGTGTCGGCGCACCCGCCATCCAACATTCCGTTTCTGGCGCTGGGCGCGTGGATTCTCACCGTCGGCTGGTTCGGGTTCAACGTGATGAGCGCCCAGACCATCGACAAGATCTCCGGCCTGGTTGCCGTCAATTCGCTGATGGCGATGGTGGGTGGCACGCTGGCGGCGCTGGCGCTCGGGCGCAACGATCCGGGCTTCGTCCACAACGGCCCCCTGGCCGGATTGGTGGCCGTCTGCGCCGGGTCCGACCTGATGCATCCGCTCGGTGCGCTCGCCGTGGGCGCGATCGCCGGCGCGGTCTTCGTGGTCATGTTCACGCTGACCCAGAACAAATGGAAGATCGACGATGTGCTGGGCGTCTGGCCCTTGCATGGGCTGTGCGGCGCCTGGGGCGGCATTGCCGCGGGCATCTTTGGGGCCAAGGCCTTTGGGGGGCTGGGGGGCGTCAGCCTGGGCGCGCAAGTCATCGGCACCCTGATCGGCGTCGGCTGGGCGCTGCTGGCTGGCTTCGCCTTGTATGGCACGCTCAAGATCGTCACCGGCCTGCGCCTGTCGGCCGAAGAGGAATACGAAGGAGCGGACATCGCGATCCATCGCATCGGCTCGACACCGGAACGCGAGGTCAACTGGTAGCGGCGGTTGGCGTGGGCTGCACTGACGGTACGTAACGCGCTGCAACGCCGGCGTCAAAATACCGGGTGAAAGCCCTGAGTACGAAAAATCGGGCACAAACCCGCAAGTTAGCCCATAATACGCCCGTGCCCGCACGAGTGCGGCACATGGTTTGCGGTGAACGGTCGGTATCGCGTGGTTTGTAGCTTGCGTTTTTCGGACTCCATCGCTTCGGTAGCGTTTCTTTCTCGAGGAGTCCTTTTAATGGGCAACAAACTTTACGTGGGCAACCTGCCCTATTCTTACCGCGACAGTGACATGGAGCAGGCGTTCAGCCAATACGGCACCGTGTCCAGCGCCAAGGTCATGATGGAGCGCGACACTGGCCGCTCCAAGGGTTTCGGCTTTGTCGAAATGAGCAACGAGGCGGAAGCCAAAGCTGCCATTGAAGGCATGAACGGCCAGCAAATCGGTGGCCGTGGCCTGGTGGTCAACGAAGCCCGCCCGATGGAATCGCGTCCCCCGCGCACCGGCGGCTTCGGCGGTGGTGGTGGTGGCGGCGGCTACGGTGGTGGCGGCGGCGGCGGTGGCTACGGCGGTGGTGGCGGCGGTGGCCGTCGCGACGGTGGTGGCGGCGGCGGCGGTAGCCGCGGCGGTTATTGATCGCTTCGCAGATGCAATAAAAAAGGGCCTACGGGCCCTTTTTTATTGGCTCATCCATGCCGCTTTCCCGGTCCGGCACAGCCTTGCAAGCACCCTCCACGTGCGGCCTGATATCTGTTCATAATGGAATTTGCGTGTTCGCAGTTTTCACGCAAGGTGCGGTGAACAGGTCGCCTTTCGCGTCGCTCAGGCCGAGGCAGTTGAATGCGTTTTCGGGACTCCATCGCTCAAGTCACACGTTTCTTTTTAGGAGTCCCTGTTCGATGGGCAACAAACTTTATGTAGGTAACCTGCCGTATTCCGTGCGTGATAGCGACCTGGAGCAGGCGTTCGGCCAGTTCGGCGCAGTAAGCAGCGCCAAGGTCATGATGGAGCGTGATACCGGACGCTCCAAAGGCTTTGGCTTCGTCGAAATGGGCAGCGATGCCGAGGCGCAAGCAGCGATCAACGGAATGAACGGCCAACCCATGGGTGGCCGCAGCGTGGTGGTCAATGAAGCCCGCCCGATGGAATCGCGTCCGCCCCGCACTGGTGGCTACGGCGGCGGCGGCGGCACCGGTAGGGGTGGCGGTGGTGGCGACGGCGGCTTCCGCAGCCCGTATGGTTCCGGACCGCGTGGTGGCGGCGGCCGAGACGGCGGCGGCAACCGCAGCGGCTACTGATCAACGCGCCCTCAATCGAAAAAAAGCCCTCCGGCACCTGCGGAGGGCTTTTTCATGGCCGGCCGGGGGGTTTCAGATCCCCGCAGTCGATCCCAGATAGCGCTCCAGCACGCCGAGCTCGCCGTCGGTGGGCACGCCTTTGCCAGTCACCACCGCATACACGTTGCCTCGAAAGCCTGGCACCGGGAACTGACGCTGGAAGCCCCAGCCGATCAGCATCTGGTCATACGTGCTGCTGGAGAATGCCGGGGTGCTCGCCGTGCCGAGCACTGCCGAATTGACACGCAGCCTCTGCGCCCCGGGCCTGGACGTCATCGAGATCACGGCGGGGGCGTTGGCGACCAGCCTGGTGGGGCTGGTCAGCACCACCTCCAGCCCGAAGTTGTCCCGCCACCGGGCTTGCGGCTGGCTGTTGCTGAAGCGAAGCTCCGAACAGTACAGAACCCCCGCATGGCCAGCCTGGAACACCACGCCGGTGTTCTGTGCGCTCGGCACGCTGACGGCGGCTACCGCAAAGTGCGGATCAGTAATGTCGTAAGGCGCCCGATTCCTGGGACGCAAGTTCAGCTCCGTCGGCATCGACTTGTGGCACCAGAAGCCGATCGAGTTGGCAGCGTCGTGGTCCGTGTTCTTCCTGCCGTTGGTGATGCGCATGACCGGCGCAACCATGCCGCCCATGCCCGGGCTCTCATTGACCCAGTTCAGCATCTCCATCGCATTGCCGGGACTGGAGCCGTAGCCCGAATCTGAAATCGCGCGAACCTTCTGCCCCTCGCCCGCCGGCGCGCCCAGCATGTAGTCGGTGTAGCCGTCCACCATCTCCCACTTGCTGGCGCTGTACTTGGCGATGATGGCCATGGCGGCGTCGGACAAGCTGGTGGCTGCGTAGGCGACCGGGTCGTTCAGCGAAAAGACTTTGCGCGGCGGCGGGGGCGGCAGCGCTGCAGTCGTCGTATAGCTGAGCGTAGTCACCCGGTTCGGCCCGGGCGTGAAGGTGTAGGTGTCCTGGCCGTTGGCGCCGGCTGGGATGGTGAGCGTCGTCTTGCTCAGCGTCCCGCCGTTGTTGGAGCTCACGTTCAGCGTCACCGGGCCGGCGAGGTTGCCGCGCGCATAGACGGTGACCGTGACGGCACCACCCCCGGGAGCCCAGCCCGGGCCATCGTCGAACAGCGTTCCCCCCACGATCCCCGCGGCCGCCTTCATGGGCCCGGACATCACCGGCTCCAGCGTCTTGTTCTGATGCCAGCCCGGTACGTGATTCATCGGGAAGTTGTGCAGCGCCCAGTGGCTGCCACCGTTCCAGCTGTAGACGGCGACGTCATTGGCTCGCGCATAGTTCAGCAGGCGCCGCCACATTTCTTCCCACCGCGGGTCGTCGACCGGCGCTCCGGTCTCGGTCAGCGCCAGCTTCAGGCCGCGGGGCTTGGCCCAGTCCACTGCGAGCCTGAGTCGGTCCACGCCAGTGTCCAGGGTGATCGGCCCGGTGATGAATCCAGCGTTGAAACCCGCCGCCACCTCGGTGTCGAAGTCGAAGCGCTGGCCGCTGCTGGCGGCGTCGAGGTACAGGTGGACTTCGTAGATGATGTTGCTGCCGGCCAGCGGCCACGACGGGTTCTTGCTGAACAGCGACGCCGCCGAGCTCCATTCATTGCCGCCCAGATAGATGGGTTTGGACGGATCGATGGCGCGGATGGCATTGATCGCGGCCTGGGCATACGCCGGCCAGATCGTCAGGTCATCGATGCCCCCCGCCGATTCGGTCAGGCCGCCCGGTACGGGCAGGTTGAACGGCTCGTTCATGAGACCGTAGCCGCCAAATCCCGGGTGGCTCTTCCATTTGGTGGCGGCCCGGGTCCAGAAGTCGACAAAGTTGGATATCTTCAGTGTCGCACCCGGCGCCAAAGCCATGATCCGCGTCTGCACCTGCCCGCCATCGGTGGTGAACGCGTAGACCAGGGGATTGCTCGGGTCTTTGGTCAGGCCGATGACAGAGCCGTCGGACTGAAACCTGAAGTCTCGATAGCGAGCGAAGTTGTGCAAATCCAGAATGCATTTAGAGCCCGCAGCGGCGTGCGCATCGAGCAGGCCGGTGATGTAGGACTCGTAGCCTGGATTGAACCCGCCAGGCTCGCCGATCAGCGCCCTGGCCGTCGCGTTCGCGGGTGTGTCGTGCAACATCGGCTGTAGCAGTTCCCAGGAGATCGGCAGCCGGGTGTTGACAAAGCCGTTGGCTGCCAGATAGCTCACGTCGGCCGCACGCGGCACCGTGAAATTGACGTTGGGCACCGTGCTCGCGCTGGAGCGCAGGCCGAAGCCAGCCCACTCCATGCCGGACAGGTTGACGCCGACCACGAAGCCGTTTGGCGCGACCGGGGCTGGCGCCGGCGTTGGGGCCGGCGTTGGGGCCGGCGTTGGGGCCGGCGTCGGGGCTGGCGTCGGGGCCGGGCTCGCCCCTGGCGACGGCGCCGGGGCGGGAGCCGGTGCCGGCGCGGGAGTTGGATCTCCGGTATTCACCGCCGCCGCCGTACTGTCGCCGTCACCGCCACCACCGCCGCAACCTGTGATGGCCACGGCCGCCGCGGCGCTGGCCGCTTTTCCAAAATCTCGCCTTTTCATGTAATGCTCCGCTCGCTTTGCTGCGCGTTCGACCAAGTCAAACGGTCAGTATCAGACGCGGGGAGACGGCCGGAGCAACGGCCGCGCCGATCGGACGAAAAATGGATGTGCGCCTACTCGCGAGTCAGCCGGTTCCCACATGCCGCTGCTTGCGCGGGCGCCCCTCAAGCAATTTGTCGTACAGCGTGTTGGGCAAAGCGCGCAGCAGTTTCGCCACGACAGCCATCTGCCACGGAATAACCCGATAGCTTGCACCGGCCTCGATCGCCGCGAAAGCACGCTGGGCAAACACCTCCGGTCGCATGAGAAATGGCATCGAATAGCGGTTGGTACGCGTCAGCGGCGTATCCACATAGCCGGGGCAGATCGTGACCACCTTCACGCCGGCCGCGCGCAACTCGCCGCGAAGGCTTTCACAGTAGCTGATGACTGCCGCCTTGCTGGCGCAATAAGCACCGTGGCCCGGCAGCCCGCGAATGCCGGCGACACTGCCAATGCCGACGAGCGCGCCCGAGCCGCGCTGCGTCATCGCTGCGACGAAAGGATGAAAAGTCGCCGCCAGGCCGACGTTGTTGACGGCGAAAGTTCGCGCCATCGCGTCCAGGTCTTCGCGCGCCGCCGTGTCCACGCCGACACTGATGCCGGCGTTGGCGATCACCGCATCAGGCAGGCCCTGCCGCGCAAGGCAGGCTTGCCCGGCGGCCACGATGCTGGAGATGTCCGCTACGTCAGCGCCATAGACCGCGTACCGGTCGGGCGCGACTCCCAGGCCTGCCGCCCACTTCTCGATCTCGGCGGTGCGCCGCGCCACCAGGGCCAGCCGCCAGCCGGCCTGATAGTAGCGCCACGCCAGCGCCTGGCCAATGCCGCTCGACGCTCCGGTGATGAAGACCAGCTTATCCATACCGCTCCCGGTCGGTTGCTAACGAGCTTCGGGGGTCAGCGTGCCACGCACCCGCCCCTGCA
The DNA here is from genome assembly GCA_046599015.1 of Ramlibacter sp. Taxonomy (GTDB): domain Bacteria; phylum Pseudomonadota; class Gammaproteobacteria; order Burkholderiales; family Burkholderiaceae_C; genus Ramlibacter. The sequence goes on from JBKJHN010000106.1 coordinate 34,269, forward strand.
ATTGCAGCACCTGCTCGATGTTGTCGAAGTCCAGGCTGTCGGCGGAGAAGCGGCTGTTACCGCGCTGCAATTCGACCGGTTTGTTCGACTTGAGCCGTTCGGTGTCCAGAAAGGCATGCAGGAACTCGCTGCGGAACTGCATCCGCGGCCGCGCCTGCCCGTCGGCGCCGGTCGTCGCTTCGCGCGTGACCACCGCATCTCCGATCAACTGAACCTCGCTGGCGTCGGCATTGCTCAGTGCCCTGCGCGCCGTGGCCACGGTCAACTCGCCGCGCGCATTGAACGCCCGGATGCGCGGCAGATCGATTTCCACGGTGTCGGTATCGGGATAGTGGCGCGCCTCGGTGCCGAAGACCTCGCTCTTCAGGCGTCCGGCCGGATCGAAGGTGCGCATCGAAAAGCGGCGCATGAAATAGTCCGGATCGTGGGTTGGCGGGCGCGCAACCTCGGCCGGGCCCAGTGACGGCGTATTGCGCGCGAGCCAGTAGGTGCCCATGGCCAACAGGCCCATCAGGATGATGGGCAGGTAGATCGACATCCTGTCCCATGCGCCACGGACCAGCTTCCAGGGGCTGGGCCGCGCCAGGGGCGCCGTCGTCGCGGCCACCGCGCTCCCGGAACGGGCGCTCAAGCGTAACCCTCCAGCAGGTCCGCATAACGGCCGCTGGCCACCAGCAGCAAGTCGCAGAATTCGCGTGCGGCGCCATGGCCGCCGGCCGCCACCGTCACGTAGCGGGCGCGTGCTTTGACTTCGGCATGCGCGTTGGCCGGCGCGCAGGGCAGAGCGCAGCGCCGCAGCAGCGGCAGATCCGGCCAGTCGTCGCCCATCGCCGCAGCCTGCATCCAATCCAGGCCGAGCGCCTGCAACGTCGTCTCGGCTGCGGCGCCCTTGTCCAGGCAGCCGTAGTGAACATGCGCGATGCCCAATCCCTGCATGCGGGCGCGTAGCGGCGCCGAATCGCGACCGGTGATCACCGCCGGCGTGATGCCGGCGCGTTGCAGCAGCTGCAGGCCCAGGCCGTCGAGGATGTGAAAACGCTTGAGCGTTTCGCCCTGGTCAGACATGTACAACCCGCCATCGGTCAGCACACCGTCGACGTCGAAGAAGGCCACGCGCACGCCTTGCGCAGCCAGCAACAGCTCAGGCGGGAAGTTCAGCGCGGGGCTCATCGAAGCGACAGGCACGGGTTTAGATCACTTTGGCGCGCATCAAGTCGTTGCTGTTGATGGCGCCGCAGAGTTTGCCCTCGGTATCGATGACCAGGACGCTGGTGATGCGGTGCTTTTCCATCAGTTCGGCGGCCTCTACAGCCAGCGCGTCGCTGCGGATGGTGCGGGGACCCGAATGCATGACTTCACGCGCTTTCAACCCGCGCAAGTCCACGCCTTTCTCGATCAACCGGCGCAGGTCGCCATCGGTGAAGATCCCGAGGATCCGGTTCTCGGCGTCGATCACGGCCGACGCACCCAGCCCCTTGGCGCTCATCTCGCGCATCAAGTCGCTGAAGGAGGTCTCCGGTGCTACCCGCGGCACTGACTGGCCGGTGCGCATCACATCGCTCAGGTGCGTCAGCAGTTTGCGGCCGAGCGCGCCGCCCGGATGGGAACGCGCGAAGTCCTCGGTCTTGAAGCCGCGGGCATCGAGCAGCGCCACGGCCAGCGCGTCGCCCAGCGCGAGCTGGGCAGTGGTGCTCGCAGTGGGCGCCAGGTTCAGCGGGCAGGCTTCCTTTTCGACGCCGCTGTCCAGGACGATCTGCGCATGCCGCGCGAGTGTCGAATCGACAGCCCCGGTCATGGCGATCAGCGGCACGCCCAGGCGCTTGAGCACCGGCAGGATCACCGTGATCTCCTCGCTCTCGCCGCCGTTGGAGATCGCCAGCACCAGATCCACCGGCTTGATCATGCCCAGGTCGCCGTGGCTGGCTTCGGCGGGGTGCACGAACATCGCCGGCGTGCCGGTGGAAGCCAGGGTGGCGGCGATCTTGCGTCCGATGTGGCCGCTCTTGCCCATGCCCATCACCACCACCCGGCCGCGCACGCCCAGCATCAGATGCACCGCCCGGGCAAAGCCCTCGTTGGTGCGAGCCTTCAGGCCGAGCACCGCGGCCGCTTCGATCTCGAAGGTCTCCTGCGCCAGGCGCAGCGCCTGCGCCGCGTCGAAACCGTCATCCTGAGGTTGCCGGAGAGCCATGGGGCGATTCTATAGAGAGGCGTCACCTTCCCTTGGTAGCATCGCGGCATGTCCACGCTCGAACTCACGCTGCTGTACCTGCTGGCCGCGGTGCTGGGCGTGGTGGCCTGCCGGTCGCTCAAGCTGCCGCCGATGCTGGGTTACCTGGTGGTCGGCGTCCTGGTTGGACCCAATGCGCTGGCGCTCGGTGACAACCCCGATGCGCTGCGCCACCTGGGCGAGTTCGGCGTGGTGTTCCTGATGTTCGTGATCGGGCTGGAATTCAACCTGTCCAAGCTGCGCGCCATGCGCAAGCACGTGTTCGGCCTGGGGCTGGCGCAGGTGGCGCTCACCATCGTGATGATCACGGCCGGTTCACTGTTCCTGGCAGTGCTGGCGCCAACGCTATGGCTGATGGAGTGGCGCAGTGCGGTGGCCCTCTCAGGCGCGGTGGCGATGAGCAGCACAGCGGTCGTCGTGAAGCTGCTGGCCGAGCGGCTGGAGCTGGAAACCGAGCACGGCAAGCGGGTGATCGGCGTGCTTCTGTTCCAGGACCTGGCCGTGGTACCCCTGCTGGTGCTGATCCCAGCGTTGAGCAGCCCGCCCGAGACGCTGCTGGTGGCGCTGGCCGTGGCCACTCTCAAGGCGGCGGTGTTGATCACGGTGCTGCTGGTCGGCGGCCAACGCGTCATGCGATGGTGGCTGACGCTGGTGGCGCGCCGCAAGAGCGAAGAGCTGTTCGTCCTCAACCTGCTGATGGTGACACTGGGCCTGGCGTGGCTGACCGAACTGGCCGGCCTGTCGCTGGCGCTCGGCGCCTTTATCGCCGGCATGCTGATCTCGGAAACCGAGTACAAGCACCAGGTGGAAACCGACATCCGGCCGTTCCACGATGTGCTGCTCGGCCTGTTCTTCATCACCATCGGAATGATGCTGGACTGGCGGCTGGTGGCCGAGCGCTGGGGTCTCGTGCTGATTCTGCTCACCTTGCCGGTGTTGTTCAAGCTGCTGCTGGTGACGGCTTTGGCCCGCGTGCTGGGCGCGTCGACGGGCGTCTCGCTGCGCACTGGCCTGTACCTGGCGCAGGCCGGTGAATTCGGCTTCGTGTTGTTGACACTGGCCCAACAGAACCAGCTGGTGCCGGCCAACCTGCTCAACCCCATCCTGGCAAGCATGGTGCTGTCGATGCTCGCCACTCCTTTCATCATCATGTATGCGAACCGGATTGTGATGAAGCTGGTCGCCAGCGAGTGGTTGCAGCAGTCGCTGCAGATGACCACGATCGCCCGCAAGTCGATCAATGCCAATCGCCACGTGCTGATTTGCGGCTATGGCCGATGCGGCCAGAACCTGGCGCGCATCCTTGAACGCGAAGGCATTCCCTACATGGCTCTGGACCTGGATCCCGATCGGGTGCGGCAGGCCGCCGCGGCCGGCGACTCGGTCGTATTCGGCGACGCGGCGCGGATGCAAGCGCTGATCGCCGCCGGGCTGTCCCGGGCCAGCGCGGTCGTGGTGACGTATCTTGACGTGCCCGGCGCGCTCAAGGTGCTGGCCAACACGCGCGGCCACGCGCCCCAAGTGCCGGTGATCGTGCGCACCCAAGACGATCTCGACCTGGAAAGGCTGCAGGCAGCCGGGGCCACCGAGGTGGTTCCGGAATCATTGGAAGGCTCGCTGATGCTGGCCAGTCACGCGCTGGCGCTGGTCGGCGTGCCGATGCGCCGCGTGATCCGGATCGTGCAGGACCAGCGCGATGCCCGCTACAACCTGCTACGCGGCTACTTTCACGGCGCCGACGACGACACTGTCAACGAGCGGGAACACGAACGCCTGTCGACCGTGACGCTGTCGTTTGGCGCCAGCTCGCTAGGCCGCACCTTGAGCCAGATCGCGCTGCAAACGCTGGGCGTGCGGGTTGTGAGCTTGCGCCGCGGCGATGGCAAGCCAACCGATCCCGAAACCGATCCCCCGCTGGCCGACGGCGACACGCTGGTGCTGTCGGGGCGGCCGGAAACCCTGGCCATGGCCGAGCAGAAACTGCTGAGGGGCTAGGGGCTGCGTGGCTGCCGGATCGGAGTCCGGCATGACACACCGCGATCAGTTCAGGTCGCCGTACTGCGTCTTGCTCAGGTCAGGGGCGCGGTGGTCGGCCTCGGACAATTCAGTGTCTTCGAAACCGGTCAACAAAGTGTAGCTTTGCGGGCCGTGGCGCGCTGAGCCATCCGGGGCGGGCGCGGCGGCGCCGCGTGCCTTCAACCCGACAGCGGCGGCAGCAACGGCCGCGGGCCGGGCCGCTCCGGCCGCCAGCGCGTTCTTGAACGCGGCCACTTCGTCGGGGTGAATCGGGTCGTACTGGGAGCCGGGCCGGCCGGGGGCAAGCGGGGGCGCCTGCAATGGCGCCGGACCCGATTCGAGTGCCGCCGATTGCGAGTGCCCGCTGACTTGCCTGGGCTGCGAATTCGGATCGCCTACTGCGACATGTTCGTTCATTCGCCAGTACACCGCCGTCACGACGATGTCGTACCGCGTCTTCGCGGCCTGCGCGATGAGCGCCTCGATCTCGGCGAGGTGCCCGGTTTCATTGCCGTATGAACGCGAAAGGTCGACCATGACCACGAACTGGCGGCCTCGTCCGTCCAGCGACAGAACCTTGAACTTGTAGCTGGACGACAGGACTTCGGCGCGCATCATCGCTTCGCGCACCACTGAATACAGCAGTTCGCGGCGCGCTATCCGCTCGCCCTTGCGGTTGGCCGGCTGGGCATTGCTGAAAGGCACCTCCTGGCCGCTGCGCCTGACGGCCGGCCGGGTGGCCTCCATGCGGGACAGTCCGGAGCTTTCCGGCATCGCCGGTTTTTGCGGCGCCTGGTCCCGAAACAACCAGTTGAACAGAGACATCGACGGCCTTCTACTGATGGGAAACGGATCTTCGCGGCGAAAACCGCTGTCCCGGGTGCCCAGTGTAGTTGCTGGTCAGGTGACCGCCGGCCGTTTCGGCGTGTTGACCAGCCGGCGCGAAACCAGCGAGCCCAGTGCCATGGCCCACTCCAACGCCACGCCCGGCTCCCGGCTGCTCAGTTCTTTGAAGCGGATCGGGGTCAGGCACCAGACCTTGGTAATGCCATTGGACTGAACGGTGGCGCTACGGGGCTGGCGCGTGAAGAAAGCCCCTTCGCCGACGACCGACCCGGGCCCTACCTCGGCCAGCCGGATGCGTCCCTGGTCATCTTCATAGTGGACGGTCAATGCGCCGGTTTCCACCAGATAGAGCGTCCGGTCAATGGCGTTCTGCTCGATCAACAGCTGGCCCGGCATCAGGGTGAAGGGCTGGAGATAGCCGCTCAGCATTTCCCACTGGAGCGGCGTCAGTGCCGGCAGAAAGCTATCTCTCGATACGTTGTACGCGATTGCTCTTACCAGGCCCTGGATATCGAACTTGGGCGGGCTGCGCAGCGGTGCGTTCATTGACCCGACAGTAGACTCCCGCTGAGCCCGGCACAAGCCTCTTAACTGCCAATTACAGCTGATACGCCAAAGCGCTACGGCGTAACCTCTTACTTTTGCCTGACCCAGTGGACTCGGGCGAAACGTCGCAGCCAGTGAAATCGCATCATCTTGCTCGCGAAACGGTGCACTACGTCACGGCGCGGCGGTTTTCCGCAGTGCAACACCGCGCCATTTGGCCCAGTCAACCCCCCACAATGTTCCCTGACACTCATCAACAAGGAGAGGATATGGATCCCGCAAGTTTTTTCACCATGACCAACCTGGTCGCACTGATGTGGTTGCTGGGCGCTTTCGTGCTGATAGCATGGATACTGCTGCCCTTTGCCATGTTCGGATTGAAGCCGCTACTCCGCGAACTCCTGAACGAAACCCAGGAAACCAACCGGCTGCTGGCCACCCAGGGGCTGGTCAGGCGTCCACCCCCGCAACCGCAGCGCCAGCGTCACTTATTTACCGATGCAAAACTTAATGAAGATTACGTCCAGTAGATCCTCGGAGCTGAATTCACCGGTGATCTCGCTCAACGCGTTCTGAGCCAGGCGCAACTCTTCGGCCAGCAGGTCCAGCGACTGGGCCCGCGCAGCCAGGTGCGTCGACGCTTCACGCAGGTGGCTCTCAACCCGGCGCAGCGCCTGCAGGTGACGTTCACGGGCGATGTACACCCCTTCGGGCGCGGACTGCCAGCCTGCCGCCTCTAGCAAGGCGCGCCGCAACTCATCCAGCCCATCCCCCGTTTTCGCTGAAAGCCGCAGGCCGCCTCGCTCTGGCGCCGGCACAGCGGTATCCGCCACCGCATCCAGCTTGTTCCAGACCTCGATCACCGGCACGCCGGGCGGGAGCTTTCGAGCCAGCGCTTGCATGATGGCTTGATCCGCCTGCGCGTAGTCGGCCGCTTGCCAGCGGGTCAGGTCTTGCAGGAACAGCACGGCGTCGGCGGCTTCGATCTGGCCCCAGGCGCGCTCGATTCCGATCTTCTCCACATGATCCAGGCTTTCACGCAGGCCCGCGGTGTCTATCACGTGCAAGGGCACACCTTCGATCTGGATGGTCTGGCTGACCACGTCGCGGGTGGTCCCCGGCACCGGCGTCACGATCGCCAGTTCAGCCCCGGCCAGGGCGTTGAGCAGCGAGCTCTTGCCGGCGTTGGGTTGACCGGCGATCACCACCTTGATGCCTTCACGAAGCAATGCGCCTTGCCGGGCCCGCTGCGTCACGCGGCCCAAGGTCTGCCGCAGGCGCTCGAGCTGGCCTTGCGCATCGGCCTTTTGCAGGAAGTCGATCTCCTCCTCGGGGAAGTCCAGCGTCGCCTCTACCAGCATCCGCAGATGGATCAACGCGTCGCGCAGCGTGTGGATCTCACGTGAAAACTCCCCCGACAGCGAGCGGCTGGCACTGCGGGCCGCAGCTTCGGTGCCGGCGTCGATCAGGTCGGCGATGGCTTCGGCTTGCGCCAGGTCGATCTTGTCGTTGAGGAAAGCGCGCTGCGTGAATTCACCCGGCTGGGCCAGGCGCAAGCCCATCGCGGCGCCGGCTTCGAGGCAGCGCGCCAGCAACAGCTGTAGCACCACCGGCCCGCCGTGAGCTTGCAGTTCCAGCACATCTTCGCCGGTGTAGGAATGCGGCGCCGGAAAATGAATCGCCAACCCCTGGTCGAGGGCGCTGCCGTCGGCGGCACGGAACGGCAGGTAGGTTGCCTGGCGCGGAATCAGCGGGCGGCCGCAGATGGCTTCGATCACCGCTGCGACCGATGTACCCGACACCCGCACGATCCCCACCGCGCCGCGCCCGGCGGCGGTGGCGATGGCGGCGATCGGCTGGTCGTGGCGGGGCAGCATGGGCGTGGATTATTCCCTCCCCCTCTGGGGGAGGGAATAATTCACCGGAACTTCGGCAAATTGAACTGTGGCGGCACGCCCATGCGGGTGTTGATGATCCACTGCTGGGTGATCGACAGCACGTTGTTGGTGATCCAGTACAGCACCAGGCCCGCCGGGAAGAAGAAGAACATGATGCTGAAAGCCATCGGCATGAACCACATCAGCTTGGCCTGCATCGGGTCCGGCGGGGTCGGGTTCAGCGCGGTCTGCAGCAGCGTGGTCAGCGTCATCACCACCGGCAAAATAAAGTACGGGTCGGGCGTGGCCAGGTCGCGGATCCAGCCGATCCACGGAGCGTTGCGCATCTCCACACTGGACAGCAGCACCCAGTACAGCGCGATGAACACCGGGATCTGCACCATGATCGGGAAGCAGCCACCCATCGGGTTGACCTTTTCTTCGCGGTAGATGCGCATCATCTCCTGCTGCATTTCCTGTGGCTTGTCCTTGTAGCGCTCGCGCATCGCCATGATCTTGGGGTTGATGGCCTTCATCTTGGCCATGCTCTCGTAGCCCTTGGCCTGCAGCCAGTAGAAGGCGATCTTGATCACCAGCACCAGCGCCATGATCGACCAGCCCCAGTTGCCCAGCACCGTGTGGATCTTGTCCATCAGCCAGTACAGCGGTTTGGCCAGGATGGTGAAGATGCCGTAGTCCTTGACCAGGTCCAGCCCCGGCGCGACCCGCTCGAGCGTCTTTTCTTCCTGCGGGCCCACGAACAGCGTCGCGTTGACGGCCTGAGTGGCGCCCGGGGCGACGGGCTGCAGCGCCGTGATCATGCCCACCGAGTACAGCGTGGCGTCCAGCTTGCGCATGAAGTTCTCGCGCTTGACGCCGTCCGGCAGGATCCACGCGCTGGCAAAGTAGTGCTGCACCATGGCCACCCAGCCGTTGGTCGCCTCCTTCTGGAAGTCGGCCTTGTTCTTGTCGATGTCGGCGAACTCCACCTTCTGGTATTTCTGCGCCTCGGTGTACACCGCCGGGCCGGTGAAGGTGCCGGTCGGGTTGGTGATGAAAGAGCCGCCGGACGTGGTGGCGCCCCGCACCAGCTGTACATAGACCTGCGGCGAAACCGGCGCGCTCCCCTGGTTGATCACTTCGTGCCTGACGCCCACGTCGTAGCCGCCGCGCTTGAGGGTGTAGGTTTTCACCAGCTTCACGCCGCCTTGCACCGGCGACTCGAACCGGACGACCAGGTCGTTGCTTCCCTCTTTCAGGGAGCGGTCGCCGCTGAAGGTCATGGGCGTCTTGTGGTTGGGAAAGTCGCCGCCGATCACGCCCGACTGCGCCACGTAAATGCCGCCGGGGCCCTGGTCCATCAGCACGAAGGTGGAGGTGGACTTGTCCGCGGCGCTGTCCAGGGAGTGCTTGAGCAATTCGGCGCGCACCAGGGTGCCGCCCTCGGTGTCGAAGGTCAGGCGCAGCACGTCCGTGGTGACGGTGACGCTTTCGCGTGGCGCCGCCGGCGCGGTGGTGGCAACCGCTGTGCCGGGGGGCGCGGCGCCAGGCAAAGCCGGCGTGCCGGCCGCGGTGGGGGCAGGCAATGCGCTGGGGACGGTGCCGGCCGGAACGCTGGAAGGACCTGCCGGGGCGGTGGCCGCGGGCGGCACCGGCGTGCTCGGAAAGAAGGTCGGCTTGTTGCCGTTATGGATTTGCCACTGGTCCCACAGCAACACCATGGAAAAACCAAAGATCACCCACAGGATCGTGCGGCGAATGTCGTTCATGAAGACTTCTTCTTGGAAATAGGTGAGAGCAGATCGGTCAGAAAGCGCGGCTTGCCGATTTGTTCGGGCACTGAATCATGGCCGCCCTGGCACCATGGATGACAGCGCACCAGCCGCCCGAGTGTCAGGTAAGCGCCGCCCGCGGCGCCGTGCCGCTCGAGCGCCTGCAACGAATAGGCCGAACAGGTCGGGCTGAAGCGGCAGCTCGAACCCAGCCACGGGCTGAGCAGCAGGCGATAGCCCTTGACCAGGGCGATCAACGCGCCGCGAATCATGGCGCGGCCCGGGCGAACAAGTCGTGCAGCTCGCCGCGCACTGCGCGCTTGAGGCCTTGCGAGGTGGCGCTTACAAACTGCGTGCGATCGAACGCGGCGCGCAGGCGCACGACATGGGCGGCGACCGGCAGTTGCTGTTCGAAGTGCTGGCTCACGGTGTAGATCTGGCGTTTGATGGCGTTGCGCGTGACGGCCCGCTTGGCCCAGCGCTTGGGAATCAGCGCGCCGACCCAGGGCTGCGAAACAGCAAACAGGGCCTGGGGGTTTTCAGACCCTGGTCCTGGAGAGGTTGCGGTGTTGGATGCCTGCGGCACATCGAGCCCTAGACGGTGCAACGCGAAGTGCGCGGTACGGGAAACTGTGGCGCCCGCCATGACGGCCTGGAACTGGGCCCTGGTCTTCAGCCGCTGCACGGGTGTGCGCTGCAAGGGCCGGCGAGCAACGGGCCGCTCAGACGGCCAGGCGCTTGCGGCCTTTGGCGCGGCGTGCGTTGATGACGGCGCGGCCACCACGAGTCTTCATGCGGACCAGAAAGCCGTGGGTGCGTGCGCGGCGCACTTTGGAAGGTTGATAGGTGCGTTTCATGGTTTCGTTCTCAGGGAAGCCCATGATTATCGCCGAATTTCCTGATGGCGCAAAGACTTAGGTGTTCGCCCGGCTGGCCTGCCCCCACCCCTGCCCTCCCCCAAAGGGGGAGGGAGTAATACATCTCCGTACCCTTCGCTCGTTTCCCCTTTGGGGGACCTTTCTCTCATTTCTCCCCTTATGGGGGACCCTTCTCTCGTTCCCTCCCCCTTTGGGGGAGGGTTAGGGTGGGGGCTATCACGCAAACCAGCTCGCTGCCGCTCCTTGCTCATACCGAAATCGTCTTTGTGGATAAGGCTTTGATAATCTAGAATCCCGGGCTTCCAATAATGAAAATATCCACAGAGGCGACAGCCAATAATGAGTGAGGGGCAACACAACAGTCTGGCTGCCAAAGCCAGCCTCGGCGCGGGCGACAGCCTGTGGCAAGCGTGCATCGACCAGCTGGCCCAGGAACTGCCTGAGCAGCAGTTCAATACCTGGATCAAACCCCTGGTGGCACAGGTCACCGATGACTTTTCCAGGGTCACTCTGTTCGTCGCCAACCGGTTCAAGCTCGACTGGGTTCGGGCCCAGTATGCCGGCCGCATCGCCGGCCTCCTGGAGAAGCTCTACGGCCATCCGGTGCACCTTGAGTTAGCGCTTGCTCTTCGAGAATCAGCTGCCAGGTCTTATTCAACTTCTGCTGGCTCTGAGATGACGGCAGCGCCGGAACCGGTCGAAATCAGCGAGGACAACGCCAGCGCGGCCTTCAAGAACCGCCTCAACACGGCCCTCACCTTCGACACCCTGGTCGAGGGCACTGCCAACCGGATGGCGCGTGCCGCCGCGATGCACGTTTCGGGCATGCCGGGCCAGCTTTACAACCCGCTTTTCATCTACGGCGGCGTTGGCTTGGGCAAGACCCACCTCATGCACGCGGTCGGCAACAAAATGATCGCCGACCGCGCCGGCAGCAAAGTTCTCTACATCCACGCCGAGCAGTTCGTCTCGGATGTGGTCAAGGCCTATCAGCGCAAGACTTTCGACGAGTTCAAGGAGCGCTATCACTCGCTCGACCTGCTGCTGATCGACGATGTGCAGTTCTTCGCCAACAAGGACCGCACCCAGGAGGAGTTCTTCAACGCCTTCGAGGCGCTGCTGGCCAAGAAGTCGCACATCGTGATGACCAGCGACACCTACCCGAAGGGCCTGGCCGACATTCACGAACGGCTGATCTCGCGCTTCGATTCGGGTCTGACGGTGGCGATCGAGCCGCCTGAGCTGGAGATGCGGGTTGCGATTCTTATCAACAAGGCCAAGGCCGAGAGCGCGGAAATGCCCGAAGAAGTGGCCTTCTTCGTCGCCAAGAACGTCCGCTCCAACGTGCGCGAGCTGGAAGGCGCCCTGCGCAAGATCCTGGCCTATTCGCGCTTCAACCAGAAGGAGATCTCGATCCAGCTGGCAAGAGAGGCGCTGCGGGACCTGCTGTCGATCCAGAACCGGCAGATCAGCGTCGAGAACATCCAGAAGACGGTGGCCGACTATTACAAGATCAAGGTCGCCGACATGTATTCCAAGAAGCGCCCGGCCTCGATCGCCCGGCCACGCCAGATCGCGATGTACCTGGCCAAGGAACTGACGCAAAAAAGCCTGCCCGAGATCGGCGAGCTTTTCGGCGGCCGCGACCACACCACGGTGCTGCACGCCGTGCGCAAGATCGGCGGCGAGCGCCAGCAGATGACCGAGTTGAACCAGCAGCTGCACGTGCTGGAACAGACGTTGAAGGGCTGATGGTGAACCCTGTGGAGCGTTCTGGCACAACTCATCAGTTATCCACACGACAAGCCCCGGACCCAAAGTTGTTCATGCCCGCCGTACACCACCGAGCACACCTGGGCACAGTGTTTTTAATAAGGCAAGTGCTTGATTAAATAAGGGAAAATAGCGGTTGTCCACAGATGGGCCGGGCCCTTATCTACTACTACTAGTTTGAATTAAAGAAATAAAGAGAAGAGGAAGACATGATCGTTCTGAAGGCAACACAAGAAAAAGTGCTGTCCGTTCTGCAGTCGGTTGCCGGCATCGTGGAACGCCGGCACACGCTGCCGATCCTGGCCAATGTGCTGATTCGTAAAACCGGCAGCTCGGTGCAGTTCACCACCAGCGACCTCGAAATCCAGATCCGCACGACGGCAGACCTCGATGGCGATACCGCCAACTTCACCACCACTGTGGGCGCCCGCAAGCTGATCGACATCCTGCGCACCATGCCGGCCGACCAGACGGTGAGCCTGGAATCGAACCAGAACAAGTTGATTTTGAAGGGTGGCAAAAGCCGCTTCACGCTGCAAACACTGCCGGCCGAAGACTTTCCGTTGGTCCAGGAGGCGCCGAGTTTTGGCCCGGTGTTCAGCGTGCCGCAAAAGACCTTGAAGGACCTGTTGAACCAGGTGTCGTTTGCGATGGCGGTGCACGACATCCGTTACTACCTCAACGGCATCCTGTTCGTCGCCGAAGGCAAGCAATTGAGCCTGGTGGCCACCGACGGCCACCGCCTGGCTTTTGCCAATTCGACCCTGGATGTAGAAGTGCCCCGGCAAGAGGTGATCCTGCCGCGCAAGACGGTGCTGGAGATGCAGCGCCTGCTGTCGGATGCCGAGGGTGCGATCGAGATGCAGTTTGCGAGCAACCAGGCCAAGTTCAGTTTTGGCGGGATGGAGTTTGTCACCAAGCTGGTCGAGGGCAAGTTTCCGGATTACAACCGGGTGATTCCCAAGAACCACAAGAACCACGTGACGCTGGGCCGCGCGCCGCTGCTGGCCAGCCTGCAGCGCACCGCGATCCTGACCAGCGAAAAGTTCAAGGGCGTGCGCCTGAACATCGAGCCGGGCATCTTGCGGGTGGCGTCGAACAACGCCGAGCAGGAAGAAGCAGTGGACGAGCTGGACATCGATTACGGCGGCGACGCGATCGAGATCGGCTTCAACGTCACCTACCTGATCGATGCGTTGACCAACATGGACCAGGACATGGTGAAGATGGAACTGGCCGATTCCAACAGTTCGGCGCTGATCACGATTCCGGAAAATTCGACGTTCAAGTACGTGGTGATGCCGATGAGGATTTAGAGGGTAAAACGCGGCCTTAAGGCCGCGTCCTTGTGATGACCAACCCGCCGTTGCAGGCGGGTTTGGTACTTAAAGCGATCGAGAAATGCAGCCTATGTCCGAAGAAAATAACGTCAACACCGGCCCCGCGGGGGAGGAAAGTTCCAACTACCAGCCCCAGATCGACGCCCACCAGGCCGGCGCCAGCGCCGCCTATGGCGAGGCCTCGATCCAGATCCTGGAAGGGCTGGAAGCGGTGCGCAAGCGCCCGGGCATGTACATCGGCGACACCTCGGACGGCACCGGGCTGCATCACCTGGTCTTCGAGGTCGTGGACAACTCGATCGACGAGGCACTGGCCGGCCATTGCGACGACATCGTGGTCACGATCCACACCGACAACTCGATCAGCGTGGTGGACAACGGCCGCGGCATCCCGACCGGCATCAAGATGGACGACAAGCACGAGCCCAAGCGCTCGGCCTCGGAGATCGCGTTGACCGAATTGCACGCCGGCGGCAAATTCAACCAGAACAGCTACAAGGTCTCGGGCGGCCTGCACGGCGTGGGCGTGAGCTGCGTCAATGCGCTCTCGAAGATGCTGCGCCTGACGGTGCGGCGCGAGGGCAAGGTGCACGTGCTGGAGTT
>JBKJHN010000108.1:0-13038 GCA_046599015.1 Ramlibacter sp.
GGCCACAGCACGATGAACCCGTGCAATGCCGGCATCCAGCCGCTGGTCGATCGCGCGATGGACGGCCTGCGCGCCGCCGGCGCGATGCCGCAGGTGTTCGGCGTGCCCACCGTGACCGACGGCATCGGCATGGGCACGGAAGGCATGAAGTATTCGCTGGTGTCGCGCGAAGTGATCGCCGACGCGATCGAGACGTCGGTCAATGGCCAATGCATGGACGGCGTGCTGGTGGTGGGCGGCTGCGACAAGAACATGCCCGGCGGCCTGATGGGCATGCTGCGCGCCAACGTGCCCGCCATTTACGTCTACGGCGGAACCATCCTGCCGGGGCGCTGGAAGGGCCAGGACCTGAACATCGTCAGCGTGTTCGAAGCCGTCGGGCAGAACGCCGCGGGCAACCTGAGCGACGAAGACTTGCGCGAGATCGAGATGCGCGCCATCCCTGGGCCGGGCTCCTGCGGCGGCATGTATACCGCCAACACGATGTCGTCGGCGTTCGAAGCGCTGGGCATCTCCCTGCCCTACTCGTCGACGATGGCGAACCCGCACGACGAAAAGACGAACTCAGCACGTGAATCTGCCAAGGTGCTGATCGAGGCGATCAAGAAGGACATCAAGCCGCGCGACATCGTAACCAAAAAGGCCATCGAAAACGCCGTGGCCGTGATCATGGCCATCGGCGGCTCGACCAACGCGGTGCTGCACTTCCTGGCCATCGCCCACGCAGCCGAAGTCGAGTGGACAATCGACGATTTCGAGCGTGTGCGCCAGAAGACGCCGGTGCTGTGCGACCTGAAGCCATCCGGCAAATACCTGGCGGTCGATCTGCACCAGGCCGGCGGCATTCCGCAAGTCATGAAGATCCTGTTGAAGGCGGGCTTGCTGCATGGCGACTGTCTCACCATCACCGGCCAGACGATCGAACAGGTGCTCAAGGACATCCCGGACGCCCCGCGCGCCAACCAGGACGTAATCCGCCCCATTGACAGGCCGATGTACGAGCACGGCCACCTGGCGATCCTCAAGGGCAACTTGTCGCCCGAGGGCGCGGTGGCCAAGATCACCGGCCTCAAGAATCCAGTGATCACTGGCCCGGCGCGCGTTTTCGATGATGAGCAGTCGGCCCTGCAGGCGATCCTGGACGGCAAGATAAAGGCCGGTGACGTGATGGTGTTGCGTTATCTGGGCCCCAAGGGTGGGCCGGGGATGCCTGAAATGCTGGCGCCCACAGGTGCTTTGATCGGCGCGGGCCTCGGCGAAAGCGTGGGCCTGATCACCGATGGCCGCTTCTCCGGCGGCACCTGGGGCATGGTGGTGGGCCACGTCGCGCCCGAAGCCGCCGCCGGCGGCACGATCGCGTTCGTGAACGAAGGTGATTCGATCACCATCGATGCGCACCAACTCAAGCTCGAACTCAATGTGCCCGAGTCCGAAATCGCGAAGCGCCGCGCCGCCTGGACCGCTCCAGCTCCCCGCTACACCCGCGGCGTGCAAGCCAAGTTCGCGTTCAATGCCTCGAGCGCGAGCAAGGGTGCGGTGCTGGATAGCTATTAGCCGCTCGCTCCCTCCCCCTCTGGGAGGGGGCTGGGGTGAGGGCCTCTCTTCCCTCCCTCCCCCTCTGGGGGAGGGCTGGGGTGGGGGCAGCGCATTTGAGGTAGGACCTCCTCGCGTCGCGGCAGGCGATACCCATCAGGGGCTCATACTGTCCCCGCCGGGTCCCGCCTGCCGCGAGGAGACGTGTTTGCTTTCGGGAAGGCACCGCTCCTTCCCCCTTTGGGGGAAGGCTGGGATGGGGGCAGCGTCGTCTCGCACGGCCCCCACCCCTGCCCTCCCCCAAAGGGGGAGGGTGAGATTCAGACAACTGCGCGCCCACCTTTGTCCCTGCAAGGCCCCGGCTTTGCCGCGAGGTGCATGAGCGCCGTGCCTCAAGCCGTGCCCTCACCCCACCCTCTCCCAATGGGAGAGGGTGTAAGAGCCTAAGCCCTAACCAATCAACCTCGGCAACCAGGTAGCGATCGGCGGAAACCAGAACACCGCGGCAAGCAGCACGAGACTGATCACGATATACGGAACCACCGCCACAAAGATATGCGCCATCGTGACCTCCGGCGGCGCCACGCCGCGCATGGTCATCAGCAGCAGCCCATGCGGCGGCAGCAGCAGCCCCAACTGCATGCAGATCAGGAACATCACGCCGAACCAGATCGTGTCGATGCCAAGCGACTGCACGATCGGCATGAAGATCGGGAGCGTGATCATCATCATGCTGACCTGATCGACGAAGATGCCCAGCAGGATCAGGAACAGCATCATGCCGGCAACGATCATCGCGGTGGACAGGCCCTGACCCGTGATGAGTTGTACCAGCCCGTTGCTCGCACCGGAGAACGAGAGGATCTGTGCGAACGTGGTGGCGCCCAGGATGATGAACAAGATCATCCCCGAGATTCCCGCAGTGCCCTTGAGCGCCTTGAGCAGCGCGTCCCAAGTGAGTGCGCGATAGGCCGCAGCAAGGACCAGGGTGGCGAAGGCGCCGAGAGCGGCGCACTCGGTGGGCGTGGCCCAGCCGTTGGCCAGCGCCCCCACGACGATGCCGAAGATCGAAAGCGTCGGCAGCACGTAGGCGAAGAACGGCCTGAAGCGCTGCCAGCCCGAATACTGGATATCACTGTCGCTGGACGGGGCCAGATGCGGGCTGATGCGCACCCGCATGACGATCCACAGCACGAAGGCAACGGACAGGATCATTCCGGGAACCACGCCGCCGATCAGCAGCTTGGAAATCGAGATACCGGATAGCGAGCCGAGCAGAACCGTCAGCGCGGATGGCGGGATCAGCATGTCCACCGCTCCGATGGCCATGATGGGGCCAGTGGCCAAGGTGGGGTGGTAGCCACGTGCCAGCATCACCGGCAGCATGAGAGAACCCAGCATCGCGGTGGTGGCGATCGTCGAACCGGAGATCGCGGAGAACACCGTGCCTGCGACCACGGCAACCACAGCCAATCGCCCGGGGATGCGGCGGATCAGGCGCTCGACCCCTTCGATCACCTTCAGCGCCAGGCCAGTGTGAAACAGCACTTCGCCCATCAGCACAAACAACGGGATCGGCGTTAGCGCGAACGCCGTAACCGAGCTGACGCTGCTGCGGGCCAATTGAGCCAGCCCGGCTTCACCGCCCATGTACAGCCAGGCGCCGACGATGTTCACCGTGATGAAGGTCAGCGCCACCGGCATGCCGATGAACAGCAGCACGGTGGAGCCACCCAGCATCAGCCAGGCCGCGAAACCCCAGCCGCTCATGAGGCCCCCACGCTTGTCACTTCGTGTACTGCGCTGCCCCCCGAGGGGGCTTTCGCGGCTTGGAGCGGTCCGGCGCCGCTCATGCCGCGCCCACAGCGTCGTGGCGCGGTCCGCGCTCGGAGCGCCCCAGCCGGATCATGCGGAAGACCATTTCGATCTCCAGCAATACAAACGTGAAGGGCAGCGGCGCCAGCGCCCACCATTCCGGCGTGACCAGCGTCTTGATGTTCACTGCGCCCGACACGTAGCTGGACCACGCGGCTTGCGCACCGTACCAGGCGATCACCCCGCAGCAGATAAAACCGATCGCATCCCCCAGCCACTCGAAGTACCAGGCCAGCCGGTGCGGAATCGCCTGCAGCAGGATGTCGACGCGAATGTGCTGGCCTTGACGCAGCAGCCAGGGCGCCACGCACATCGTAATGAGATAGAGCATCAGCTCCGAAATCTCATTGCTCCAGGCCAATCCGCGCGGCAAGCCGGGCATGGCGATGTTGCGCAGCGCGACATCGGCCACGATGATCAACATCATGGCCAGGAGAATTGCACAACCGACGAGCGCAAGCGCCGCCAGCAGCCGGGCATACGCGTGCGAAAGCCGCTCGATCACCGGGGCGCGAACAGCGTCTTGAAGCGGGCTGACACCTCGGGGCTCTGCTTGGCGGCACTCGCCCAGCCGATGTCATAGGCCTTGTCGCGGAAAGCCTTGGCTGTGGCTGCATCGAACTTGATCGTCTCGATGCCGGCCTTTTGCTGGCGGGCAGTCTCCTCCGTGGTATAGCCGCCCCAGAACGTGTTCTCGGCCTCGAGCGCCAGCAGCTGTTTCTGCAGATAGGCGCGCTGCGCATCGGTGAGCTTCTTGTAGGCGGGCAGGTTCATGATCAACGAGACCTCCGCGTCGTAGAACCCGGGGTCGATGCGGAACTTTGTCTTTTCGTGCCAGTTCAGGTCGAAGATGCCGCCAATGGGCCAGCCGTAGCCGTCGACGACCCCGCGTTCGAGGGCCGTGTAGACCTCGCCAGGCGGCGTGGTAATCACGTTGGCGTTGAGGGCCTGGAAGAAGTCGCGGTACACGGGAGTGATGCGGATTTTGAGGCCCGTCAGATCGGGCTTGTCGACCTTCTTGTTGGTGTAGATGTGGAACGGCTGGTTCTCCACCATCCGGGCCAGATACTGCATGTTGCCCTTCTCGTTCCAGACCTTGTTGATGGCGTCGAAGGCGCCGTTCTTGCGCTGCTCGGCCACCGGGATCTGCGTGAGCTTCAGAAAGTCGGCCTCAGGCATGACGTTGGTATAGAACGCGCCGGTGCTCAGGGCCATGTCGACCACACCCGTCTTCACGGCATTGCCGGCTTCGAAGGGAGGTATCGCTTTGGGGCCGCCAATGAAGTTGAGCTGCAGCACGCCCTTGCCTTCGGCGTTGAATTTCTGGATCCACGGCTGCAGGCGTTGCACGTAGATACCGTTTTCGGCGAAGGCGCTGACCAGCCGCAAGGTAGTTTCCTGCGCGACGGCGGCGCAAGCGAAGGTTGCTGTCGCCAAAATCGCCGCTGCGGCCCTGAAGATTCGTGCATTCATCGATGTGACTCCAATCATTTCAGTTGAACATAGTCGCTTGAGAGGCCAGAGTCAATTGATGCAGACGCGAACGACCGGCGCTCAAAGCCCCAGGTGCCGCGACCACAGCGTGCGGTCAGCGTTCAGCTGCCCCGAACTGCCGCTCCAGACTACCCGCCCCTTTTCGAGGATCACATGGCGGTCGGCGATGCCGATGAGCCGCTGCACGTACTTGTCGATCACCAGCATCGCGATGCCAGCCTGCCGCAACGTACCCAGAACTCGCCACACCGCTTCACGCACCAATGGCGCCAGGCCCTCTGTCGCTTCATCGAGGATGAGCAGCCGTGGGTTGGTCACGAGGGCACGCGCAATCGCCAGCATTTGTTGCTCGCCGCCGGAGAGCTGGCCGCCCATGTGGCTGCGGCGTTCGGCCAGGCGGGGAAACAGTTCGAACAGCCGCTCGGGTGTCCATGCCGGCGATGATCCGGCTGGCACGCGGCGAAACGCTGTCAGGTGTTCCAGCACACTTAAATTGCCGAACACCTGCCGTCCCTCCGGAACCAGGGCGATGCCGCGCCGGGCGACGCGGTTGGGCGCCAACCCCATGATTGGCTGATCGCCGAACGAAATGCTGCCCTGCGTCGGCTTGACGAGGCCCATGACGGAGCGCACCAGCGTCGTCTTGCCCATGCCGTTGCGCCCCAGCAAGCCGACAATTTCAGCCTCTGCAATGCGCAGCTCCACATCGAACAGTACCTGGCTCAGTCCGTATCCTGAACACAGCGCCTGCACCCGCAGCAGCTCCGGCGGTTTGGATGCCACGGTCACAGCGCACCCATGGCACTGCCCAGGTACGCAGCGGCAACCCCGGAGTCGGCGCGAACCTCGGCCGGCTTGCCGCTGGCAATGACCCGGCCATTGACCAGGACGGACACCGTATCGGCCAGTCGGAACACGGCATCGACGTCATGTTCGATCAGCAGCACCGCAAACTCGCGGCGCAAGCTGTCGATCAGCGCGGTCATCTGTTGTGCCTCTTGCGGCCCCATGCCGGCCAGCGGCTCGTCCAGCAGCACCAATTTCGGCTTGCCCGCCAACGCCATTCCAACCTCCAGGGCGCGCTGTTCGCCGTGTGAAAGCTGCTCGATGCGCCAGCCGTGCTTGGCTGACAACCCCAGCCGCACCAGCATGGCGTGCGCGCGCTCGAGCAACTCCCGATCGGCGTCGACCGGTCGCCAGGCGGAGAATGTGCCTCGGGCGACGGCCTGCACCGCCATCGCCATGTTGTCGATCACGGTCAAGGTCTTGAACAGGCGCGTGATTTGAAATGAACGAACCAGGCCGCGGCGCGCCCGCTTGTAGGTCGGCAGGCGCGTCACGTCGCTGCCGTCGAAGCGCACCATGCCGCTGTCGCTGGCGAGCTGGCCCGCCACTTGCGCGACCAGCGTCGTCTTGCCGGCGCCATTGGGCCCGATCAGCGCGTGAATTTGCCCGGCCTGGACTTGCAGGTCGACACCGTCGGTGGCGGCCACACCGCCGAAGCGCTTGTTCAACCCGCGGATGTCCAGCAACGGCGTTACGGTCATCGCCCCGCCCGTCGCGCCACCATCGACCGCAGCATGCCGGCCAGCCCCTGACGGGCAAACAACACCACGGCCAGCAGCACCCAGCCAATCCAGAATTCCCAGTACTGCGTTTGCGCCGACAGCACCTCCTGCATCAGCAACAGCGCCGCGGCACCGGCCAGCCCGCCCCACAGGGTTCCAACGCCGCCGAGTATCACCATCACGAGCAAGGTGCCGGACTCGGTCCAGTGCAGCAGGTTGGGGCTGACGTAACCTTGCAGGTTGACGCTCAAGCCGCCCGCTATGCCGCACAGCACACCGGCCACCACGAAAATGACCAGCTTGCAGGCGAATACCGGAACCCCCAGTGCCTCGGCGCGTACCTCGTCGTCGCGCAGCGCCGTGACCGCACGGCCGAAGCGCGAATGAATGAAGCGATACAGAAAGAGCAGCTGCAGCGCCAGCACCGCGAGCGCCGCATAGTAGAACGTCGTGCCATCACGCAAGTCCAGGCCGCCGGGCAACAAAGACCGCACGCGCACCGTGAGCCCCTCGTCGCCGCCATAGCCCTTGACCGAATTCGCGACGTAGAACAGCATCTGCGCGAACGCCAGTGTGATCATGATGAAGTACACACCGCGTGTGCGCAGCGAAATCGCGCCGATCAGCAAGGCGAAGATGCCGGACACCGCCACCACCACCAGCAAATGAACCCAGCCGGATCGAACGCCTTCGCTCAGGAGGATGGCCGTGCTGTAGGCCCCAAGCCCGAAGAAAGCCGCGTGCCCCAGCGAGATCATGCCCCCGTAACCGAGTAGCAGGTTGAGGCTGGTCGCGGCGATCGCATAGACGATGATGCGGCTGGCGGTCCCCAGGTAGAAGTCGGCGCCAGCGGCCTGCAGCAGCCAGGGCAGCGCCGCTGCGGCGATCAGCGCCGCGATGGCGGCAAGGCGGGCCGGCCCCATCAACTGCGTACCGGTGCCAGCCCTTGCGGGCGCAGCACCAGCATCAGGGCCATCAGGACGTACACCGACATGGAGGCCAGGGCCGGGCCCGCCGCGCTGGCCCATTCCAGCGGCAACAGCTCGCGCAGCACCTGCTGCAGCAGCGTGCGGCCCAAGGTATCGACGATGCCAACCAGCAGCGCGCCGATGAGCGCACCCCGGATGGAGCCGATGCCGCCGATGACGATCACCACGAAAGCCAGGATCAGGATGTTTTCACCCATGCCCACCTGCACGGCCAGCAGGGGCGCGAGCAAGCTGCCCGCCACGGCGCACAGCGCGGCACCGATGCCGAACACGGCTGTAAAGAGGCGCCCCACGTCCACCCCCATGGCGGTGCTCATCTCGCGATTGGAGGCGCCGGCCCGCACCAGCGCACCCATCCGCGTCTTTTGCACCAGCAGGTACAGCAGCAGCGCCACGACCAGTCCAACCCCGATGATCAGCAACCGCCACGCGGGATACATCAGGCCCGGCAAGATCTGGATCGGGCCCTCCAGCGCGGCCGGCGCGGACAACGGCAGGTCGTTTCCGAACACCATCTTGACGCCGTCGTTGAGGATCAGGATCAGCGCGAAGGTGGCCAGCACCTGCGACAAGTGATCACGCGCATAGAGGGTGCGCAGGATCGTTGTTTCCAGCAGCATCCCGAAGGCGGCGGTGAGCAGCACCGCGCCTGCGACGCCGATCAGGAACGATCCGGACCAGCGCGTGAGCCAGGCCGCCAGGAACGCGCCGACCATGTACAGCGACCCATGCGCCAGGTTGATCATGTCCATGACGCCGAACACCAGCGTCAGCCCCGCGGCCAGCAGGAACAGCATGAACCCGAGCTGAAGCCCGTTGAGCGCCTGCTCCAGGACGAAGAGGCCGCTCATCGATCTGCAGCGCGCTCGCCCTTACTTGGGCATGTTGCACTGCTGCACGTAGGCATCGCCATGGTCGCGCAGGATGGGTTCGTTGAAAGACTTGTTGATCAGCCCGCCCTGGCCGTCGCTGCCAATGGTGCGCACGTAGTAGTTCTGGATCGGGTACTGATTGCTGTTGAACCTGAACGGGCCCCGCACCGAATCGAATTTGGCGGCACGCATGGCCCTGCGCAAGGCCTCCTTGTCTTCCAGGTTGCCTTTGACGGCACGGACCGTGGCATCGATCAGCTGCGCGTCGTCGTAGCCCTGCGATGCGTACAGCGTGGGAATGCGCTTGTACTCCTTGCGGAACTCGGCCACGAACTTCTGGTTGGCGGCGTTGGTGAAATCCGGCGACCAATGTGCGGTGTTGAACAAGCCGGCCATCGCGGGCCCGACCGGCCCGATCACGTCCTGGTCGGCGCTGAACCCGGGCAGCAGCAGCATCGTGTCCTTGCCGAGCCCGGCCGCGACGAATTGCTTGATGAAGTTGATGCCCATGCCACCCGGCAGGAAGGGGTACAGGACCTGCGGCTTGGCCGCCCGGATCTCGGCCAGTTCGGCTGCGTAATCGAGCTGGCCCAGCTTGGTGTAGTTCTCCCCGACCACCTGCCCTTTGAAAGTTCGCTTGAAGCCGGCCAGCGAATCCTTCCCGGCCTGGTAGTTCGGCGCCACCAGGTACACGCTCTTCAGGCCACGCTGGTTGGCAAAGGCACCGGCCGCCTCATGGTATGCGTCGTTGGGCCACGACACCGCAAAGAACCACGGGCTGCAATCCTTGCCGGCCATCGGCGAGGGCGCCGCGTTCGGGCTGACATAGATCACCTTGTTGTCGATCGCTTCGGGCAACGCCGCCAGCATGATGTTGGAGAACACCACGCCGGTCATGAAGTCGACTCGATCGCGCTTGACGTTGCGCTCGAACAGCTGGCGCGCCACGTCGGGCTTGAACTGGTCGTCGCCGATCAGGACCTCGGCGGGCAAGCCGCCCAGTTTGCCGCCATTGAGCTTGACGTACAGCATGAACGCGTCGCGGATGTCGACCCCCAATGCGGCGGAGGGACCGGAGAGCGTACTGACGAATCCGATCTTGACCTTGTCGGCCGCCGCCGACGCGGCCGTGAGGCCGGCGAGTGCCAGCCCGAGGAAAAGCTTCGTGTATGCAGGGACGCCGTGACGATTCACCAGGCTCATTGTCGAACTCCTTGATCAAGCGACTTGCCGATTAACGCCTACTTCGCACTGTTCTTGCAAGCGCCTGAACCCCCAGACGCTGCCTCGCGAAGAAAGCCTACACCCAGATCTGCAGCACGTAGTCGAACGGCGCCTGGCTGTTGAACAGGTCCACGCGCTGCAAGCGGATGCGCAACTTGCCATCCGCGCCACGCAGCAACGTGTGCTGATAGCGCCCGCCGAAATGGCGCACGGTGTCCCGACGCAGCTCCATCATGTGGAAACGCGACCTTACCTGGATCCGGTTGGCGCTCACCGACTCGATCGCGATGTGGCTCACGAGGTGGTTGGTCTCCCACATCGGCACCTGCGACCAGGCGTTGGGGTGCGAGACGCGGCCCTTGCGGATTTCCATCATCAGCTTGTCTTCGGCGAAGATCGAGGGCGAGCCTTCCCACTCGGTCTGTTCCGGCGTCACCGGCATCCAGTACACGCCCTCGTCGTCGAACAAGTCCATCCACGCCTGCCAGTGCTTGCCATCCAGCAGCTCGGCCTGCAGGTAAAGCAGCTGCTCCACTTCGCGCTGAAGTTCGGCCTCCTCCCCGGCGCGCGCGACCAGTCCCATCAAGGGCATCCGCTGCACGGCGGGCGCGCCCTGTGATGCCCGCGGGAAGTGCCCGGGCTCCACCGCTTGCGCGCCGGTTCGTGCCGAGCCGTCCTTGCCCTCGATCACCACCTCCTGGCCAAGCAGGTGCTCGAAGTCCGGGCCCGCGGTGGGGATCGCCGTCCCGCCCGCTGTCAGGTTCTTGTTCATGCGGCACCTCCTTCAGCGCCCAGATACTCGGTCCAGGCGCGGAACTGGTTGCGCATCACGGCTTCGGAAGTGCCGTGGTTGGAATAAGTGACACCGTTCTCCACCCGGTCATCGCCGTACCAGCGGTGGAAGCTGACCCAATCGCCCCCGTTGGATTCCAGGCCCCATTGGCCCTTGGTCCAGTTCTCGAGGTCGTCGGCGTTGATCATGGTCGCCGGCGAATTGACCAGGTTGTAGTACCAGAGGCTGCGCCGGTAGATTGCCTCGGGCGCGCCCTTGAGGCGGAAGTGCCAGATCTCGGAAAGCGTCTTGTTCGGCCCGATCGGCCGCAGGCAACGCAATTGCTGCAACGGCGACTGCACCGAAAGGTACGGGTAGACCAGCACATGGTGAATGCTGCGGGAGAGGTATTCCTCGGCCTTCTCAGGACCATACGCATTGACCAGCAGCGCCTCATGCTCCAGCGTGTCGGGATCGCGCGGCCGCAGGCCCATGTAGGCCTTCAGGATGCCGTGGCCGCGCGGGAAATTGATGGTCTGCACAGCGTCCCACTGCTCGAAGCTCGAGGCGAAAGTGGAGAGGTAGTGGTAGTACAACGGCGCGGAACCGCGCTCGGCCTTCAGGCGCTTCTCGACTTTCCCCGCGGAGATGCCGGTCGACTGGTGCGTGACCGACGGGTGCAGCGAATCCAGCTGGTTCTCCATGAAGAATTTCCAGTTGGAATGCTGGACCACGCGGTGGCAGATCGGCACCACCTCCACTTCGCCCACCGGCGAGCGGTCGCACATGTCGTCGAAGGCGATGCGCGCCTCGCCCAGGAACTCGGCCAGTGGCGGCCCATCCGCAGCGAGGCTGGCGAACACGAAGCCGCGATAGCTGTCCACCCGGGCCGCGGCTTTCACGCTGCAGTCGGGGTTGTCGCGCGTCATGCGTGTGCCCTCGTAGCCCTTGGCCAGCGGAATGGCCCGCACGTTGCCGTTGAGGTGGAAGCTCCAGGCGTGATAGGAGCAGACGAAGGCGCTGCCGGTGTTGCCTTTCAGGTTTCCCACCAGTTGCACGCCACGGTGCGGGCATCGGTTGTACAGGACCTGCACGCTACGGTCGGCCTGCCGCACCATGATCATGGGTTGGCGGCCGATGGTGACCGCATAGTAATCACCCGGCGCGGGCACCTGCGACTCGTGACCGCAATAGACCCAGGTTCGCTCCCAGATCCTTTCCATCTCCGCGTCGAAGATGGCCTGGTCGGTGTACACGCGCTTGTGCACGCGATCGGCTTCGACGAGCTGTTCCAGCTTCATGTTGTCTCCTTTGCAAGGCGCCCCACACGAGACGAGTCGATTCCCGTGGTCGCCAACAGTTTCTCGAGCGCCTGCCCATTGTCATCTGCCAGCGCCGCCCGATTCAAGTCCCGCATTTGGCCCGCGCCATTGCCGGTGGCGCGCAGGCCAGGAAGGGCGGTCATCAGCAACTGGTAGCTGCGCCAACCGCGCGCGTGCGTGTCGCCATACCCTTTGATGAGCCGCTGCGCCCGCGCCACTTCGAGCGCCAGTTCGGGGTCGTCTCCTGCCAACTGCTGTACCGTGGCCAGCCACTGAACAATACGCTGGTGCTCGACCTGGAAGCGCAGTGTGCGCCGCCTGATGCGCCGCAACCCGGCCACCGCGTACAGCATCATGAAGCCCGGCAGCGAGCTGGTCTTGACCACCCGGCCCTTGCGCGTGAACGGCTCGATCAAGCGGCGCGCAGAACGCGATCCGAGTAGCCAGCGCCCCAGCCCCGCCGGCAGCGTGTCGGCAATCTCTTCCACCCGCGGATGCATGTACTCGCTGATTTCCAGTTGCTGCTCTCCGCCAAGTTTCACTTCGGCGCCGACGCGGTTGAAGCGCGAACGGCGGGTCTTGAGGTCGGCGACCCGGATCGTGTCCTCGTACGACATCCACAGCGCAAGATGCCTGGCGGTTTCTTCCAGCAGGTCCGGGCGCGCGCCGCGCAAAGGTTCCAGCAGGTCGAGGTACTCGCCCGCGTAGTCCAGGTCCTGGTAGTCCGCCAGGCGCAGGATCCCGGCTCGCAAGGTGGCATGGGCCGCGGCCGGGAATCCGCCCTGGATGCGCAGCGCCAGAGATTCGAGCCTCGGCCCGACTCGCGGCAATGGCTCGACGACAGCGGGATCTGCCGGAACGACGGCGGCGGGCCGCACCGCCATGTCGAAACCGGCAGCGAAGGCGGCAAGGCTGGAGCGCACGCCCACCCCGCCGCGGCGTATCGTGTCCTCGAATTGCTCCCGGGTGAACGGCAGTGCGCCGCAGGCCGCCAGCGCACCATACAGCGCCGGACTGATCAAGCTCCCAGCTTGCTCCGCCAGCGCGGCGAAATCGGCCTCGATGAGTTGCCGCGCTGCCGCTTGCGCGCCGTCGACGATCTTCGCCGAATTCACCCGGCCGTCTCCCATGGCGGTGCGCTCCGTCATCGAGTAAACGCGATGCGTGGACGCGATCAAAGTGGTCCGGTCGGGCGTTACCAGGCCACGTTGCAGCGCCCGCCCGGCCTCCATGAGTTCGGAGGCAACCACGACGTCCACTTCGCCTGGCACCGGACTCAGACCCAGCACGGGCTGCAAGCCGGCAGGCACAGCTGCCAGCGGAAACATCTCCACATAGTAGATCGTGGCGCCGGTGCGCTGAGCCACGCCAGGCACCGAAGTGGACTGC
>JBKJHN010000126.1:0-12365 GCA_046599015.1 Ramlibacter sp.
TGCTGAACCACGCGCGCATGGAATCCGTCAACGGTTCGGTCGATGGGGTCGCCGTATTGATCGAAGCCCGTGTAGCGGATGCGTGACCAGCGTGGCACCACACCGCGCAGGCCGGGCACCGACAGGCAGCCTTCCCAGCCCTCTTCCTCTTCGTCGCCGATCGGTGCGATCACCGGGTTCAGTAGCACGGTGCGGGGCACCAGCGGCGCGTCGGGGTAGCGTGGATTCGGCGCATCCGTGCCGAAGATAACCAACTGAAGGTCGACAGCAATCTGCGGGGCGGCCAGTCCCGCGCCGTTCACGGCGCGCATGGTGTCGAACATGTCGGAGACGAGCAGGTGGATCTCGTCGGTGTCGAATTCAGTGGCGGGCTGCGCCACGCGCAACAGGCGCGGATCGCCCATCTTGATGATTTCACGAACAGTCATGCCGCAAGCATAGCCGGGCGGCACAATAAGGGCATGTCAGCGCCTTCTGCGGACCCACCTCGAGCGCAGGCTCGTCCATTGTCGAAGCCGGTGCGCTGGCTGTTCCTGGCACTGGCGGTCACCAGCCTGGCCTTGGGCGTGATCGGTGCGTTCCTGCCGGTGCTGCCGACCGTCCCGTTCGTGCTGCTGGCGGCTTGGGCGGCGACTCGAAGTTCACCTCGGTTGTCGAACTGGCTGGAGACCCATCCGAAGATGGGGCCGATGATCATGGACTGGCGCAACGGCGGCGTGGTCACCCGCAAGACCAAATGGCTGTCCACTGTGATGATGACGGGCGGGGCGGTGACGATGTCCTTGTTCGTGCGGCCCTGGTGGGTGCCCGCGATGGCGATCTCCATCATGGCCTGCGTGGCAGTGTGGCTGTGGCAGCGACCTGAAAACCACGCCGAGTGATCCTCAGCGCGCGGCCAGCAGTTCGCGCAACCCGTCCTCGTCGAGCACCGTCACACCCAGCTCGCGAGCCTTGTCGAGTTTGCTGCCGGCCTCCGCGCCCGCCACGACGTAGTCGGTCTTCTTGCTGACCGAGCCCGCCACCTTCGCGCCTGCCGCTTCGAGCATGTCCTTGGCTTCGTCCCGGGTCAGCGTAGGCAGCGTGCCGGTCAACACAATGGTCTTTCCCGCCAGCGGCTTGGGCACGCGCGCGGCCGGCTCGCCTTCTTCCCAGATCACTCCGCAGGCGCGCAACTGTTCCACCACTTCGCGGTTGTGCGGCTGCTGGAAAAAAGTATGAACGCTCTCTGCAACCACCGGCCCCACATCCGGCACATCCAGCAGTTGTTCCAGGCTGGCATCCATGATGCCGCCCAACTTGCCGAAGTGGCGCGCCAGGTCCTTGGCGGTGGTCTCGCCCACATGCCGGATGCCCAGGCCGAAGAGAAAACGCGGCAAGGTGGTTTGCTTGGAATTTTCCAGCGCGGCCAGCAGGTTCTGGGCGGACTTGTCGGCCATCCGATCCAATGCTGACAGGCCGACCAACCCCAGGCGGTACAGGTCGGGCAAGGTCTTGATGACGTTGCCTTCGACCAGCTGGTCGACCAGCTTCTCACCCAGGCCTTCGATGTCCAAAGCCCGCCGCTGCGCGAAGTGCAGGATGGCCTGCTTGCGCTGCGCACCGCAGAACAGGCCGCCGGTACACCGGTAGTCCGCCTCGCCTTCCTCGCGCATCGCTTCGGAGCCGCACACCGGACAACGGCGCGGCATCGTGAACTGCTTGGCGCCCGGCACACGCTTGTCCGGCACCACGGCGACAACTTCCGGGATCACGTCGCCGGCGCGGCGCACGATTACCGTATCGCCGAGGCGCACATCCTTGCGGCGTGCTTCGTCTTCGTTGTGCAGGGTGGCGTTGGTCACGGTGACGCCGCCGACGAAGACCGGCACCAGCCGCGCCACCGGCGTCAGCTTGCCGGTGCGGCCGACGTAAACATCGATAGCCTCCACTGTGGTCATCTGCTCCTGCGCGGGGTATTTGTGGGCAACGGCCCAGCGCGGCTCGCGGGAGACGAAGCCGAGGCGCTTTTGCAGCGCCAGACTGTTGACCTTGTAGACCACGCCATCGATATCGAACGGCAGACTGTCGCGCTCCTTGCCGACGGCCTGGTGATAACCCACCAACTCCTCCGCCCCCGTGGCGATGCGGGTCCGCAGCGACACCGGAAAGCCCCAGGCGCGCAGCTTCTCCAGAAGCTGGAAATGCGTGTCGAACGCCGGGCCGCCCTGCTCCGGGGGCGTCAGTTCGCCCCAGCCGTAGGCGAAGAAGCTCAAGGGTCGTTGCCGGGCAATGGCCGGATCCAGTTGTCGCACCGCGCCCGCGGCCGCATTGCGCGGGTTGACGAAAGTCTTTTCCCCTTTCGCACCTTTGGCGATCTTCTCCCGCTGCATCTCGTTGAGCATTTCGAACTCATCGCGGCGCATGTAGACTTCGCCGCGCACCTCAAGCACCGAAGGCGCGTCTCTGGGCAAGCGCAGCGGAATTTGGCCGATCGTGCGGATGTTCTGCGTGACCTCCTCGCCCACTTCGCCGTCCCCGCGCGTGGCCGCCTGGACCAATACGCCTTTCTCATAGCGCAGGTTGAGCGCGAGACCGTCGAACTTGAGTTCAGCGACGTACTCGATCGGCGGGTCCGACGCCGCGAGACCGAGTTCCCGCCGTACCCGTGCATCGAAGTTGCGCGCGCCGCTGGGCTCGATGTCGGTCTCGGTACGAATCGACAGCATCGGCACCGTATGGCGCACTTTCGTGAAGCCTTCCAGCGGTTTCGCGCCGACGCGTTGGGTCGGGGAATCCGGTGTCAGCAGTTCGGGATGCCGTTCTTCCAGCTGCTGCAGCTCACGAAACAATTTGTCGTACTCGGCGTCCGGAATCTCCGGATCGTCCAGCACGTAGTACCGGTGCGCGTGGTGATGCAACAGCTCGCGCAGCGCGTCGACGCGTTCCTGGATCCTGGCTGGGACCGCCATTCGATTACGGCCTGTTCACAGTGACCGGTCCTATGAAAACAGGCGCCGCGCCAATGGCGATCCGGCAGACAGGTCCCGCTCGTCCAGCGTGTCGTACAACTTTTCCAGGTCTGCGCCGATCACGTCCAAACCTTCGGCGCGGATCACCTCGCCGTTGTCGTCGGTGATGATGCCTTCCATCGACGCCGCCAGCCCGATGGCTGTGTCGCGCATGCGCACGAAGGGCTGTTCGCCGCGATCCACTTGCGGCACATCCAGGCTGAGTGTGAGTTCTCGCAACGCGGATTGCGCCGGGTCATCCGCCAGCGCCGCCTGGGTGTCGTACGAGAGGCCAAGCACCGGCGGCGCGCCGGGGGCACTGGCCGGCAGCACCATGCGCCCGGGAATCGCACCGGCCACAAACCCCAGCCGCGAGGCGTTTTGCTGTACGTACCCGGGGCTCCAGGCTGCATGTTTCGCCCGCAGGGTAAAGCCCAGCTGGGCGTCGTGCTCGCTGGCGAACTGATCGAGTTCGCGGGCCCGCGCCACCTCGTCCAGCATCTCCGGGAAATCGGGCTCGCCATTCACTGCGTCCGCAAACGCCTGCACCTTCATCACGAATTCGGAATACTCGATCTCATTGAGCGCCCCTGTGCGGTTGGCCAGCTGCACGCCCGCCTGGAACTCGGAATAGCGCTGGCCGGCGTGCGGTGTCTCCCACTGCTGCGTGACCGCGTTCAAGCCTTCAATCGCAAACGGCTTGCTGCCAGCCCGGCGCGTGGTCGGCATGGCCGCCAACGCGGCATCGCCGGAGACCAGTCCTTCCAGCGCAATGGGCGTCAAGACGTCGATGAGCGCGTCCAGACCCGGCTTCTTCTCGGCGCTGTGCGCAGGGCCCTGAAGGTCGAGGTCGAACTCGGGATCCTTGGGTTCGGTTGCCGGCGCATGAATCGCGGCGACCGGCTCGGGCTGCCGCGGCGTGTTCCGGCGCGCGGTCCACGCGTTGTACGCCACCAGCAGCGCCAACAGCAAGCCACCCAGGATGGCCAGACCGACGGTAAAGGTGCTCAAGCGGCCTCCGCCATCGAAACCGCTGACTCCATGTCGACGGCGACGATGCGCGACACGCCCTGCTCCTGCATGGTCACGCCGATCAACTGCTCGGCCATTTCCATGGCGATCTTGTTGTGGCTGATGAACAGGAACTGAGTTTCGCGGCTCATTCTGATCACCAGCTTCGAATAGCGTTCGGTATTGGCATCGTCCAGCGGCGCGTCCACCTCGTCCAGCAAACAGAAGGGCGCCGGGTTGAGCTGGAATATGGCGAACACCAACGCGATCGCCGTGAGCGCCTTCTCTCCACCGGAAAGCAGGTGGATGGTCTGGTTCTTCTTGCCGGGGGGCTGGGCCATCACCTGCACGCCCGAATCGGGGATTTCGTCCCCGGTCATGACCAGCCGCGCGTTGCCGCCGCCGAACAGTTCGGGGAACATCTTGCCGAAGTGCTCGTTGACGGTGGTGAAGGTTCCGGCCAGCAATTGACGGGTTTCACCGTCGATCTTCTTGATGGCGTCCTGCAGGGTGGCCATGGCTTCGTTCAGGTCGGCCGATTGCGCGTCCAGGAACTGCTTGCGTTCGCGTGCGGTGGTCAATTCTTCCAAGGCGGCGAGATTGACAGCGCCGAGCGCGGCGATTTCCCGGTGCAGCCGGTCGATCTCGCCCTGCATCCCGGAAAGCCTGACCTTGCCGTCTTCGATGGACTTGCCCACCGCCTCCAGATCGGCCTGCGCATCGGCGAGCAGCTGGCTGTATTGCTCGAAGCCGAGGCGCGCGGCCTGCTCCTTGAGCTGGAACTCGGTGAGGCGCTGGCGCAGTGGATCGAGTTCCCGTTCGAGCTGCAGCCGGCGCTCGTCGCTGGCGCGCAGCTTGCCGGTGAGGTCGTCGTATTCGCTGCGCTTGGCGCCGAGGCTCTGTTCGCGGTCCAGCTTCAAAGCCAACGCGGTTTGCAGCCCGGCCTGCGCCGCGGCGTCGGTGAGGCGTGAGAGCTCTTCGCGCGCGCGCTCATCTTCGATGGCCAGCGACTCGGCCTGCTGCGCGGCCGTCTCGATGGCGCGCTGCAGTTCAGCCTTGCGCGCTTGCACCGAGCGCTGCGAAAACTGAGCTTCCTGGGCCTGCCGGTCCAGGCTGCGCTGCTGCTCCCGGCATTCGGCCAGCTTTCGTTCCGCCTCGATCACACGATCACCCAGCTGTGCGTGCCGCTCCTGGCTGTCGGCCAATTGCATGTCGAGTTCTTCGAAACGGCCCTCGGCGGTGACGCGGCGCTCCTGCAGCTCTTCGAGCAAGGCATCGATCTCGGCCAGGTCGCCGGTGATCTGCTCGCCGCGCGCCCTGGCCTGCTCCGCCATCTGGGTCAGACGCAGGGTTTCGACCTGCAATTCGTGCGCCCGGTCTTGTGTTTCCGCGGCTTCCCGCCGGGCCGAAACCAGGCGCTGCGAGGCATCGGTGTACGCAGCCTCCGCCCGGACCAGGGCCGAACGCGCCTCTTCGGCAATGAGCGCCTGTGCGCGCAATTGCTTTTCGAGATTCTCGATTTCCTGCTGCCGCGCCAGCAAGCCCGCCTGCTCGGAATCCTGGGCGTAGAAGCTGACGCTGTGCGCCGTGACGGCATGCCCGCTCTTGACGTAGATGGCTTCGCCGGCCTGCAGCTTGTCGCGCCCTGCGAGCGCGTCGTCGAAGCTGGCCGCGGTGTAGCAGCCATGCAGCCAGTCGGCCAGCAATGCCTTCTGGCCGGCGTCGTTCAGGCGCAGCAGGTCGGCCAATCGCGGCAGTGCCGAAGCGCCCTCCGGAAGGCCGGCTTGCGGCGGACTGTAGAAAGCCAGCTTGGCGGGCGGCGCATCGTTGCCAAAGGCCCGCACCATGTCGAGCCGTGAGATTTCGAGCGAGTTCATGCGCTCGCGCAGCGCAGCCTCCAGGGCGTTCTCCCAGCCCTGCTCGATGTGGATGCGGCTCCAGAGCCCTTGCAGGCCCTCCAGCCCATGCCTGGCAAGCCACGGCTTGAGCTTGCCGTCGGTCTTGACCTTTTCCTGCAATGCCTTGAGGGCTTCCATGCGCGCCGACAGGTCCGCCTGCTTGTGGCTTTCGGTGTTGACCGCCTGCTGCCTGGCGCGCCGGTCATCATCCAATTGCGGCACTTGCTCCTGCAACTCGTGCAGCCTGGCGTCAGCGGTTTCAGCGGCCTCCTGGGCCGTGACCCACTGCGACTGCAGGTTGGTGAGGCGGACTTCGTCGGGCGCGGCCAGAGCGTTCCTGTCCATGACCAGCCGCTCGCGGCGCTGACCCAGTTGCCGCGACTGTTCTTCGATGTTGCGCTGATCGGCGGCAAGCACCTGAATCTGCTGCTGCACCTGGGCGACGCTCCCGCGCTGCTCGGCGGACCGGGCTTGCGCCTGGCGCAGCGCTTCCTCAAGATCGGGCAACTGCTGTGCCTGCTCCTCCACCTGGGCTGCCAGCAGCATCGCCTGTTCCTCGGCGTTGATGGCCTGCGCGGCCAGCGTCTCGATTTCGGCGGCGGCGTCGCCCTTGCGCACGGCCCATTGAGCCGCTTGCTCTCTCAGCTGCAGCAGCCGCTGTTCAACCCGTTGCCGGCCTTCGACGACGAAGCGGATTTCGGCTTCCAGGCGGCCCACTTCGGCGCTGGCCTCGTACAGCTGGCCTTGCGCGTGGTTGACCTGGTCGCCGGCGGCGTAGTGAGCCTGCCGGATAGTCTCGAGCTCGGCTTCCACGCGGCGCAGGTCCGCCACGCGCGCTTCGAGTTCGTTCACGGATTTCTCGGCATCGGCCTTGACCTTGGCCTGCTCCGCCTCGCTTTCGGCGCGCTTGAGGAACCATTGCTGGTGCTGCTTGAGACTGACTTCGGACTGCAGCTTGTTGTAAAGCTGCGCCACCTCGGCCTGCTTTTCCAGCTTGTCCAGGTTGGCGTTCAGCTCGCGCAGGATGTCTTCCACCCGGGTCAGGTTCTCGCGCGTGTCCGATAGGCGATTTTCCGTCTCGCGCCGGCGCTCCTTGTATTTCGAAACACCGGCCGCTTCCTCCAGGAACAGTCGCAACTCCTCCGGCTTGGATTCGATGATCCGGCTGATCGTGCCCTGGCCGATGATGGCGTAGGCGCGCGGCCCGAGCCCGGTGCCCAGGAACACGTCCTGCACGTCGCGTCTTCTCACCGGTTGGTTGTTGATGTAGTAGCTGGAGGTGTCATCGCGCGTCAACACGCGCTTGACCGCAATTTCGGTGAACTGCGACCATTGGCCGCCGGCCCGGTGATCGGCGTTGTCGAACACCAGCTCAACCGACGAGCGCGAGGCCGGTTTGCGCGTGCTGGTGCCGTTGAAGATCACGTCCTGCATCGATTCGCCGCGCAGTTCGCTGGCGCGCGATTCGCCCAGCACCCAGCGCACCGCATCCATGATGTTGGACTTGCCGCAGCCGTTGGGGCCCACCACGCCCACAAGTTGGCTCGGCAGCATGAAGTTGGTGGGTTCGGCGAAAGACTTGAACCCGGATAACTTGATGGAAGTGAGACGCACGGCCCTGCCCGATGATGCTTGCTGTGAAGGCGCCGGTCACAGGCCGGCGGGGTGGCTGGCATGATACCGTGTTGTGATTTGACGCCACGCCGGCTCGGGGCACTCAATGTTGGTGCACGCGGGCCCGATAATCGAATCCATGAATCCCCTGCTGGCAAGGCTGCAGCCCTATCCTTTCGAGCGACTGCGGCGGCTTTTTGTGGGCGTGACGCCCAATCCCGACTACCGGCCGATCAGCCTCGGCATCGGTGAACCGAAGCACCCAACCCCTGATTTCATCAAGCAGGCACTGGTGAGTTCCCTTGACGGGCTCGCGTCCTATCCGCTTACCGCTGGTGAGCCGCAACTCAGGGACACCTTCCGCCGTTGGCTGCAGACGCGCTACGGCTTGATGGGCGTCGATGCCAATACCCAAATGCTGCCGGTGAACGGCTCGCGTGAGGCACTCTTCGCCTTCGCGCAGACCGTGATCGATCCACGCAGGAAGGCAGTGGTGCTGTGCCCCAATCCCTTCTACCAGATTTACGAAGGCGCGGCTTTGCTGGCGGGCGCCGAGCCCCACTACGCGCCCAGCGATCCGGCGCGCAACTTCGCGGCCGATTGGGAAAGCGTTCCGGCGGAGGTCTGGGCACGCGCCCAGCTGCTCTTCGTTTGCTCGCCTGGCAATCCCACCGGCGCGGTGATGCCACTGGCCGAATGGGAGAAGCTGTTCGAGTTGTCGGACCGATTCGGCTTCGTCATCGCTTCGGACGAGTGCTACAGCGAAATCTACCTTGGCGACGAGCCACCGCTGGGCGGCTTGGAAGCGGCAGCCAAACTGGGCCGCACGGATTTCAAGAACCTGATGTCGTTCACCAGCCTGTCCAAGCGCAGCAACGTGCCCGGAATGCGCAGCGGCTTTGTCGCAGGCGACGCGGCGCTGATCAAGCAATTCCTGCTGTATCGCACTTACCACGGCAGCGCGATGAGCCCGGTGGTGCAGCAGGCCAGCATCGCAGCCTGGAGCGACGAGCAGCACGTGATCGAAAATCGGGCCCTGTACCGCCAGAAGTTCGCCGAAGTCACGCCGATGCTCAGCGCCGCGCTCGACGTGAAGCTGCCGGATGCCGGCTTTTATCTCTGGGCCGGCGTCAATCCG
The DNA here is from genome assembly GCA_046599015.1 of Ramlibacter sp. Lineage (GTDB taxonomy): Bacteria > Pseudomonadota > Gammaproteobacteria > Burkholderiales > Burkholderiaceae_C > Ramlibacter. The sequence continues at coordinate 8,649 of JBKJHN010000126.1, forward strand.
GCCGGCGGGTGCACTCCGGGCGATGACATCGAGTTCGCCCGGGATTTGCTGGCTCAATACAATGTCACCGTGCTGCCGGGAAGCTACCTCGCCCGCGAAAGCGGGGGTGCCAACCCGGGAGCCGGCCGCATCCGCATGGCGCTGGTGGCGCAGACTGCGGAATGCGTCGAAGCGGCCCAGCGCATCGTCCAGTTCGTCCAGTCCAGATCGAAGTAATTCATGACCCAACAGCTCCAGCAAATCATCGACACCGCGTGGGAGAACCGCGCCAGCCTTTCGGCCAAGTCCGCACCCAGGGAAGTCGCCGACGCGGTGGATCATGTGATCGCCGAATTGAACAACGGTCATCTGCGCGTCGCCACTCGGCAAGCCGTGGGCCAATGGACCGTTCACCAATGGATCAAGAAGGCGGTGCTGCTGTCGTTCCGGCTCAAGGACAACGTGATGATGCGGGCCGGCGACCTGGGCTTCTACGACAAGGTGCCGACCAAATTCGCACACCTCACGCCCGAGGAGATGGCCGCGACGGGCGTTCGCGTCGTGCCGCCTGCCGTTGCCCGCCGCGGCAGCTTCATCGCCAGCGGCGCCATCCTGATGCCCAGCTACGTCAACATCGGCGCCTATGTAGACGAAAACACCATGGTCGACACCTGGGCCACGGTGGGCTCATGCGCGCAGATCGGCAAGAACGTGCACCTCTCCGGCGGCGTCGGCATTGGCGGCGTTCTGGAGCCGGTGCAGGCCGGGCCGACCATCATCGAGGACAACTGCTTCATCGGCGCGCGCTCGGAAGTGGTGGAAGGAGTGATCGTCGAGGAAAACTCGGTCATTTCGATGGGCGTGTACATTGGCCAGAGCACGAAGATCTACGACCGGGCCACTGGCACCGTGACGTACGGCCGAATTCCCTCCGGGTCGGTCGTGGTCTCCGGCAATCTGCCCAGCGCCGATGGCAAGTACAGCCTTTACTGCGCGGTCATAGTCAAGCGGGTCGATGCGCAAACCCGCGCCAAGACCAGCCTGAATGACCTGCTGCGAGACTGAAGCTCGCGCAACCAATAACGAGGGGACCGCATGGGCACAATGGAACGGATTCTTCGCTTGATGAGCGAGAAGAAAGCATCGGACGTTTACTTGTCGGCGCATGCCCCGGCGATGATCAAGATCAACGGCCAGTGCCTGCCGATCAACAATCAACTGCTGCCGCCCGACGCCACCAAAGCCCTTCTGGCCGAGGTGCTGCCTCCCGAGCGCATTGAAGAACTGGAAGAAACCGGCGAATTGAACATGGCCCATCTGGTGGAGGGTGTGGGTAATTTCCGCATATCCGGCATGCGCCAGCGCGGCACCTATGCCGCCGTCATCCGCTACATCACCACCGACATTCCGCCGCTGGAAACATTGTCGGTGCCGATGATCCTGGGCGACCTGATCATGGAAAAGCGAGGACTCTTTCTGATGGTCGGCGCGACCGGCTGCGGCAAGAGCACCACGCTGGCTTCGATGATGGACTTTCGCAACGGGAAGGTGTCCGGGCACATCCTCACCATCGAGGACCCGGTCGAGTTCCTGTTCACCAACAAGAAGTCGGTCGTGAACCAGCGCGAAGTCGGCAGCGATACCGAGTCGATGCAGACGGCGCTGAAGAATGCATTGCGCCAGGCGCCCGACGTGATCCTGATCGGCGAGATCCGCGATCGCGAGACGATGTCGGCGGCCATCGCCTACGCGCAATCGGGGCACTTGTGCCTGGCGACCATGCACGCCAACAACAGCTACCAGGCCCTGAACCGTATCCTGTCGTTCTATCCGGTCGAAGTGCGGCCCACGATGCTGGGCGATCTGGCGGCCGCGCTCAAGGCCGTGGTGTCGCAACGGCTGCTGCGCACCATTCATGGCAGCCGCACGCCGGCAGTCGAAGTGCTGCTCAATACCAAGCTCATCTCTGAACTGATCGAGAAGGGCGACTTTTCGGGCATCAAGGAGGCCATGGAGCAGTCGATGGCCGAAGGCTCCCAGACTTTCGAACAGGACATCGCCCGGCTTATCGTCGACGGGGTCATCGACAAGAAGGAAGGCCTGGCCCACGCCGACTCGCCGACCAACCTGCAATGGCGCCTGCAGAACAAGTTTGCCGGCAAGGACATGGACGAAGCCGAAGACGGCGCGTCCGACGAGGACATGGCCGAAGAGCCCTCGTTCACGGAAATTTCCCTGGACGTCAAGCACTAGGGCTAACCATGTCCCGAACGCTGCACCTGACAGAACAGCTGATCTCGCGGCGCTCCCTCACGCCTGACGATGCGCAGTGCCAGCAGATCCTGGCCGAGCGGCTGAAGCCGCTGGGTTTTGTCTGCGAAACTATCGCGAGCGGCCCGGAACACTTCCGTGTCACGAACCTCTGGGCCAAGCGCGCCGGCAAACTGGAAAGCGTGCCCGGCGCCGGGCGTACCCTGGTTTTCGCGGGGCACACCGATGTGGTCCCCACTGGTCCACTGGAACAGTGGCGCACCGACCCGTTCATACCGGCGCATCGGGATGGCAAGCTCTATGGCCGTGGCGCTGCCGACATGAAGACATCGATCGCGGCTTTCGTGGTGGCCGTCGAGGAATTTGTCGCGTCCCACAGCGACTCGGCGCTTTCGCTGGCGTTGCTGATCACGAGCGACGAGGAAGGCCCGAGCGTCGACGGCACGGTGGTGGTCTGCGAGCAGCTCAAGGCGCGTGGCGATCGGCTCGACTACTGCATCGTCGGAGAGCCAACGTCCGTCACGCGGCTTGGAGACATGATCAAGAACGGCCGCCGCGGCAGCATGAGCGGCAAACTCACCGTGAAAGGCGTGCAGGGGCATATCGCCTATCCGCAACTGGCAAAAAATCCGATACACCTCGCGCTGCCCGCCTTGGCGGAATTGGCCCGCCTCGAATGGGATCGGGGCAACGAGTTCTTTCAGCCGACCAGCTGGCAGATCAGCAACATTCATGGGGGCACTGGCGCGACCAACGTGATCCCCGGTGCCGTGGTGATCGATTTCAACTTTCGTTACTCGACCGAGTGCACCCCCGAGGGCCTGCAGAAGCTCACCCGGGCAGTGCTGGATCGGCACGCGCTGGACTATGAGGTGGATTGGGTGGTCGGCGGCCTGCCCTTCCTGACCAAGCCCGGCGAACTGGTCGGCGCGCTCCAGGGGGCCATTCGTGCTGAAACCGGCATCGACGCCGAGCTGTCGACGACCGGCGGCACCAGCGACGGCCGCTTCATCTCGCGCATTTGTCCGCAGGTCATCGAGTTCGGCCCGGTCAACGCCAGCATTCACAAGATCGACGAGCATGTGTTGGTGGCCGACATCGAGCCGCTCAAGAACATCTACCGCCGCACGCTTGAGAATCTCGAATCCACGCTGACGCAGGCGACATGACCTTGATCGAACTCGTCGAGGCGAGCGCCAGGGAGCTCGCCGCTGCCGGCGTGTCCTTCGGGCATGGGACGGACAACGCTTTCGATGAAGCAGCGTGGCTGGTGCTGTGGCAATTGGGCTTGCCGTTGGACGATCTGGACGGCGTCGCACACATGGCCGTGTCGCCAGAGCAGAAGGAGAGCGTGTCGGAATTGATTGGCGAACGGATCCGCTCGCGTAAGCCGGCCGCGTATCTCACGCGCGAAGCCTGGCTGCAAGGCGTCCCCTTTTATGTCGATGAGCGCAGCATCGTCCCGCG
>JBKJHN010000135.1:0-20498 GCA_046599015.1 Ramlibacter sp.
GCTTGCGCTAAGCTCGTGCCCATGCTCCAGTTGCCCACCTATCAAGACGTCCAGGCTGCCGCCGACCGGCTGGCGGGGCACGCCCATCGCACGCCGGTGCTGCGCTCATCCACGGCAGACAGCGTGTTGAAAGCCGAGGTGTTTTTCAAGTGCGAAAACTTCCAGCGCATGGGCGCCTTCAAGTTTCGCGGCGCCTACAACGCGTTATCGAAGTTCGATGCCGCACAGCGGAAGGCCGGCGTCATCGCATTTTCGTCAGGCAATCACGCCCAGGCCATAGCGCTGTCAGCGCGGCTGCTCGGGATTCCCGCCGTCATTCTGATGCCGCAGGATGCGCCGCAATCCAAGGTCGACGCCACCCGCGGCTATGGCGCCGAGGTGATCCTTTTCGATCGGTACAAGCAGGACCGGGAGGCGCTCACTGCCGGGCTGGCTGCGCAGCGCGGCATGACGCTCATTCCACCTTTCGATCACCCGGATGTGATCGCCGGTCAGGGCACGGCGGCCAAGGAACTGCTGGAAGAAGTGGGGCCGCTCGATGCGCTGCTGACACCGCTTGGAGGCGGCGGGCTGCTCAGCGGTACGGCCTTGGCCACACGCGCGCTCTCGCCCGTGTGCAAGATTTACGGAGTGGAACCCGAGGCCGGCAATGACGCGCAGCAGTCGCTGCGCAAAGGCGAGATCGTCCACATCCCGGTGCCCAAGACCCTTGCCGACGGAGCCCAGACTCAGCACTTGGGCAAACTGACATTTGAAGTGATTCGCCGCGATGTGGATGCGATCGTTACGGCGTCCGACGCGCAGTTGGTCGAGGCCATGCGTTTTTTCGCCTCCCGCATGAAGCTCGTCGTCGAGCCGACAGGCTGCCTGGGCTTCGCCGGAGCACTGCATGCCGGCTTGAACCTGGAGGGCCAGCGTGTCGGGGTGATTCTCAGCGGCGGTAACGTGGACCTGGTTCGGTTTGCGCAACTCATCGGCGCCCCTTCGGAGTGAAGTCACATGCAGCCCAAAGCGATTGAACTGAACGGCAAGCCGCTGGGCCGAGGCCGCTTCCCGGCGATCTGTGCGCCTCTGGTGGGCCGCACCACGCAAGCCCTGCTGGCAGAGGTCGCGTCGGTGGCCGCGAAGCAGCCGGACGTTCTGGAATGGCGGGTCGATTTTTTCGAAGGCATCGGCGACACCGGCGCCGTCCTGGATCTTGCAGCGCGCATCAAGCAGGGCGCCAACGGCATTCCGATTCTGTTCACGCGCCGCTCCAGCCGCGAAGGCGGAGAAAAGATCGGCCTCGGCGAGAACGAAGTCGTCGAGCTCTATCGTGCGGTCTGCAAGAGCGGACATGTGGACCTGATCGATTTTGAAATGGGCAACGACCCGGTGGATGTGCGGCAGGTGCGCGAAATGTCCGGCGCGAGCGGCACCGGTTTGATCTTGTCCTTCCACAATTTCGACCGTACACCGGCAATTGCGGACTTGAACCAGCGCTTCGAGCAAGCCGAAGCACTGGGCGCGGACATCGCCAAGGTTGCTGTCATGCCGCGCAACATGGAGGACGTGTTGACGTTGTTGGCCGCGACCTTGCGTGCAAGTGAGAAGCTCCGGATTCCGGTGGTGAGCATGTCGATGGCCGCGATGGGTTCCCTCACCCGGTTGTGCGGCTCGGCGTTCGGCTCGGCCATGACATTCGCGTTCGGCCAGAGCGGCTCAGCGCCGGGGCAGATAGCGATCGAAGAGTTGCAGGCTGGCCTGGAAATATTGCGCCGGGCGCGGGGTGAGCCGGGGTCGATCCCGAATGCACGGATATCGTAGATCAGGCGGCGCTCTTGCTCGATCTCTTTCTGGTGGCTAGACCTTCAAGCTCAGCGTTCTTAGACAAGGCCACGCCACCACCCACGCGGATGTGGTCCGTCAGCCACACAATTCGACGTCTCGTTACGGCGAGCCTCTTTTTGAAACTCTTTCAAAGCCCCTCACTGTGACTTATAGCGGATAAACAGAGGATCCAAGCTCATGCATACGATCCGATGCTTAATCTCCGTCACATCGCCGCGCTAGCGTTTCTGGCGGGCTGTCAATCCGTGAGCGCGCAGACTTCAAGAGATGTCTCATTCGACAACTCCCAAGGAATCCGGCTCACTGGCAAGCTCTATAGAACAGCTTGGAGTGGCGCTCGTCCAGCTGTGGTTCTGTTGCATGGTTGTGCCGGCATCTACTCGTACAGCGACCCCGCAAAGGGGATTGCGATGCTGTACACAGAATGGGCAAAGCGCCTGACCAATACGGGTTATGTCGTCCTGCTGGTGGACAGTTTCACCCCACGCTCGGTGCCACAGAATCAATGTGCCAACGGCGCCGTCGGAGTTTCAGAGGTCAGTGATCGCCCGCACGATGCGTACGCCGCTCTGGCATATCTTCGCAGGCACAACAGCAAAGTGGATGTAGATGACCAGCGCGTGGCTCTGATCGGATGGTCTCACGGCGGCAGCTCCGCCTTTTCCACACTGTCCGACACCATGGATTCCAGGGCCGAGGGGCGGTTCAGAGCCGGCTTCGCCTTTTATCCCGGGTGCGGGCTCTACAACGCATTCGGCGGAATTTCGACCAGCACGTATGTGCCCTATGCCCCATTGACGATTCTGCACGGGGATGCCGATCCGTTGTACACCGTCGGATATTGTCAGACCCGCGTCCAACGCGGTGTGGAACTCGGTGCAGACGGTACGAATGGCAAGTCCATCAGCATGATTGCGTACAGCGGGGCAAAACACAGTTTCGATAACGCCAGACAAGTGACTTCTGAATTCACCATTTACGACGTCAACGCCAAGACCTCCGCTGATGCAGAAATCATGAACGGGCTGGCCGCTATCTTTCAATAGCTGGCAGGACCACCGGCGTCTACGCCTTGGAAAATGGCACCGTGTCCGCCGCTCCTCGTTGGCGTCTGGGCAAACGACTGCGCAGTGCGCTCACGTAACCAACAACGGCTGCGCTTACCCATCCACCTTTTTGCCGGCGCGTGAGCGCCTGCAGTTCAAGCACCGCGCGTGCTTCACTGATCCTGCGCGTGACCAGTTCCCGGTATATCCGGTCGGCACGACGTCGGCGGCGTACCGCGTCAGCAGCATCCAGGAAGCCCTCCAAGATGTTCAGCATGCTATCCAGCCAACCGGCACTGCGCTGTGCCTGCATGCCGGCATGGACGCTCTGCAGTGCAGCGGTGAGGTTGGTTTCGATGACGGCGACTTCGGCACGGACGCTGTCCTGTGCGCCAAACACACTCGAACGCACCCTGTGCAGGGTGTCCAAGACTTTGTCCCGGCTCAAAAGCCCATACTCCTGGAATCCGACAAGGAATGTGAGGCCACGGCGTCGCAGTAGCGGGTCATCCGAAGCGAGATCTTCGCAAGCACGCCAGCAAACGCCCCAGGCCAGCCATCGGTAGACGAAGTCCAGCCCCGTGCCTTTGATGTTCTGCATTCCCATGACCCGATTGCGAAAACCAGGCGGCGTGGCCTTGCAAATAGCTGCGATGACGGCATCACCGCTGGCGTAGTAGTCCTCGACCACAATCACGCGGCGTTCAAACCACTGCCAGAGCTGTTCGCGCATCGCGGCATCAAGAGCAGGGTCGGCGCTGGCGCCCGCCAGGCGGCAGCGCTGCGCCAGTGCTTCGTACTCGCGCAGCATGGTCGCGTCACGCGCGTGGAAGTCAACCACCTGTTCCGCCTGCACAAGGTTCCCCAGTGCGTTCGCAAGGGCCTCGGGCTGGCCTGCATCACGGACCAACGAAGTGTCAGCGCCAATGCCCGTGAGCATGATCGAAAGGCGCGCAGCGACCTGTTCCTCGGTGTACACGACTCTGAAGTTCCGTGCGAGTGTTTCCATGACCGCCGCGGCGCCGCCTTCGCCGCCCTGAGCGGGCCAAAGGGTGAGCGATGGCGCGTAGGTGTCCCAGGTCTCGCGAAGATACCCGCGCAGCCCGTCCAGATTGTTGCCGATCAACACGTGGAAGTCGGCGCGAATGTCCTGCACCAGCACGCCGGCGAAGACGCGCGAACGTGCGACCCGATCGGCCCGGTTGTTCACCACGGTGCTGATAACCGTCCCGGGAGCCACCAGCGGATCGTGAGCATCGAAGCCAAGCCGGCGCCAGTTCCCCAGGCAGCCATAGCGCTCGTTGGCCGACATGCCGTTGGAGAACTCCAGCTCACGCCCGTCCAGGCGTGCTGGGGCGAACGTCTTGAGCACGCCCAGGTCGGGCACCACGCGATCGGCCATGGCCTTGAGCGCGTAGTCGTAGCCCACGCCCAGCTCTGCTCCGAGCGCCGCAACCAGAGCAATATTGTCGGGATGCTCCTGGTAGGGGAAGCGCTCGAGCACGTCGGGCGCGATCAGCCCTGACTCGAGCCAGCCAACGCCTTTGAGCTTGGTGCCCAAATCGTCTGCGGCTTCCTGCAGGATTGGACGCATCTGCTCTTCGGTGGTCAGCAGCACTCGACCGCGCGGGATGAACTCGGTCATGACCTTGGGAATGTCGATGCCAGCTGGCCCCTGGAGGTCCTCATGATCTGGGAAGGTGTTGGTAAGTGTGACGAGATCGTCGCGCATCCAGGTGCGCTGGAGCAGTCGCACGAAAGCCGGCGTCAGCGCCATGCACTCCCAGAGGAACACTTCGCAATTGAGCTTATGGGCGACGCGCACAACGTCGTACTGCTCCCAAATGGTGGCCTTGTCGTAAGGGCGAAACAGGAACATCTCCCGCAACTCGCCTTGCGCCGGCGAGTACAGGAACATGGCCTCGCATCCAGTGGTCTTGCTCACCACAGAATAGCCCTGCGCATTGAACATCGCCGCCTTCAGTCGCTCGGTGCCGGACTTGCCACGCGTTCCCCAACCGCCGACCACCAGCGGAATCGCGTTGCGCGAACGCCGCATCTGAATATTGGCCCAGGCGTGATTGCCCAGGAACGCAAGGATCGCCAGACCCACAAAGACACTCAGGTCGAACAGGCTGTTGTCGTATGCGGAGAAGAAGTAGTTCTGAATGCGATTGCTCAGCTCTGGCAGCGGCAAGCCCGCGAGCCCCGGAAAAAACCTGGTCACGGCGGGATCAGCACGGGTCCCCGGGTAGGGAACGAAGCGAATTTCAAACCCCATCTCACACAGCGATCTGGCATAGCTGGCAGGGTGCGCAGCGCTCCCTTCGGTCCAATTTCTTGCGGCAGCGTACTCGGGGAACGCCCGCGTGAGGGTCATGCGTGCGGACAATCGTCGCCCGATGCTGTCTGGCGCCCGCACCTCGGTGACCCCTTCGGCAGTAAACAAACGCAAGGGGCCGTCTGCAGGGTTCTCATCAAGCAGCGAGATCAATTCGTCCATCAGCGGGAGGTAAGGACGCCAGCCCGCTTCGGTCCCCATGTGCAAGGGCTCGCCGGGCACCTTGGTCTGTGCCAGCTCACCCAGAATTGCGGAGGGGGCGCGCACTGTCCCTTGGAAGATGCGGCCGATCGTGTGACTGAAGGCCTGCCTCTTGTCGGGCGATGGGTGCTGCCACTCATGGAGAAGCCGCCACAGCCGAAAGCCAAAGCGGTGACCCCGCCAGACACGCCAGCCGCGCCAGGTCCGTTCCAGCGCGAGGCCGTGATCTCGCTGCGCCACACAAGACAGTGTTCGTCCGAGCAGTTCGTCGTCTTTGGGCAGGTCCGCCGCGCGCCACGAACCGCCAGCACGCACCCGCCGCGCTGTGGCAGTGATTTGCTCAGCCAGCTCGCGGCGATGCGGATCGGCCCGGCACAGAATCCTCTCGCGCGTTTCTGCGGCCCACCTTCGAACCATGAGCATCGGGCACTGCACGTGAAGCTGCTCGATCAGCGCGAGCGCCGCGTCGATCCATTCACGTTGGAAGCTGCCAGGCACGCCTGCTCCATCCTCGGCGACCTTCAATGCAACACGAAGACCGAACACGGTGCCTTCGCGTTGGAAGACTTCGCCCAGCCATAGTTTGGCCCGTGCAGCCAGCGCCTCGTTGCGGAGAAGATGCGGCAGCTGAAGCATGGCTTGGGCCCGCACCTGCACCACTGGGTCTTCGAGTCCGAGTGCGGGCCACCATGCCGTCACGGCCTCGTCGCTGGTTGACTGCAGTGACTGCGCCACGGCCTGGCGAACAAAAGCGCTCGGGTCCTTGACAGCAATTGAATAGAGCCACTCCAGGGCCGCACCTTTTGCCAGTGCATGGCCGAAGAGTTCCACTGCATAGCGCCTGACAAACAGGTCGTCACCCACTGACGGCTCACGCAGCCGTTGTTCGATGACGAGCGTCATCTGCTCGGGCGCAATCACCGAGAGCAGCAGCAATGCCTCACGCTGGATCCATACATCCAGGCGGCGGTCCAGTGCTGCTCGGTAGATGTAAGCCACTGTCGTGTCCCGGATGGCATGCGATGCAATCTGCGCAGGAAGGACTTGCAAGGCCGTCGACAGGGCGTGGAAGGCGTCCTTGCGCACGCGTGCATCGCCGTCCCATGCGAGCAGCACGTCGACACCTTCTTCCAGGGCGAGGGCCTTCCAGGCCGTTCCAGGTTCCGGCGCTGTCGTCAGGTGCGCTGCACAGATGCGGCCAAGTGACTGCAAGACGAAACAAAGCAATCGCTCGGCCTCGGACACGCGCACCCTGGCGCGATCGTGCACCGCATCAGGTCCGAACCAGCGGCGAAATGCCTTGGCGTCCGCGCGCAGCTGTCCGGGCGTGGCGCCGAGCTCACCGGCATACTCCAGGATGACCCGTTGCCGTTCTTTTGTCGAGACCGCCGTGGCGTACCGTCGTGCAAAGCGAACCAGTCCCTCTCGTAAGCCGCCGATTTGGCTGCGCAAACTCGCCACATGCGACATCAGGTAGTGGGCGACAAGAAGCGGCTCAGATGCCGCATGCCAACTTTCCTGCCGTGCAAGCCAGGCTGGCCAGCCTGAAGCGAGGTGGTCGACATTGCGCTTTTCAAGCCGGACCTCGTGCACACGCAAACCCTGGTTGATCAGGGTCTTGAATGCGCGTACCTGGACCTTGTTCATTACTGCTCTTCCACCCGATTGCGCGTGACAGGGCTATTCCAGCTGCGTAGCGTGCTGAAGTCGATCTCGGGCGGTGCAAAGTCGCGCAAGCCCCTTCCCCCACTCCAGTGCCAGCGCAGCTCCAATCCACCAGATAGTCCACTGGCCGTCGGGTCGCGCTGCAAGTGGGTGGCCAGTTCAAGGCGGGAGCCATCCCGCAGCCACCAATCCGTTGACGTGGCCACTCGCAGCTGGCGCCGGACAGTGGACACAGCGCGTTGGCTGTCGCGCCGGTACTGGGTGGCGCGGGCCCCGCCCAAGACGGTTGTGGCGCCGACAAGCTGGCGGAAGTGAAGATCCGCCGTTATCTGGTCCGGGCGGATGATGTTGAAGTCCGGGTTCGTAACCAGCGACAGCTGTGCGGCCAGCTGCGTGTCGCGCCAAGGCTGCCAGGCAAGCGCTTCGGAGACCCTGAGCGCGCGTCGGTGGGTCGCCTGGTAGCGGGTGAAGACATCTGTGTCGACCCGCGACGGAACAGTGGCGCGGTCGAGATTCAGGGCTCTGGCCATGATCGCAACACTAGGTCGGTGGCTCACCGTCGAGGTGATCTCACGCGTCTGGTAGACCGACGCCCGGGCGGTCACAGACATGCTGAATCCGGCCGGTGATTGTTGCATGAAGGAGCTCAAAGATGCTTGAAAACTGAATGGCCAAGGCAAACTTGCCGTCCAAGGCTGCTCTCGATGCAGCGCCAGTTGCGTCCCAAGCACAGCGGACGCCCCGGCGAGTTGACGGACCAGCCCGTCGGCGAGCAGCCAGGAGGTCCGGTCATCGGTTTGGCGGCGCCAAGTCAGGCCGACCTCCGCGTAGCGCTGGGCAGCCTGCGCGGCGACTTCCTCGCCGCCGGTCTCAGTATCCCGCCGGCGAGCCAGTGCGCTGCGAGTCGACAAGGTGTGATCTACCGAGGGCGCCAGGGGCGACACATCGATAAAGCTCACGCTGCGTCTCGGCCGACCTTCTGATGCATGCCATGACGCAGGGGCTTCGGGCATCGGGGTCGGCTCATACCGGTTCGGGCGCGGTGGCGCGGGCGGCGAAGCCAGCAGGTCCAGCTCGCGTCGATAGATCCTGTAGAGAGATTCGGCAGCGCCAGGCTGCGCGGTCAGAGTGAGTGTTTCTCTGGTTCCCTGAATCAAACGCTGCTCGCTGCGCACGCCCTCCTTGTCCAGGCGATCGATCAGGACCGCAACGGGCCCGGCCAGGGTGACCTGCACGGGCTGCGAGCGGGTCGCAATGTGCCAATCACGCGGGCCGACGAGCTCGGGCTCCACCGGGCCAGTGAAGCGCACTCGCACGAACTGGTTGGCGTAGACGCTCTGCATGACCACGGCGAGCGCCTGCTGCCCAGGCGGTACGCTGACTCGAACTGTGCGTCTTGGCAGCGCGCCATCGAGTCGCACGGTTTGCAACAAACGAGCGTTTCGCTCGATCCGGATGTCGGCTGGAAGGGTTGGCAGCCCCGGCACATCATCAAGGGCCAACTCGATCTGCACTGTCAAGGTCGTGCGCTCCGAATACACCAGTGCCGCGCGGGTGTCCCCGCCAATCCGTACCTCGCCTGGACGCAGTGGCGTCAGCAGGGCCGCGCGAATACGAGACACCGGTGTCTCGGCGGCGCCCTGAACGGTTTCGATCCGCCGCAGCCCCGCGCTGCGATCCACGCTCGCCAGCAATGCCCAACCGCTGGCAGCGGACATCTGCTCCCACTGCGAGCGAATCTCCGGTAACGGGTGCGTGTTGGCCAGATCGGCCGCGAAAGCCAGCACGCGCGGTCGGGCCGACGGCTGGGTCTGCCACCACCACAGGAGCGCCCGCATTTTTTCAAGGGGGTCGCTGGCCAGCCCCAGGACGCGTTGCCCATCGCCGGCGGCAAATGCCTGGGCGACCGGGTCAAGTCGCGGAGGCGGCGCAGGCAATGCCGGCCACTGAGTCGCTTCGAGCTCGACCCGTCGTGCGCTCAGCGCCTCAGACCCCGTCACCAGTTGACACCCCTGCATGGCGCCGCATTCGGGCGCTGGCACGGTGCGCGCCAACACCCCCGTGTGCTCGTGAAAGTGGGCCGCTGCCGGTGCCGGTAGCGCCGGCAGTTGCAAAAGGGGGCGCTCCACGCTCAGGCGCGTGGCCACCAGAAGTTCGCCGGCATCGACCTGCAGTTCATGAATTCCCGCGGGAAGCTGGATTTCCCGTACCACCGAGGCTCCTGGCAACATTGATCCCTGTTCGGCGGCCAGGCCAGGTGAGACCTGGTTCTGATGGAATGGCATCGGCCAGAGCTGGTCGTGCCTGCGCACACGCAGCCAACCTTGGAGCACCGACTCCGGACTTTGATGAAGGGGTCGAGCCTCCACACGAATACGGGCCGGACCGACCACCTTGGCAACGACAGGACGTGACGCACTGGCCAGCCACCACTGTGAACGCAGGTTCAAGGGGATGCTGCGCAACGTCAGGCCGCCGGCATGCGCCGACACGCTTGCGTGCTCGAAGCGCCAGGCACGAGGCCCAGGATGGCGCGACTGCCAGTCGAGCCAGGACGCGACGGCGGACGCACGTGCGTCAAGCGGCCCAAAAAGCCGCGCAGAAATCTCCTGTGCGTCGCGCAATGCCCTTTGCCATTCGAGCATGTCCGCGGATTCGAACAGTGCCTGCGCCTCGCGCTCCTGTCCCCACGCGAGTGCCCGCTGCGCTTGCCAGGCTTTCCGTTCGCTGGCTGGCTGGATGCGCGCCAGCAAAGCATCAAAGGTCTGCCACAAGCCAGCCCGCAGGGCGCTTTGCAGCAACGCCTGGTTGTTGCGCAGTGGCGCCGACAGGCCAGCGAGTATGGCCATCCGATCCTCGCCTTCGGCGGCCAAGTTGGCGCTCAGGCTGTTGACGGCTGCGCTGTCGCGATGCGCCACCGCCGCGGCAAAGAGCAGTTGCATGGCCCGGTCGTTTTCCCGGGCATACATCGCCGAGAGTGCGTCCTGCGCAACCTGCGCGAAGACGGGATCGCGTCCGATCCAATGTGCCCGCAGCAGGCGCTCGCTGCCGAAGCGGTCTCCAGACGCCAGGAGTGATGCAGCCAGGCCGCGCAGCGCCGTTGCTTGCAACGCAGGGTCGCGCGCCTGCACGGCCTGCTGCCACAGCTCGACGGCGCGAGCCGGGTCAGGTTCGGACGCGGCAGCACGAGCCGCTTGCCGGGCCGCGGACTCCTCGACATGGCGCTGGACCTGCGCGACCGGACCCACATTCGCGACGTACTGCGCGTACGAGCTCGCCAGCATGCGGCGCAAGGGCTCCAGCGCATGACGCTCCTGTTCGGACTCGGGCAGGTCGGGTGGACGGGCCGCCACCACCTGGGCCAGATATTCATCGTCAAGGAAATACTCGGTCGCAGCGCCCCACTGAAGCGCAAGCTCCGCGTCACCTTTGACTGGCCGGATGGTCATATGGGTGACGCCTTTGGGGATCTCAAACTCAACGGCAGCCGCGCGCACCAGCGGCGCCACCCCCATGGATCGATCGGCGCTTCCATCCAGCCCTGGTAACCAGCCTTCGGCTGACCGGGCCGTGATGGCAGGTGCTCCGGTGCGCAGGCGGTCCTGGGCAAGCCGTGAAACGCCTGCCAGCAGTTTAGAAACCGAACCATCCTCGTGCCGCATCTCCAACTGGGCAGCGCCCGTCGACAATGGCACCATCGCCCGAAGGCGGATCGGGTATCCCGTGCGCGGCATTTCGAACTGCAGGCCCTCTTCCGTGAGGCGGTGGAAACGGGCGACCGGCAGCGCATGCGGCGTGTCGGCGCGGATCGGGCCGAGGATCTCATGACGCGCGACGTCGTCAGGCGGCTGCACTTGATCCAGAAGGAACGAATGCATGCGACCGGCGGCGGCGGTGACGGGCTGCAGGTCCTGAAACTGTGTGAACTGCCCCGCAAGTTCGGCGGCCGAGCCCTGGATGCTGCCATGGCCCTCCCAACGCCCCGCCACTGCGCGCCAACGCTCTGCCGCCAATGCAGATATGTCGCGCCAACGGTTTGACTCCGCGGCTGCGACGCTCGCTTGCTCCAGGGCCTCCAGCTCGCCACCGCGTCCCACCAGGGTCCATTGCGCCGGCCAATTGAACTGCGGCAGCAACAGGTCGGGTTCACGAGAGGACCGGGCGCGCAGGTGCAGTGCGTGACTTGCTTCCAACTTGAGGACGTGCTCACCGTCGGGAACATCGATGGCCAGCCGTTCGAGGCGGCTGGCAGCGTGCCAAAGGCCGTCGACCTGGACTGGGGCGACCGATTCCACGCCGGTGAGCTGTCGCACTGCCCGCGCCACGCCGTCGACTGACACCCTCAGAAGCGGCATGGCAGCAGGTGGCGATTCTGCCGCGGCCAACCTGTACTCCAGCAACAGCCGGTCAGGGCCGCGCACTGTTACCGCCAGCGGCTGCCCGTGTCCGATGTGGACATGGTTCGTCGCGACGGCCTCATCGGCGCGACGAATCTGGATTGGCGCGCCAGGCAGTGGCAAGGCGTGCCGGTAAGCGATGGGCGATGGCGGCGGCTCGTAGCGCCCGAGAAACAGCGCGTACTGAGCGCTTGTGGCTTGCTTCGCGCTGTGTGACAGGTGAATGACCGAGGGCTGCGCTGACCCAGTTCGAAGCAGCCAGGATCGAGCGTCTGGCGCCGCAAGGGCCGGCCGTTCATGCGCGAGCCCTGTGCCTTGTGAGACTGCGAAGATCGGGGGCGCCAGCGCGCCGGAATTCAGCGCCACGACACGCAGAACCGCATGCGCGGGCACGTGCATCGCAACCTCGCTGCCTTCATGCAGGTCAACCGCATGAAAACCTGAGCGCAGATCACGCTCAGGGCGGGCACCGGCGACCCAGTTGGTGGCGCCAGTCACGTTCTCCCAGCGCAGAGACATGAGTGTTTCGGCGCGCGCTATTTCAACCCCATCGATGGCCGCGTGCGCGGACGATGTGGCCATGAGTCCGGCAAGAAACAAGGCTGCGCAGGAGCAGAGTCCCGTCACTGCTGGCCCACCAAGCAAGTGAACAGCGCTGCGCGTTGCGCGTGGTCGGACAGCAACCGCTCGCGCAGTGGCAGTGCCATCTCGATATGCACAAATTGGTCCCAACCACCCGTGCGGACGGCGCGCGCGACGCTGTTGGTCGTTCCCCCGAGCTCGTTCACATCCACACCGTACAGCTTGGCGCCGGGCTCCACCTTTTCCCGCAGGCACCGCACCGCACTGCGCAACTCGCGCGAGGGGTTGGTGTGGGTTGCACTGACGATCGCCCCGCTTTCTGCGGCGCTCGCCGAGCGACGGCGGCCACTATCATAGCCATGCAACTGCAGGATCTTGTCGCGTGGATGGGATTGCACAAACGCGCGCGTGAACGCGATCAGATCGGTGCCATCCAGATGGGCCAGATCGACTCGGCTGCGCGGCACGGTATTCCATGCCATGGCTCGGGGCAGACCGTCGGCGGCATACTTGAGCAGAATTTCACCGGTAAGCCCATCGGATGGAACGTGAGGTGCCTGCAGCGCATGCCGCCCGTTTGAAAAGAAAGCATAAAGTCCGCGGCCGCGTGCCGTTCCGGGGATGTCGGAGACTACGATGACCACGCCGTCCGCACGCCTTTCAGAACGCAGCTGCCAGCCACCGGCGCGCGCCTGCCCGGCCAGCGAGTTGGCAGGCTCGCCGCGAAGTAGACGGGTGAATAGATCTTGCGTCACGGCGAGCTCGGCCGCGGACGGCGCGGCATATGAGACGGTGCTGGGTTTTTTCCAGGCTTGTGCATAGGCCTGTTCGAGTAAACCGGTTGCTCCCAGTGCAGATGTCATCGACAGCGCTCCCCACATCAAGCCGAACAGGGCTGATCTTCCGAAATTGCTACTCACCATTTTTAACGCTCTCCAGGATCAGCTTCGGCTTGGCAGTCGCACCCGGCGTGATGCGCGAAGCCGAGACCCAGCTTTCGCCGCCTTGGGCGGACAGCGTCACTCGGTAACGCCCGGCTGGGGCGCCTCGCGGGAACGGGATAAAAAATGCTTGTCCGGCATCGGCCTTCTGTCCCGACGATTCGGCAATTGGCAGCGCCAGCTGACCCGTCGGTCTGACGTCATGGATCCGCTGCTCCATGAGCCATCCCGGTAATGGCCCGACCGACTCCCTGCCCGCGGGTGCTTCGATCCGCACGGCCACCTTCACACGGTCGGTCGAACCGGCTGGCCGGAACAGGCGCACCGACAGGAACTCCTCCATGGCGCTGGTGCGGTCGATCTCGAACTCCAGGGGTTTGTCGAAGCGGAAGGCGATGCGTTTGACCCAGGGGGTGCCGCGCTCAAGGTAGTTGCCGAACCAGCGGATCCCCGCGGGCGCCGAAATCTCGATTTGCCTGTTGCCAGGCTTCACAGGTGACAGGACGACCTCCCCGGCCATCCCAGCCGCAGCACCGCTTGCCCAAAGCTGCCCGTCAACAGACACGGCGTAGTCAAAGCTGGCCAGTTTGTCGGAGACCCATGCCAGGCGAGCCGGTACGGTCAGGCGCCCGGGTTCCGGAAGGAAGGTGACAGGTGACGTGGCGCTCACGGGTCGGAACGTACCTGCGAGACCTTCGATCCGCTCGGGCACCCCTTCTTCACGTGGGGCCAGAAAAACACGTGCCCCAGCGTTGTTGACGGGCGTGAAGCTCTCCCACTGATAGGTTCCAGCGATGAGATCGGGACGGTCATCGGGCAGGCGCTCCTGTACGGTGAAGAGGCGGCTTGCGCCATTGAGGATGCGCGCCTCGGCATCATCAGGTTGGAGGTTGAACCATGCTGGGATGGCCGACTTCGAGGCTTCGGGAACGGTCGTATCTTCGGGCGTGCGAACTGCGCGCGGCAAGTCCAGTGGGCGTGAATATCCATTGACCAGCACGGGATCCTGAGCGGTGATGCGCACGCGGCTCACCTTCGCAGGCAGCCTGAAGAACGCTTCGACGGGATCGCTGACGACCGTTCCAGGCAGCTCGGGCCACACCGCGTCATAGAACGACCACAGGATCGGCTCCATCGGCACATCGACTTCCCGCCATACCTCGCCGCGGTCATCCAGCAAGGTCACCCGGACCGGCGAGCGCGGGGGAGGAAACTCCTTCGGGCCGACACGCCGCAGTACCAGGCGCAAGGGCGTTGCGGTGGCACTGGAGTGACTGACCGGGAACTCGACACCGGTGTTGTCAACTGCCCAGCTGCGCAAAAAGCGCGCGGGCGGCGTGATGTCCTGACCCTGCGGGTCCGTCGCCCCGAGCAGGCGAACACGGACAGTTGCGTCGCGCTCGGCGCCGATTTCAAGCCAGCCCCCACCGAATCGTTCGACATGCCTGAATTGACCCGGGGGCCAAACGTGGCGCGCGCTTCGACGGAGGAAAGCACTGTGCCCGACCCATTTGACCGTGACGCCCGCGGGTTGTGCATCGGTCCTTTCCAGCGGATCAAGCTCGATCTGGAATGTGCCGCCTGTCTCGGGCAGTTGAACGACGGCAAGGCGGCCAGGCCCGGCAAGGAGCATGGCTGAGCGAGCTGGCTCGGCCAAGGGGCCTTTGTTTTCGACATCGAGCACGTAGATGTCACGGGCTTCGACTTCCCCCGACGGCCCTAGGGGATGCCATCGAGATGCAAGCAGGTTCACCCGTTCCTGTTCGTTCAGCAACTCCGCGGGAAACACGTTGCCCGATGCCAGTCGTGTGCGCTGTTCATCACTTAATCTCCGCCACATTGCTTCGGCGCTGCGTTGCGATATCGGCTCAGGCGTTCCCACCCGCAGCAACACGTCGGCGATTGCGGGGTCGGCACTGATCAGGCGGATGCGTAAACGCGTGGGCTGGACCGCACCTGCGTAGTCCAGCCTCAAGGTAGCGGCCGCCATGGGCCAGGGCGCGTCCTTGCTGAGGTAAAAAGAGCCCGAACCTGTCGTGGCATTCGGAAGGACGAGTTCCGAGAGGCTACGGCGAAATTCATGGACCTGTCGCGACTTGCTTGCGTCCGCTCGCGTCTCTTCGATCTCGATGGCATACCGCCAGCGCCTTGTGGGGTCGGCCTTGGTTTCACGCCGTGCGACAGCGATGTCGCGCAAGGCTGCATTGGTGAGAAGACGGACACTGCTGGCCGACGGTGGCAACACATATTCCACGGCGGGCCCTCCGGCCCTGAGTACAGTGCCCCGTGTGGCCGCTGCAACCTCCTTCAAGTCACGGTACTGCGAATTGAGCGACGGCGGTTGATGCTGCCGATCCCCCGCCCACCAGGCAAGCGCAGCCAAGCCGCCAACTGCGAGCCCAAAGAGAACGAGCCGGTAAAGCAGTCGAAGACTCATTGAACAACCAGCCAGCGCGCGCGCGCCGCTACAAACCGCTGCGAATCGACGTGGTCGATCGGACCTGGCTGGACGCGCACTTCACTTGAGGTGGCGCGCGGGGCGAGCGACATCGCCCCGCGGATGCCCGCCGCATCGGCAATGATCAAGAAGGCGCCCCGCCCAGCTGTATCGTCGAGCCGCTCCAGGCGCAGCTCCGAATGGCGCCGCTTGAGTCCGTCAAGCACAACGATGTCTTCGGTGATGCCATACCGCTCGGCTTGCAACTTCACCTCTGGCGGCATGGTTCTGGAACTCATGCGCAGCCCCGCCAGCACGGATGCAGCGTCGCCTTGACGTGTGACCAACCCAAGCGCGGTGAATTGGCGCTGCTGCAGTGAGGCAGCTTCGGCATCCATCTGGTGGCGCGTGAGCGGCGACACCCACAAGACGGCGAAGCGCTTGTTGCGCGTTTGGCTGATGTAGCTGGTCTGCGGCCCACCTGACGCCTCATTGCCGGCGGTGTCGGCCGCGCCACCGCCAATGCGCAAGGTGAGTCCTGCCTTCTGGAGCGTGGTGATCAAAGCGTTCGACAGTTCGGGCAGCAGCTGCGCAGCTGGAACGGTCACATCGAAGGCCAGGACAGCGTCTTCGTGGGGAGTTGGCTCGCCAGGGCGGATGCCGAATGCCCGCACCATCATCGCCAAGCCAGGGGCGTCGCCCATCTCGCGCAACGTCACCTGATGGGCGAGCGTGAAAAGGCTCTGTGCGTTGCTGCGCGCCAGAATGTCTGCCGTGCCATCCTTGTTGGCATCTGGCGCGGCGCCGCCCAGGATGATCGCGCGCGCCGGCAGGTCAGAAAAGGCCGCGAGCGAGACTTCCAGAATTCCGGGCTCCACGATCGGGCGTGGCGCTTCAATAACGTAACCAAGGCCGCGTCCGAATCGGATGACCATCCAGCCGTTGGCGTTCGTGCGGTCAGCCATAAGGAAGTACTCGCCCGCGTTATCTACCAGCCAGCGGACCTGCAGGCCCATCGCCTGCGCACTTGCGACGCAGCCCGCAAACGCCGACCAGGCATCGCGGTTTTGGCCAGTGCCCGACGCTGCCATACCGAGCAACGGCGAAATCACCTCTCGGTCAATGCGCAACAATTCCTCGTGGGCGCGCGCGCGATAAAGCCCGCTGCCTGGCGCAGCGACAGTGGCCGGCGTCACCGACTCGCGAATGAGCGCAGCCACACTTTGCGTCAGGCGCTCGCGAGGATCGTACTGCGGATCGGCGCCGAGTCTGGCGACGCGGAAGGCATCCGCAGGACTTAACCAAAGTTCAGCAAAATTGCCCCTGAGTGTCTGACGCTGCAAGTTGCGCTCCGGGCCGCTGGCGAACTCCACTTTCAACGCCACACCACTATGCTCGAACTGCCGCAGGCTGATGCCGATGGGAATTTCCCTGGAAAGGTGCAAGACCGTATCGCCTGAATTGCGCTTGCGCACCTGCAGCACTTCACGCGGGGCGAGCTCGCGATGGAAAACCTGGAAGATCGTCTGCGGCCAGAGGAGCACATCGGAAGATCCGTCGTCCTTGACCTGACGTGCTGAGCCCGCCGTCGCAAACGCGCGTGCCTGTGCAACAGCGAAAATCCTGGCGCCAGCCTCAAAGGCGCCAACCTCGTCCACCGGAGCCGGCACGCTCACAAGAAGCTGCGACGTGCCGTCAAGCCGAAAGGCATAGCTGCCCCACGCGCGCGCTGCCGGTTGAGGACGCAGCAGAAGGTAGGTTCCCTCGACCTCGACGACTTCGTAGTGGGCCGTCAGAAGCGCTTGTCGAGCGGCAGCCAATACCGTGGGATCGCGCGAGCGGCGGAATTCAAGTAGGTTGCGCACGCCTGCGGCAAAGCCGTCGAGTTCACGCTGCAGCGGCGTCTGCATCCTGGAGCCCAGGCTGGCCGCATAGAAGCCGGTCTTTTCGGCCAGCACGACAGTCTCGATGTCGCGTGGCTCCGGCTTCATTGGGGCCACCGCGGCGCGTGCCGAATCCGTTGGACTGACCCAGGCCAGGTCTGGCGTGGCGACCAGGACGAAGCCCACGACCGTCGCCACGGCAATCCCGGCCGCCGATGTTTGAATCGTCGCGGCTGTCACCCGCGCCGCGATGCCTTTCTCGTGCATCTTGAGCGCAAGCAGGGTTGCCAGGATGTAGCCAAAGCCGAACCAGTCAGTGATCTTTGTTTGCGGCAGGAATAGCACGAGCGCCCAAGCCAGCACGTACTTGTACGCAAAGCTCAGATTGAAGAAAAGGAGCAGCTTGCGGGCGCCCTCCATGGTCATGCTGCGAAAGACCGGCAAGCGCAGCGCCAAAGATGCCAGGGCGAGGATGATCGCGGTTTCGAGCAAAGTGGTGATGATCTTGTGCGGCTCGAACCACGCGAGCGCAAGCAGCGACGGAATGAGGATGCCGCTGAAATCCCAGCCGTAAAACAGGTTCAGCCGCGATGCGATGAAGGCGGTGACCAGCAAGATGATGTACGCCTTGGGGGCAGCCAGGAATGACGTTGCCGTATCTTCATACATGAACGCCAGCGATGCCATGTTGAAGTTGGTGAATTCCATCAAAACGAAGCGCACGATCAGCCAGGTGAGACCAACCTGCACCGCCATCGTCCACGATCCGCTGACGAGACCGGGCTTCCAGAAGTTATTTGCGATGAGCGCGACGATGATCAGACCGAAACTGTGCAGATTACTCCGGTAATCGAACGCGATGTCGTACCGCGCGAGCAGGAACTCACCGGTCGCTGGGAGCAGCCAGCCATCGGCCACGATGCGCACCGCCACGCTTGCCAGAACCAATGCGAAAAAACGGTCTCGCCCAAAAAAGCTCGACAAGCCCGTCCACCGACTCAGCCGCTCCGAGTACAACCACACCGCGAAATAGCTGACCACCGCTTCGAGGAAGACGACGATGGCAGCCGTGGGCTTGACGATCAAAAGAGGAACTATGTAGCCGGGAACGACCAGCCCGGACAGAACCCACCCTAGCCGCAGATTCGTGATGCACACGACGGCAATGCCGACCCACACCGTCACGATCACTGAGGCGGACAGCCCCCCTTCAGGAAAGATTGCAAGCGGAAACCAGTCCACGGCTTCGCTCAGATGATCAGTGGCAGGGTGAGGCTGGCGCGATAGCCGACGCTGACGGCGCTGGTCACCTTCAAGTGAGTCTGCAGTTCGGGTGCACTCTCACGCAGTTGCCGAATGCGGCGCAGGGATGCAGACTGGGGCCAGATCGGACCGTACAGCATGGCCTGCAGCCGATCGTCGGGCATGCCAAAGCCCTGGTTGGAAAAGCGAATGGTGATCTGCTGGTCCTCACGCGTCACCTCGATCGGAATTTCGCCCGGGCGTTTGGAATCGTACGCGAGCAGCTGCAGAACAGCTGCCAGCAAATCGATGACCTGCCGCGGCACGGCGGGTACGACGGCTGGTTGTCTCGCCCCAAGTAGCCTGACATTCACCCCGTCGAACTCAGTATTCGAAGCAATGCGGGATCCAGCAGCTTCGATTTGGGGCCAGACGTCTGTCTCGTGGACCGCTTCCGCGTCACTTCGCGATGCCGTGCGCAACGCCTCAGGTCGAGCGCTATCGCCGACCTCCGCCGGCAAAAGCTGAAACATTAAACCGTGAGCTTCACTCATCATTTCGTCGTAGGTGGTTTCGGCCAGCGTCGTGTCGCCGAGAGTGTCCGCCTGCAATGCATAGCGTTGCGTCCCCACCCATGCGGGTCTCTCCAGCGCGTGCCCATCGATGGTGAGGCTGGTTAGCGAGAGCCGGGATTCTTCAGATGACAAGCCGCAGGCGCGTTCAATCAGCTGGGCTGCCGAAGAGTTTGCGTCCGGGCTCAGGGAGGCCTCGCGCAAAACCGACTTCATGCCCGTGTTGGCAAACAGCGGGCGGCCGAACAGGTCATAGACCATTGTGGGCGTACGCAACCGGTTCAGCACACCTTCAAGGAAGTCCGAATGGTGAGTCGCAAGCCGCAGGTGTTCGTCCAGCCTGAGTGTGGCTTCGTTGCGGCGGTCAGACAAGTATTTGCGCAAAAACGGCGGTCCCACGAAAACGGCCTCCTGCGCGGCACGGCGCTGGTTATGGCGAACCATTTCCGAAAGCCGCTTGCACAGAACGTCAACCGCGCGCAGGACTGTGGCCTGGTGGTGCGGAGCGCCGCCCGTGCCAAAGGCAAGACAGCCGACAAGTTCGTCGTCCGAGATCAGGGGTGCCAGGAACTGACGCTGCTCTCCCGGTATGGGTTTAAGCAAGCCCTGCACTTCTGCCACTCCCTCTGGGCTTTTAGCCGCTGAGGCATAAGGCTCTTGCGTGACGTCGAACTTTACGTCCAGCAATGCGTCCTCCCCACAGCGCAACGTCTGGACCTTGCGCAGGCGGGAAGTGCCAGGCACACGCTCGAACAGAACGGCTCGGGTGACCGGCACCGCCTGGTCGACCATGCCGATGGCATACGGCCAAAACTCCTCGCCCTGGGGAATCTCGTGTCGCTTGAGGCGCGACTCCTGCGTGGTTCTGGCCGTGTTCACCAAGCGCTCCAGCGAGCCATCATGATGCTGGGCTTTCGCCTGAACGACGGACACCAAAGTGGTGCCAACGATCAGAATTGTTGAAATGACCGGTACGTGCACGTTGAAAAACACCAATGCCAGCCACGCCATGCCTACTACTGCAATCACCATGACGGTCGCGGCCATCACAGCTGACCGGAAACTCATGGGTTGCACTATGAAGAAAAATGTAATCCATCCCAGGATCACCAAGGCCGCCTTCAACCAGGCAGGTAAGGAAGTGATCGCCGACCCGGACAAGAGAGTGTCAAGGGCATACCCATGGAACTCGAGTTGGGAAACCTCGTGCCTGTTGCTCGTGATCGGGGTCACGACCGCCCGGTGAAATCGGTCCGTGCCCAGGCCGATAAGCGCGACACGGTCTTTGACCACCTCCTTAATCAGGTTTCCCTCGAGGATCTGGTTCAGACTGATCCGGGGAAAGGGCTTGTCGGCACCGC
>JBKJHN010000186.1:0-4002 GCA_046599015.1 Ramlibacter sp.
TCGGGCACGCAGCGCCCGACACACCGGATTCAATGCGTCAGATCACCGCGGCCAGCGTGGAGCAGTTTGGGTGGCCATGAGTGGGGCACTTTGGGTGGCCGCCCGGGAGTACACGCCTTCGCGGCGCATCAGCGCGCCAATCTCCCCAGGCTGGGTGCAGCGGTCCGCGGCCTGCAGAATGCGGCGCTTGTCGGCAATGGTGAAGCGCCGCCGGCGCGCGCGGGGCACCACCTCGCTGTCGGCGTCGGCGGCGCCTGGACTTGCCGGCACCGCCTGGACTTGCCGGCACCGCCGAATTGCCCGCTTCTCCAGTCGCCCTACGGGCTCCCTGCGATGCGGGAAATTCGGGCAAACTCTGTGGTGGTTCCTTTCGCCCGCATGGAATCATGCGGGTGCCTAAAGGAACCACCGAAATGAAGTCTCTCACGAAGCCCGGCCTGCGGGCCGTTGCCGATACACCCAGTTCCAGAACTCGTTGCCGACGCAGGGCGTCCTCGCGTCAACCGCGCCCTGCGCGACGAGGTGGGGCGGCCATGATGACAAGCTCGCACGCAAGCAGCTGATGCGTCCTGCCGCGTCGCTGCAGGCCAGGCATCCGGGTGCTGCGGCCAGCTTGCGCGAAGGATTGGAGAAAACGTTGACACTGCAGGGGCTGGGCATCACCGACGCGCTGTATCGCACATTGCGCACCACCAACCCGATCGAGAACCTCAACGGATCGGTGGCGCACTACTCGCGCAATGTGCGCCGATGGAAGGACGCCTCGATGATCCTGCGTTGGGTGGCAAGTTCGCTCACCGATGCGAGTGCGCGATTCCGCAAGCTGCGGGGATTCGCCGAGATGAAGGCCTTGCTGAAAGCGCTTGAGCAGCGGGCCCCTGACAACCAGATCGAGGCTTCGCGCAAAGTCGCGTAGCATCACGAATCAGGTCGCAGGCTGTTCATGCAGGCGCTGGGCCTGTGCGCGCATGCCCTCGAAGATTGCGGTGGCCACGTCCTCGGGAAAGTCTTCGGGCAGCTGCTTTGCCACCGTGTCGATGGCGGCATCTACCTTCCCAAGCAGTTCGCCGATGATGTCCTCGGCGTTGTCGCCCCACCCGCACTTTGCGGCAGTTGTGTTGAAGTGTCGGCGCATGATGGTCGACAGGTGGTAATGGCGGTTCTTGCCGCTGAGGGCCATTGCGAGCTTGGCGCTTTTCCAGGCCAGCCGATTCTTGCCGCTGCCGATGATGGGCCAGGCCGAGAGCACGTCGTAGACAGGCGTCAGAGCGTAGGCCCCGCCTGCGTGCAGCCGGATGCTGAAATTCTTGGCATGGCCGTCGGTTGCCGCGAGCAGCCAGAAAGTGATTTGGCTCGCCAGCAACGTGCGCAAGTCGGCGCGCGCGTGTTGTGAGCCGTTCAGCACCTGCGCGAGCTGCTCGATGCCCGGGCCACCGTCTGGTTCGTACTTCGCCGCAGGGCTTACGCCCAGCGCCTGGCAAAAGTCCTCCTGGGGCAGACGAAGAATCCACTGTCCCGACGGGTGCGGCTTGCGGTCAAAGCGCTCGACCACGAGCACCGGCGGATGGTCTGCGAAGGTGACGATGTCGGCATCTGCCACATCGAATTCAAGAGCTCCCATGAGCTTGAGGCACAGCCACTCGTTGTAGACCGAGGTGCGCATGTCGGCCTGCATGTTGCCCACCAGGCCGAGAGGCAGTTTGAATATGTGCGTAGTCGGCGTGGCGCCCAGCGGCCGCTTCCACCTGCCTTCGTCCCAGAGCAGGGCCGTCTTTTCCTGGGCGCCGGCAATCGAGATGCGAAAGTCCTGGTCAGCGTCCTGCTTGCCGAACTGGGCGTTTTGCACCGTGGCGCGAAGCATGGCGGCCACGGCCTCATCGTCCAAAGGCTCTCCTTCGGTGTGGTCGAACCCTCTGGGTTCTTCATCTGCGCCGAGAAGCTGCACCGCGCCGACGCAGTCGCGCCCGATGGCAGCGAGCAGGTCGAATGTGTCTTCGGAGCCCGCGGCATAACGCTGCGCGAGGCGCTTTCGGATGACGCCGCTATCGGGCAGCAGGTTGTCGAAGAAGCTCTCGACGCGCTCACCCCTCAAAGGCTCATTGCCTAGCAGCGGCATCGGCAAGGAAAGCGACAGCGGCCGCGCGGAGGGTGACGCGAGCCAGCTGTCTGCGTAGCTCAGTTCCGTGGGCCGACGGCCCGCGGGAGTCCAGCGGCCCACAAACTCACCGTTGGTCCAGATGGAAAGCGGACGAGAACTTGCGCGGCGGCCCACGGCTTACCAATCACTGGCCGGGGTGGTTGTCGCGCGTGGCTTGTCCTCGCGCGGCTGCACGCTCAGTTGCAGGCCGAGCTGGCTGCAGATGGCCAGCAACTGGTCCACGCTCAGCGTACCGGGGGCGAGCTCCAGGTCCGACATGCGCGTCTGACTCAAACCAATTCGAGCCCCCAGCTGAGCTTGGCTGAGCTTGCGGCTTCTGCGGGCGCTCTGCAGGAGCGTGCCGAGCTGTGAAGCTGTGGCAATGGGTTGGGTCCTAGTCGTCATGGTTCACCGCCTATTCCGGTAAATATACTATAAGAGAATATCCGGTATTGGTCAAGTAACGGAAATTCCGGTATAAGTCACCTACCGTAAAAGAGGGTATGAACCAGCAGATGGCCATCCGCTGGGACCCTATGTTTCCGGGATAGGCTCGGCGTCAGCGCCCGTGCGGCAGGAATCAAACCGGGTCTTGCCCAGCAAGGTTGGCCGCCTGAGGGCTCGCGCGAAGATCCAACTGGAAGGCGCACCTGCACGAAGCTCTCGAACTTGTCCTGCTGCTGAAGTGTGTTGCACCAAAGTTTCCGTTCGCACCGGAGATTCAGGGGCGTTTTTCGCGCGCGCAAGGGAAGCCGGCCCACAAGGCCGACCAGGGCAAGGCCTTTGATGGGAAGGTCACTTTAGTCCAGGGCGACCTTGCATGACGTCTTCTCGGCATTGGCGTGACAACCTTTGATGCCCTGTCGGGCTTGACGACACGCATGCAAAGCGGACAATGCGTTGTAATACAAGTGCACTGGAGTATTACGTTATGACCGCGAAGACCATCAATGTGCGCCTGCCCGAGGCGCTGTACAACCAGATCGAAGAACTGGCCAAGGCCACCTCGAGGACCAAGAGTTTCTTGACGATCGATGCCCTGACGAACTATGTGCAGAACGAAGCCTGGCAGATCCGGGATATCCATGCGGGCATCAAGGAAGCCGATGCGGACGAGTTCGCCACGGGCAAGCAGGTCAAGGCGTTGTTTTCCAAATATGGCGCGTGATCTGTGTCGATCAAGTGGACCAAGACGGCGCTTCGGTCAGTTGATGAGATTGCCGGGTACATCTCCAAAGACAACCCGACTCGTGCGACAAGTTTTGCGCGTGAGTTGCAGGATGCGGTGACCAAGCTTCAAACCCATTCTGGTATGGGCAGAGCAGGCCGGGTTCCTGGGACCCGTGAGTTGGTCTTGCACAAGAACTACATCGCCATCTACCGCGTGCGCGGTGAAGACGTTGAAATCTTGCGACTGCACCATGTCGCGCGAAACCTGTAGCTGCTCTGCAAGCGCGCGCTGCCTACCGGACGCAAGCGCGGCGCCTTCGAGGCCAGCATGGTCCGGGGCGAGCCGACGTGACCGTCGGGCTCGAATGGCACAGTAGTGTGGTTTTTTTGTGCTCGGCTTGTAGGCAATCTGTAGGCAACTCGTCCAAATGCAGCGTCAGCACTAGAGAACGATCGAAACACACCACAAGGACGTGTAGACGAGGGCGCGTAGTGCGCGCAAGCGGTGAGCGACACTAAACGGAGCTTTAGCGTAGTGGCTGGCGGCCACTAAGGGCAATGCGGCGTTATGTAAAAGCGAAGCGGGTGGCCGTAGCGGGGGTGAGTCACAACGCCACGAACAACCACGGCTTGCCAGGCCGAGCCGAAGGCGATGGCTGATCCAGCACGATGCGCAAGCGAGCCGACACCATCTC